>CAJQKB010000106.1 GCA_905478775.1 uncultured Opitutales bacterium | reverse complement strand
TAGTCAAATTCATCCGCAGGCTGACCATGGCCATCATCGAAATCCATACCGACATGGTATTTCCCGATAGCTCCAGTGTAGTAGCCGTTTCGTTGGAGCATTTCGGGGAGAGTGGTCAGAGCCTTCTGAATCATGGGTCGGTTCGGACCATGAGGGAGCCATCCCTGTTTTTTAAGGTAGGCCCGATGAGCGAGTCGCCCGGTTAAGAGAGAATATCGAGTGGAACTACACATAGATGCCGGTGCATGGGCATCCGTAAAAATAATTCCCTGTTTGGCAAATTTTTCAATGTTAGGAGTTTTAAGGGTTTTTCCAACGGGTTTAGATCCTTTAACGAGGCTGATATTAAGGTACGCATCAGTATCCCCAATGCCCATGTCATCAGCCATAAAGAGTATGATGTTGGGCTTAGTTTTAAGGTCTGCTAAAAGTAGGTCTGTGTAAGAATAATTCCCTACCAATAGAAGAAATATTTTAAAATACTTCATCTAGATTAGTAAGTTATGGTAATGGGGAAATTAGCCGAATTTTCTTGGATGAAATTACCAGTGAGTAGAGAACTTAATTTTCTAAATTGGAATAATATTTCTTCCTACTCAGAGGTTTGTGGGCATTGAAGATTTAAAAGAAAAGCTTTTTTGCTAGCTGTTTTGTGAGTAAAGCCAGTCCCAAAGTTCGGCTGAGTTCCAGACATCAACCCATGAGTTATGACCGCGGCCCTTTATTTCGGAATACTTTGCTGAGCCTCCTGCTTCTTTTACAGCCTGGATCATGTCTCTCGATCGACTCGGTTTTATGACCGTATCCTTGTCTCCATGCCATGCCCATATGGGGATTTTGGAAATTTTCCCACCAAGACTTTTGTCTCCACCTCCGCAAATAGGAACGGCGGCAGCAAAGAAATCAGGTCTGCGTTGAATTGCATCCCATGTGCCATAGCCTCCCATAGATAGTCCCATTGCATAAATTCGATTTGGATCGACTTGGTTTTTTGGATTTTGAACATAAGAATCAATTTCCTTAAATGCCATTTTCATAGAATTAGAGATTTTTGGCATTCTATGACCGAGAAGGCTCCAATGGACATCAACCCATCGTTCACCCCTTGGAACTTGCCCTGCGAAGATATGAGATTTTCTTTTGGAACGAACGCCTTGTTGTTCAAATGCTAGGATTGCTCCGGCATCGGTCAACTGTCCTTGGTTGTCTTGGCCCCGCCCTCCGGCTCCATGGAAGAATACCAACAAAGGATATTTTTTTCCTTTAACCATTTTGGTAGGGGCAGATGTTCGATAAAGGAAATTTTTGTTTTGTTCTTTTTTTACAGATTGTGCCGCATAAGTAGTAATCAGCTTGTCATTGGTATTTGAATATAAATGAATGCTAAATAAGCAGGCAATCATTGGACATAGAAAAAGTAAACGACTCATTTCAGAGTGCTAATGGGAGTTACTAATCGATTCAATGCGAAAATTAAGAAAGTTTATTTTCGGTAACAAAAGCTTCATTCTGTATTGCTCAAATCAGTGCAATAGTAATCATAGAACAAATGTCAGAATTGGTTGAAAATGGAATAACACTTCTTCGAGAGAAAGGACTACGTGTCACAGAACAGCGAAAGGCGATACTGGAAGTTTTAGCTAGTGCTGACTCCCCAATGTCTGCGGAGGAAGCGTTCGCTCAACTGCCTTCAGAATCCTGTGACCTGGTTACTGCCTACCGTTGTTTGGAACAGTTTGAGAAAATTAATGTCGTACAGAGAGGCGTGCGTGAAAACGGAACTAAGGTTTACTGTATTGGGCACGGACATGACCATCATCATCATTTGACTTGTCGAAATTGTGGTAGGACTGAACGGATTGATCTTTGTATGGGAGAAGAATTGGAGGAAACAGCGAAGTCCTTCGGGTTTGTTGAAATCGCTCATGTTATGGAGGTTTTTGGAACCTGCCCATCCTGTGTGTAGAATTTTTTTTCCTAATCATTTGTTTCCTAGCTTGCTTAGAAAGCTAATTGCATTTGAATGAAATATATTCCCTCTTAATCCATTTATGAAAATTATATTTTCTTTAATTAGTCTTCTCCTATTTGTTGTATCTGGTCTTTTATCCAATCCTGATGATGAGTTGTTGAAAATTAAGAACGCTGCACCTGAGAAATCTTCAGTTAAACCAAAAAAAACACGAAAAGTTCTAGTTTATTCGCATCCAAGCGGTTTTAAACATAGTTCGATCCCCACTGGTGTTAAAGGTTTACGTGTACTTGCTGAAAAAACGCAGGCATTTGAAGCTACTTTTACTCTCGAGACAAAAGAATTTACCTCCGAAGGTTTAAAAAAATATGATGCAATTATTTTTAATAATACGACTCATGTACAAAAGGCGTTTACTGAAAAGTCTCAACGGGATGCGATTCTAAATTTTATTAAGAATGGAAAAGCTTTTATTGGGTTTCATGCCGCTTCGGATGGCGGAATGTCTCAATGGCAGGAATACACCGATATGATTGGGGGATGTTTTGCTGGGCATCCATGGAATGCCGGTGGTAAATGGCCGTTTTTCGTTGAAGATGTAAAACATCCTATCAATCAAGCTTTCAAAGAAAAAGAATTTATGTTTTCGGATGAAATATATCAATATAAGGCCTATGATCGAAGCAAGCTTCGTATACTGATAGGTCTTGATTCAGTTAATACAGATAAGAAAGGAAATTCCAAAACAAACGATTATCCTGTTTCCTGGGTTCGCTCTTACGGAAAGGGACGAGTTTTTTATTCCAATTTTGGTCATAACAAAGCAACCTGGTGGACACCATTTATGTTGCAACACTTTCTCGATGGAATTCAATGGGCACTAGGCGATATAAAAGGGCCATCCAAATCAATTCCTCAATCAAGAAACTTAAATTAAAATTCTCAAAATTCCTCAATTAATCTATTATAATTCATATGAAAGAAACAGAATCTGTAAGTCGTAGAAAATTCATTGGTACCTCAGCAATCGCAGGTGCAGCCGCATCCTTTCCCTATGTTGCAAGAGGCGAAGCTCTTCAAAGTGACACAATACGAGTTGCTGCGATTGGACTTGGTGGCCGCGGTACCGGTGCGATTACTCAAATTCTAGATGCACCCATGGATTTAGAAAAAAATAAGAATCTTCGCTGCAAAACAAAGCTGGTTGCAATCGCGGACGCGTTCCCTGAAAAATCAGCGAATAAAATTGCCGCGATGAAGAAGAAATACGGAGAGGACCGTATTGATGTTGAGGGGAGAATCTTTGGTGGCTTAGACGGATACAAGCAGGCGATCAATGAAGATGTAGACATGGTTGTAATTGCAACTCCTCCAGGCTTCAAGCCTCAGCAGTTTGAATACGCGATAAACCAAGGCAAAAAAGTTTTTATGGAAAAACCGGTTGCCAGTGATGTAACTGGAATTCGTCGTGTATTGGCCTCCGCGAAGAAAGCAAAGGAAAAAGGTCTTACGGTGGGTATTGGATTACAGCGTCGGCACGAAGAACGCTACATTGATTGCGTTAAACAACTTCAAGATGGGGTCATTGGAGATATCAATATGCTTCGTGTGTATTGGAATGGTAATTCTATTTGGCATCGTGGGAAACAACCAGGCATGACCGAGATGGAGTATCAAGTGAACAACTGGTATCATTTTACCTGGGCATCCGGTGATCAAATTTGTGAGCAACATATACACAACTTGGATGCAGGTTGCTGGATAAAGGGGATGTATCCGATCAAAGCGAACGGTATGGGGGGAAGTGAAATGAGAATGGGGGGAGATCGAAAGCTTTCCCAAATTTTTGATCATACTTTTGTTGAATACACATTTCCGGACGGGACAAAAATGTTTAGCCAAGGCCGACACCTTAAAGGAGGATGGTCCCATGTTGCAGAGTATGCTCATGGTTCGAAGGGAACCTGTAAGGTTGCCAGTCACATAGAACCCTTCGCGGGTGATCCTATTCGGATTCGCGGTGCTGGTGGAGGCCATTACCAAGAACAGAAGGATTTGATTGAAGCCCTGCATAAGGGAGAGTACTACAATGAGGCTGAGTATGGTGCCATGAGTACTTTTACAGCAATATTGGGTCGTGAAGCCTGCTATTCCGGTAAAGAAATTATTGCGGATGACCTAATGAAAAAGGGAAGAGATTATGCACCTGGTATTGACGATTATACTTGGGATAGTGCCCCTCCGGTTGCTCCTGATGAAAAGGGTGAATACCCTGTCCCTGCACCTGGTGTTTACAGACCATTCGCCTAGAGTCTTTCTTTCTCCCTGTCATTTTTCAAGGGAGATGCTATAAAGTGTATGGCGGTTTTGTGTTAGACTACTCATACTGACACCTTGTATGGAAAGTTTAAAATTGCATAAAACTTTACATGTGTGCTTTGCCGTTACTAATCTTCAATTACATAAATTATGATTCTTTCTGATTCCTCAATTCTTCATGCCATAGAAAAGAAGGATATTGTGATTGAACCTTATGATCGCTCCTGTCTTGGCACCAATAGTTATGATGTTCACTTATCTAAATTTCTAGCCTGTTATGTAGACGATGTTATTGACGCAAAGCGACACAATCAGGTCAAACACTTCGAAATTGACCAAACGGGCATTGTCTTAAATCCCGGCAAAACATATCTTGGATCCACTCTAGAATATACAGAAACCCATCAATGCGTGCCCTTTTTAGAAGGTAAATCAAGTGTTGGTCGCCTTGGGATCGATATTCATGCCACAGCAGGAAAAGGGGATGTTGGATTTTGTAATCATTGGACTCTCGAAATTTCAGTTTCACAATCAGTCCGGGTGTACGCTGGTATGCCAATTGGCCAACTCATTTATTTTATGGTGGAGGGCGATGTTGAAGTGGATTATTCAAGTAAGGCTTCAGCAAAGTATAACCAACGCTCGCCAAAGCCTGTTGAGTCGATGATGTGGAAGAATACTTTTTAAAGAATGGAGAGAGAAGATCCGCTCCATCGTGAAATATTGGAGGAACATGCTCGGTCCCCACTTTTTCAAGGAAAATTAGAAAAATTTAGTCATACCGGTATTTGGCAGAGTGAAAAGACTGGAAATACCTGTAAGGTCGAGTTAGTAAGAAGTGAATCCACTATAGAAAAGATTCGGTTCTCTGGCCAAGGCTCCGCTCTCTCCCAAGCATGTGCATCGCTTATGTGTTCTCAGCTTAATGGTATGGATGTACTTGAATCGTCTCACCTGTGCAGAGATATACTCCAATATGTAGAGTTGGGAAAAGAGTTTACGCCACCGGGTGATTTAATTGTATATCAAACAATAATTCGATTTCCTGACAGACATGACTGTAGTTTGCTAGCGTGGCGTGCCTTAAAGAATGGATTAGATCGTTAAAAAGATCGTCTATTATTTCCACTTCTTCTTGTCCCACCACCATATTGACTCCATTTGCTTCCATACCCCGATTGGCGGCCAAAAGCGTTTTGGGCATGGACATTGTATAATTCATAGCGAGTCTGGGGAAGTTCTTTCAGGAATCGGCTCTGCATTAGTCGAATTTGAGTTCCATTCTGACTCGAAAGCATAGGATAAACAAGGTGTAGCGAACGCTCTGCCCGAGTAGAGGCAACATAGAAAAGTCTTCTCTCTTCTTCCAGGTCGCCTTCCCCATCTATTGCTCTTTTGTTTGGAAATAATCCATCGGCTAATCCGATAATAAATACATGACGAAATTCTAAACCTTTAGATTGATGAATAGTGGAGAGTCTAAGGCAACTTTCTCCCTTCCGAACAACGCGGTCGCCGGATTCGGAACTAAGCAGGATTAATTGGGTAAGCATTTCCGCTAAATTTTCATATTTACTCGCGAAATCAACCAAGCTTTCTAAGTCCTCTTCCCTTCGTGGCCAATTTTCATAGGTTGCATGCAAGTATTCGTGATACCATCCATTAATTGCTTCATCGACGACTTTTGATGGCGTTGCGGTAGCAGTAAGCTCAGCGATACTTTGTAATGTCTCAACCAATCCAACCCAGTCTTCCTTGGCATCTGCTGGTACTTTTTTCACCACTTCAGGTTCGGATAGGGCAGCAGTAATTTTGATTTCCTTATCGACAGCAATTTTTTCTGCAATTCCGAGTAATTTTGAAGCTGTTTTTTCTCCCACTTTTGGCAGTAGGCAGGCAAATCGATGGAACGCGGTTAAATCTTTGGGATTTACGACAAACCTCAGTTGAGCAACGAGGTCTTTGACATGTGCTTGTTCAAAAAATCGAAGACCACTCGTGATCACAAATGGAATATCCCGACGAGACAGTTCGATCTGAAGCTCCATGGCGTGATAATGTGCACGATAAAGAATTGCTATATCATGATAGTTGGTTCCGTTATCAACCATTTGTTCGACTTTTGACAAGATGAAGTTCGCCTGTTGATAACCATCTACGGTTGGAACCACAACTGGAAGTTCCTGATGGGGTTGAGACGGTTTAAGTGTTTTGGTAAAGTTATCGTCTGTCGATCGATTTTCCAGTATCCCATTGGCAAACTTTAGAATTTCGGGAGAACTTCGATAATTAGTTTCAATCTTAAAGATTTTCGTACCCGGGTGCCTTTCCGGAAATCCCATAATTTGATTCATATCAGCACCCCGCCAGGTATAAATACATTGTGCATCATCTCCCACTGCCATTATCTGATGGTTAATTCCTATCTTATCAATAATTTTCGATTGGAGAGAATTAACATCTTGATATTCATCCACTAAAATATGAGAAAATCGTTGTTGATAATATTGGGCCGCCTCTTGATTTGTTTCGAGTACTTTAAGCCACAGCACCAACAAATCATCATAATCTGCAAGGCCACGACTAATTTTAGTATCTTGATACTCCCTTGTGAAGGCATCAATTTTAGCGAGCAATTCTCCATTGGATGGATAACGTCCTTTCGCTACTTCTTCCACTGGTACCATGACATTTCGAGAATAACTGATTATTCCTTTTATCGGTTTTGCTTTGGGGTTTTCTTTTGATTTAAAAAAATCGGGGTCCAGGTCCCTTATTACCTCGGAAAGAAGGGCGTCTGAATCTCCATCATCTAAAATAGTAAAATTTCTCGGAAGACCGATTGAATCTCCGAAAAGTCTAAGAACTTGTCCACCCACATGGTGAAATGTACCTCCGAGAAATCGGTTAGCTCCCGCTCCGGTAAGTTCTTCGACCCGCTCAAGCATTTGCTTGGATGCTTTATTGGTGAATGTGAGGAGTAAGATTTCCTCGGGACTGACCCCCTCTGTAAGCAAGTAGGCAACTCGGTAAGTGAGCGTCCTTGTTTTTCCAGAACCGGCACCAGCCAAAACAAGAGCGGGCCCGAATGGAGCCGTTACCGCCTGGAATTGATCTGCGTTAAGCTCCGCCTGAAAATCGATCTTTGCATCATTTTTGGGCGGAGTCGGAGAACCGAACATATCTTCTTCATCATCTTCGTAATCGTACACGAGAAATACCTTTCTCTAAAAGGGGATGAACGGGCAAGCGTATTCAGCTTTTTTCGCTCTGTAATGGTGCTAAATGATCCCGGTGAATCACTTCAGGTCGATTTTTCCCAGGAAATAAGGCAAGGATTTCTTCATTTTGCTTACCCTGAAGCCCCAGTAATTCATGCTTACTAAATCGAGTAATTCCGCGTGCAATAATTTGTTCTTGTTGATTTTTAATTTCTACAACGTCCGCTTTTTCGAAATCTCCTTCAATTTTGCTAATGCCAATGGCAAGCAAACTTCCTCCTTTTTCAATAATGGCTTCCTCGGCACCGATATCTATTGTTAAAGAACCCTTCGGAGTAGGGAAAAATGCAACCCATTTTTTTCTTTCTGATAATTCAAGTCCGGTGGGTGCAAAAAAAGTCCCCTGCACATTTCTCCCATTGATAATACTGGAAAGTTCTGCCGGTTGTTCACCGCTTCCTATAAAAACAGCACATCCAGACCCACAGGCAATTTTTGCCGCCTCTATCTTGGTAACCATACCGCCCACTGCGGTTGCACTGTGGGTACCTTTTGCCATAGCTTCAATGGAGGGTGTGATTTCTGCAACGAACGGAATTAGAGTTCCGGAGGTCGGGTGGGTCATTAATCCTGTTGCTGTGGATAGGATGATCAGAAAATCTGCTTTTCCGATGGAAGCAAGTAATGCGGATAGAACGTCATTGTCTCCAAATTTTATTTCTTCATCACTTACCGAATCATTTTCGTTTACTACGGGAACAACCTTTTGCTTAAGAAGTGTACAAAGAGTTTCCTCCACCTTTTGTGATCGCTTCCTACTTTCAAAATCCTCTCGGGTTAAAAGAACTTGCGAAGCAATCAAGCCGGCTTTTTCTAATGATTGACTCCATGCGTTCATGAGAAGGCATTGCCCAATTGAGGCACAGGCCCGCAGTAAGGATAAATCCTTGGGCCTTACTTCAATCCCTAATTTTCCCATTCCTAATCCAACTGCACCAGAACTTACTATAATTGTTTCAATACCTTGTGCGGACAAAGTTGCTATACTCTTTGCCCATTCTTCCATTCGGTCAGTTCTGATATTTCCTCTGCCTGCAGAGAGAATACCGGTACCCAGTTTAATCACTATTTTTTTCAAGGAATCTTCGGGATTTTCTGGTTCATTTGATTCCAGTAGAATCGTACCTGATCCAAGATATTAGTATTTTAAACTTTTCGAAGATCCGATTCTTTACTAGCAAGTGCTTCGTTAATTTTGGTCACTGCATCATCAGTGTTTTTCTGAACTTCTTTTTCTGATCTTTTAAAATCATCTTCGGGTAGACCCTCTTTCTGGGCTATCTTTAAACCGTCCATCGCTTCTTTTCTGGAGGCACGGACTCCCACTCTGCTTTGCTCGGCAAAGCCTTGAGCCACCTTACATAATTCTTCTCTTCTCTCACCACTCAATTCAGGAATGGGTAGGCGGATAAGTTCCCCTGTAATTAAAGGAGTAATACCGATCTTAGCTTCGAGAAGGGCTTTTTCAATCGGAGCACAGCTTGTTTTGTCCCATGGTTGAATTTGGATGGTTCTTGCATCTGGGGTGGTAATTGCTGCGATATCACGCAGTTTCATTGCAGAACCATAGACATCAACTGATATGTTCTCCACCATTGAGGTATTTGCTTTTCCTGTATGGAGGGTTTTAAATTCATGCATTACATGATCAATTGACTTGTTCATGTCTTGATTCATCTTATCGAAAATTAGTGAGGTTTCCATGGTTGGGCTGGGTTGTATAATTTGATTTTGGTCGAAAGATTTATTTGACAATGGTACCAATCTTTTCTCCTGCAACAGCCATTCGAATCGAATGTTTTTGTTGCAGATCAAAGACTAGGATTGGCATGCCATTATCCATGCAGAGTGAAAATGCCGTTGAGTCCATAACGGAGAGTCTTTTTTCCAGGCAATCCATATAACTGAGACTTTCAAATCTTACGGCATCATCAAATTTATGTGGGTCTTTATCGTAAATACCATCCACTTTTGTCGCTTTAAGGATAATTTCAGCCGAAATTTCACTTGCTCGTAGAGCGGCAGTGGTATCAGTGGAAAAATATGGATTACCGGTTCCAGATACAAAAATAACAATTCGACCTCTTTCTAAATGTCTGATCGCTCGTCTTTGGATGTAGGGTTCTGCTAATTTATCCATCGGAATCGCACTTTGCACCCGGACTACAGAGCCCATTTTTTCGAGTCGATCCATCAATGCCAGACCGTTAATAACAGTGGCAAGCATGCCCATGGAGTCGCCTGTTGTACGATCAATTCCCTTATCGCTTCCCTGTAATCCGCGAAAAATATTTCCTCCACCAACCACCAGGCCAACCTCAACTCCCATATCAGAAACAGCTTTAATCTCAGAGCAAATATTTTCCAATGATTTTGCGTGAATGGGTTCCCCCTCTTCTCTACTACCAAGGATTTCTCCACTTATTTTAAGAATAATTCTTTTAAATTTACTGGGCATAATGTGAGTTATTTTTAAGCAAGAATCTTGACTTTAATTGAGTTGTGATCATTTTAAAAAGAAGTAGCCCGGTGGTGTAATGGTAGCACAGGAGTTTTTGGTACTCTCAGTCGGGGTTCAAATCCCTGCCGGGCTGCCACTTTTTTCGAAAGTTCTATTAACCTTTACTATTCCTTACTAAATCTCGACTTTATTCTCCTGGTAACGGAGGCAGGTCAAAAGGATTGAAAGTAGGGGGAGGAGGTGGTGGTGGCGGAATGTTATCAAAACCACTTTCTGTAGGAGAAGCTTGTGGAGGAGTATTAAATACATCTCCGAGCGGTACATCAGAATCCTTTCCTTGTGTTGCTTCGTCCTCGGTCGCAAATGGATCAAATGGAGTACCTTTTGCGTCAGGAGCAGGACTGGTAGACGGGTTGTTAAATGGATTAATATTCCCAGGAGGAGGGGGCGGAGGCGGAGGTGTGGTTTCTTCTAAAACGGGTGTTTTTGAAGAAGGAGATAGATTGTCTTCAAACGGATTAAACGAAGGAGGGGGAGGAGGTGGTGGGAGTGCAGACTGATTCGGCACTAAAGGTTTATCTTCAAACGGATCAAAAGAGGGGGGAGGAGGAGGGGGGAGCGGAGGTGTCGGAATTACTTCAATGGGTTGTTGCTCAATTGGATTTACCTTAGGTTTTGAGGGCTCATCTTCAAATGGATTGAAACCGGGCACAGTAGGGGCAGTAAGTGGAGGAGCACTCGACGGTTCTGCCTGTGGGACTGCTATGTCATTAGAAACTGGATTAATTGGTATTGTAGGAGGAGGTGGAACTAAGGTTTCCTTTTCGGTTTCCGGTGTAGGGTTTGTGGGTAATTCCTTGGAAATCGTATTTTGTGAATTTCGAGTATCGTTATTTAGGGAAGGAGGGGCGAATACTCCTTCATTGGTAGGATTAGCGGAAGGATTTAATAATGGAGTCGCATTTTCTGTACTAGGAATGGAGGAACTAGATGGATCTTCTTTTTCGGCTGCCGGGGTAATAATTTTTTCACCGGTTAATAAGTTTTGAGAGGGAGAACCGTCAACAAACCGGATTTCTGAAATCTTTTTGCCTTCCGAGTTCCATTCAGTGCAGACACCATGTTCAAGATTTTTCCTGAAGTTATAATCAAATTGTTGTTGTCCACCTGGAAACCAACCCTGTGAATTTCCTTCCATCATATCCTCTTCAAACTGAGCGGTTAATCTTTTTTGTCCATCTTCATACCAAATTGTTCTTTGGCCGTGTTGTTTATCTTTTTGGTAAAAAAGTCCGAGTTTTCTTTGCCCGTTGGTGTACCACTCGGAGGAGGGGCCCTCACGAAGACCGTGACGATATATGGTGGACGATTTTTCCAAACCATCTGGATACCATTCAAGTGCCTCGCCATGAGGTTTGGCATTTCTCATTTGAACTTCTAAAATTTTCGCACCATTGGGGTGCCATTCGCTTTTAGGACCATTAAGGTTACCCTCTTGATAGGTTTCCCTGCGGAGTAATTCCCCGGTTATTCTATATTCTTCTGCAATGCCGTGCTTAATGCCATTTTTGTAATTGATAATTCTTCTTTTTCGTCCGTTGTAAAAATACTCGGTTGTAGTACCGTGTTTCTTTCCTTCTTTCCATTCGGATACTGATTTTGTCGGGCTTTGTTCAAATGTTTCAATCGCCTCACCGGTAAAGGGGTTGCTTGATTTCGAAACATTTCCGTCGTTTCCAGTTAGTCGAACAATTCCTTGGTCATCTAAGTCTAACCAGTGGAGCATTACAGTCTTGTCTCTGCTTGGGTTACCCTTTGAGGATGGACTTGTTTGAATACAAGATGAAAAAAGGCATACAAGCAAACTTGCGAGAAAAGGGAATATAATCTTGTTCATCATTCTTTTTAATGCCGATGCTTAAAGTTTCTTGCAAGTATTTTTACAATAGATCTTGGTCAAGATATTCCACATGTAGTATTTTCGGATTAAAAAATAACGATACTCCCATCCCTTGAGTGATTGAATTTTTCAATTTCTAAAAACAAAGTCATCCTTTCAACCGGCGCAATTTACAAATAAAACTTGCTCCACTCTACTCGCATTGGATTTATGGAATACAAAAATATTAATACAATCCTTTATTGATTAAAGCAAATGATGGTTGGAGGTGATGGGAGGTAGGTTTTAACTTGGAGTGGTCGATTTAACGCATATTTGGTGAAAAAAGGAAATCTAATTTTTAATTCTAATTTCTTATCGGTAGTTCAAGTTGAAATATGATATTTTAGAGGGTTATGTGTTTCATTGATTAATACCGATTAATCTTCCCCTCCATGGTAAAGAAATTCTTCAAGGTCTCTTCTTTGTTTCTTGGATGGTCTACCTTTATGAGATGTAGAGAGATTGAAAAGTTTTCGGTTTTGGTTGTGCTCCCGTTCCTTCTCAATCTCTTCGGGAGAAGTAATATCCTCAATATAGTCCTCTACTTTACTCGCTCCGACCCGTTTGTTAAGGAGAACAATTATTTTGATCGACCTGAAATGAGAGGATTTTTTTATTTTAATTATATCACCGATCCGCACCTCTTTAGACGGCTTTGCAGTTAAATCATTTACGCTAATCCAGTTTCTTTTACATGCGTCAGTCGATAGCGACCGGGTTTTATAAAAACGGGAAGCCCATAAAAACCGATCTAATCGAACTTTATCCACTCTTCTTTACCACTTAATTTTTCTTAGTGAGTTTGATCTCGATCGAGAGAGTTAAATCATCTGTGGTTGTAATTTGAATTCCACCCTTATCATCCGGCGCAAGCTCCACATTTTTAATTCTCTTAGGCTGGATTCCATTTTTCGCCAGTATGTAAGGTAGAAAGTTTATAATCTCCGGAGGGAATGTCGCAAAGTCTGGAATTACAAAATCTCTTTTTGAAAGTTCGAGCGCCTTTAAAATGAGTCGAAACCTATCTTCGTCATTTAATTCAAGACCACGGGCAATCTTATTCAATGTCTTGCAACCCGCCGTTCGGATACCATTTTCCAGATCGTTAACAATGGAGGTGGAAACTCCACTCAAATTAGCAAGTTCAGGTTGGGTAAGCCCTTTTTGTTTACGAAATGACTTTAGGGATTTTCCAAGTTTTAAAATTTTGCTTTTATTATCAACCATCTGAGGTGAGAATTAGTAGTGAAGATTAGATTTTCCCAATTAATTTATTTGTAGCTCAATCTTGTTGAAAGATTTGTGCCCGGAAAAGGATGGTTTGGTTTTGTTCGAAAGAAATGTTTTCATCAATTGGGGACAATTGAAGCAGGAATTCCTTTTGACCAGAAAGAGTTGGTAATGCGGTGACGTTCTCCTCCTGGAATGCAGTACTGGGTTGAATTTTATTTGGCTCTGTTGTTTCTGTTTCCGTAAATTGACCAAATTTACGAAACGATTCAATCCACGGCTCGATCAGTTTTTTATTCTGAAAAGCAAAAATACTCAGTGAACCGACTATTATAATGATTGATAAATAAAGGATCCAGGCGCCCTTATTCCGAGTTGTTGGTTTGTCAGGTTTGGGTCCTTGAATACTCTCATCCCATTCAATCCACTCCTTTCTTTTTTTTCTAACTTCAATTATCGAACCTGTAATAATCGCTAATTCGTATAGAATGTATAATGGAATCGTTAAAATACAAAGGCTCACTGGATCTCCTCCGGGAG
>CAJQKB010000105.1 GCA_905478775.1 uncultured Opitutales bacterium | reverse complement strand
ATTCTGCCTCTTTCTTCAATCCGTTTTTCTTCCTTGATCTCTTCTGCGGTTCTTTGTTTCTCAAATGTTGCCATTTCCTTACGCAGTTGCCGGAGGGCTTGTTCTTGTAGTTGTCGTACTCTTTCTCGAGTTACGCCGATTTTTGCTCCAACCTGTTCGAGAGTAAGGGGGTCTCGTCCCTCCAAGCCAAATCTCAGGCGAATAATGTCGGCTTCTCGTGGATCAAGCATCGCGAGTACGATATTTACATCACCAATTAAACTTTTGCTCTGAAGTTGTTCGAATGGATTGATCGCATTATCATCCGCGACGACTTCTCCTAAAGTCGAGTTCTCATCTTCTCCCAAGGGAGAGTCGAGGGAGGCTGGCTTTTTGCTTACCGATTTAAGGTGTGCAACCCGAGAGATTGGTAAATTCATTTCTGAAGCCAGTTCCTCGTCAGTTGGATCTCGTCCTAATCGTTCCGATAATTCTGCCGAAGTTCTTCTCATTTGCATCACTCGATCGACCATGTGAACCGGCAAGCGAATGGTCTTACTTTGGTTGGCCAAAGCTCTTTTTATCGATTGTTTAATCCACCAAGATCCATAAGTGCTTAGTTTTCCGCCTTTCGAAGGATCGAATCTTTCAACGGCCTTCATTAATCCGATATTTCCTTCGTTTATCAAATCCAAAAGAGATAGACCAATATTTGCATATTGTTGAGCAATCTTTACAACAAGTCGAAGATTGGCGGTAATCATTTTTTCCCGTGCTTTTACATCTCCTTTTTGGATCAGTCCGGCTAACTCAATTTCTTCCTGAACAGTAATCAGAGGAATTACTGAAATTTGTTGTAAGTAAATGTTGAGGGATTCTTGTTCTGGGTTTTGCATATAGTAAAATTTTAATGACAGAATTAAGATGAAATTTTTTCGGCAAGTGCAAGTGCTTTTAGCATGCCTTTCGCTTTATTAAGAGTTTCCTGGTATTCGTTTTCAGGTATTGAATCCGAGACAATACCTGCTCCAGCCTGTAGATGTAGTGTGTCTTTTGAAATAATAGCGGTTCGGATGGCAATACATGAATCATGATTACCCTCGTATCCAAAATACCCAAGCGCCCCGGCATAAATATTTCTTTGGATTTTTTCAAACTCCGCAATAATTTGCATTGCTCTTACCTTGGGTGCACCGCTTACGGTGCCAGCCGGAAATGTCGCACGCAATAGATCGAATGCATTTAAACTAGGGTCAATCTTGCCAACTACCTGAGATACAATGTGCATCACATGAGAATATCTCTCGATAGACATATATTCTGCTGCTTTTACTGTCCCCACTTGGCATACCCGACCGATGTCGTTTCTTGCTAAATCGACTAGCATTAAATGCTCGGCCTTTTCTTTTTCATCCGCCAGGAGGTCAATCTCGAGTTCTTTGTCCTCCTTTTCATTTTTTCCTCTTGGACGGGTTCCTGCGATCGGTCTGATGAGTACATCTTCACCAGTAAGTCGAACATGGACCTCGGGAGACGCCCCCACCACGGAAAAATCTTCTCCCTCCAGTAAAAACATATAGGGGGAGGGATTGATGGCACGAATAGCACGGTAAAGGTTAATGGGAGGGCCGGAATAGGGAATCGAGAAACGCTGCGAAAGAACAGTTTGAATCACATCCCCAGACCGGATGAATTCCTTTGTTTTATTTACCAGTTCTTCAAACTCTTCCTTAGACAGATTTCCTTTTACATTTTCAATGCTTTCGTTTCCCTGAATGGAGGCGGGAGTAAGATTGGAGGGTAATGCTAAGAGATCAATTGTCTCTTGAATACGTATGCAAGCTTCCCGGTATGCAATTGTAGGGTCATTGCCTGGAGTCGCGTTTGCACAGATCGTTAATGACTGGTGGGCATGATCAAATACAAGAACAAGATCTGCGATCATGAAGTAGAGAATGGGTAGGTTCAAATCGTCCTTCTCATGAATGGGAACGGTTGGTTCTATTCGATTTGCATACTCATAGGAAATATAGCCAACCGCACCTCCTGAAAATCTGGTTTCATCGTCAAAGCCTAAATAATTCAATCCATGCAACTCCTCTTCAATAATGGTAAGTGGATCTTCTGGAGTAGGTATCGTTTTAGGCGCATTGCCAAGTTCGTTTATTACAGTCTCCTTTTGTCCACAGGAGATGATCTTTTTTGGATTACACCCCACGAAAGAAAATCGGCTGACTTGTTCGCCCCCGACTACTGATTCAAAGAGGAATGCCGGTTTATTTTTTGAAAGCTTTGCGTATGCAGAAAGGGGAGTCTCCGCGTCTGCAGTAAACTCGGCCCGAACCGCAATAACATCGAATTCTTTCGATTGATTTATAAAATCTTCTAGAGAAGGTAAAGTGTGCATCAAATTGTGTCTAATTATTAAACTGGTTCGTAAGAATGTTAAGAAATATGCCCAACTTATGTGCTGTTAAGGAAGGAAGTAACCTTTTGTGATTGCACGAATGCTGTTTTCAATTTCCACATATATTGTAACAGGAAGAAAAAAAGAAAGACGAGCAAGAACAAAGAAAGTATAAAATGAAAAGACAAGTACATTGTGTTATTATGGGAGGTGGACGAGGTACTCGTTTGTATCCATTAACTAAATTAAGGTGCAAACCTGCCGTTCCCTTAGCGGGGAAGTATCGATTGGTTGATATACCGATTAGTAATTGTATTAATTCGGGTTACAATAGAATCTATTTACTAAGCCAATTTAATACCGCCTCCCTGCATCGACACGTTCAAGATGCGTACCGTTTTGATCGTTTTGGGCGAGGCTTTGTTGAAATCCTGTCGGCCGAACAGACAGAGCATGGAGATGACTGGTACCAAGGCACTGCAGATGCAGTGCGCAGGAATATTATGCACTTTAACGCCAAGCCGGATGATATTTTTGTTATTCTTTCTGGAGATCAATTGTACCGAATGGACATTTCCAAAATGGTGAAAGAGCATTTAGCAAGAGGAGCAGAAGTTACGGTTGCCGCTAAACCAGTATCAACTGATGAAGCTTCGGGGCTTGGTCTTTTAAGTATTGGCGAGGAAGCCAGAATTACAGATTTTGTAGAAAAACCAACCGATCCGGAAGTAATATCAAGTTTAGTTCCCGAAGAACTAAGATCAACGGACGGACAGTGTGACCGTGTATTAGCATCGATGGGAATATATGTGTTTAATGCTTCCTCAATGTTTGAGGCATTAAAGGGAGATTCGAAGGATTTCGGAAAGGAGATCATTCCGTCGCTCGTTCAGGATAAAGATATTCGATGTCATGTATTTGATGATTATTGGGAGGACATTGGAACAGTAAGAGCATTTTTTGATGCCAACTTACAATTAACCGAACCGGTCCCCTCTTTTAATTTTTACGACGAGGATCATCCCATTTATAACTATCCAGATATACTACCTACCGCAAAGCTTACTCATTGTGATATGGACCGGACAACTGTAGCAAGTGGATGCATGATCGGAAGATCGACCTTCAATCGGTGTATGCTCGGAGTACGCTCGATGGTCGGAGATAACTGTAAGTTTGATAATGTTGTAATGATGGGAGCAGATTATTTTGAAACTCATGACGAAATTGATATACCAGATAATATTTCTGATGTCCCCGATGTAGGGGTTGGAGATAATTCAATTATTACCAATTCGATCATTGATAAGAACGCTCGAATTGGAGCCAATGTATTCCTATCTCCCAAGGGAATTGAAGAAGGGTGGGCCGATAAACACAATGGTGTATATGCACGGGATGGACTTTTAGTGATAGTTAAAAATGCCATAGTTCCTTCTGGAACAAGAATCGGTTGCGAATAAAAAAGTTTTTTTTCCTTGATCCCATTATATTTGATAAATATCCGATTTGAATGACCGAAATACCATCTGAATTATTTTACACGAAAGAACACGAATGGATTAGGCAAGAATCTGATGGTTCTTGCCTAATTGGAATTACTAATCATGCACAAGATAGTCTTGGCGATGTTACTTTTGTAGAAATGCCTGCAGTGGGGCAAGTTTTCGAAAAAGGAGCTGTATTTGGTGTGGTCGAATCAGTTAAAGCTGCTTCGGATTTATACATGCCATTAACGGGTGAAGTCACCGAGACGAATGAAGAGTTGAATGATTCTCCTGAGCAAGTAAATTCAGATCCTTATACTGGCGGATGGATGATTCGAATTAAACCTTCCGATTCGATTAATACCAAAGAATTACTGGATGCAGAAAGTTATGCATCCGAGATTGGATAAGATCTAGGAAATACGGTAAAAATCACTTGCGAAAGTGGAGGTTTCTGAGTTATTTTAAAAATGTCTTGTCTTCTTCTTCTCAAAGTTTTTGTTTTTCTTCGATTTTATCCGTCAAGAAACTCTTTAGTGGTCTTCACTATTTTGTTTTTATTTGTTTAGCTCAATTTGTAGTAGTTGACTTAGAGGCAGTCGATGCGTCTGTAATTGTTGCATCTGTGGAGGGAGAGGTTTTTTCACTATCAATAGAAGACGAATTCCAAATTACTCTTGATTCTTCTTCCGTCGGTAAAAAAGTAGAAGAAAAGTCGATCATTGTTACTGGTGATAGTGGTAATGCATCGCTGTTATTTTCAAACGGTGCTCTGATTACAATCAAGCCAGGAAGCCGTTTTTATTTACGAAAATTTGCACAGAAAAGCTTTAGTGCTGATCCTAATGCAAATCCCTCTCAAATTGAAGAAGAACCTTCCCAATCTGAACTCCTCGCCCATCTAGACTTTGGAAATTTAATCGTAAAAGCACCCAAGCTCAGGAAAGGCTCATCTATGGTGTTAAGTAGCCCGTTGGGCACTGCGGGCATTCGGGGTACGATGTTTCAATTAGTTGCGGTTCGGAATCCAGTTACTGGAGATATTACCGGTGGGGTAAACTTAATTTCTGGCGATATTACTTTTACCGATGTGGCGGGCAATGATGTGAATCTTGCCTCCGGACAGTCCTTACAATTAGCATCTGGAAAACTTGGCGAGTCCATGGCCACGATGCCCGGTGGCTTGGTCAACCTTACCGCAACTTACAGCGGATCTCTTACTGGCGGAGAAATGCCACCTTCTATCGATATGCTTTTTCCCGGAGTGACGGGGACTGAAAGTGCCTCAACCACTTCTTCCCCCACGATTAGTCAGGCAATGGATACAGATTGGGAAATGGTTCATGAAATCGCTTCAGATATCTTTTTTACTATAGAATCGACTGAGATGAGTTCTTCCCAGTTCTCCTTCGACGATATTTCCGACGCCGTTACTGTTTCTACTCCTACTCCTCAGGCACAAGCTCCGAGTATCCCTGCTTCGATCAGCGGTGAAATTCTCGAGACTGTTGAGGGTTTAGAAGATCTATACATTGAAGCGCCTACAATCTCGCTATCTGAGGGTGCTAACATTATTTCAAGTGATCAGTTGGTAATCGAATATTTAGTGAAGAGGAAAAATCTTAATTATCCTTTGGATGATTACGGTCCTTTCAAAATATTGGGATCAAATTCTGAGATTTATCCATCATACTCTGCAAAAACATTAGGTAGTCTTGATATTACTAATAGTGTCCAGGTTTCAAACCTCGATTCAGTGAATTATTCTATACTTGGGCATGAATCCAAAATTACTTTGTATGTTGATGATTTTGCACTTCGTAAGGTTAACTTTGCAGACGGTTCACCAGTCTCAGTAACTATAACACCTACAGTTAAAATTGTAGACAATCAAAAACCCATTATTTCTTTTTCAGATGGGAAGGAACAATCTAATCCATTGTTGGTGGAGGGTAAAATTGGGACGCAATTTATCGATCCTGGTGTATCGTTAATTGATAATTATTATTCCGAGCAAGAAATAGTCGAATTTATGGGACTTTCAACTGGCCCCGAGAAAAGTTCATTTGGTTCTGTTAACATGGAAAAGGCGGGAGTTTATGAGATTACTTATCAGGGAATATCTGACCCCTCCGGTAATTTGAACGAACCGACCACACGATGGGTTCAAGTGGTTGATAACACATTCCCTAAAGCAACACTTTATGGTTCTAATCCAATCTATATCGACCTTAATTCAACAAGCGTCTTCAAGGACCCTGGAGCTTTTGCAACTGATAATTTGGATGGAATTATTGAATGGGGAGACGATAGAATTAAAGTTATGGTCGAGATGTTGGTGGATGATAATTTGCAATCTTACAATCCTGTTACAAATTCTCTAGAAAATATTATCAACGAAGCGAAAAACCAAGACAGTGTAAATGCCACCTTTCGTCTACAGTATAAAATTTCTGACTTGGCAGGAAATACATCTGAAATTTCTCGTCAAATTGTGTTAATAAATTCTCCGTTTAAAACGCCCACTATGGTTATGCATGGGGACAATCCATTATATCACGAGGTTAATACTTCTTTTTCCGACCCTGGTGTAACTGCCTACAAAGACATGGGGTCTGGGGTTTCCCCCATCAACCTTAACAGTAAAGTAAGTGCTCTTGCGTATTTGGGGTCTAGTATTTCCGGATTAGATTCCAGCATAGTTAATTTCAATATGAACAAACAGATTTATGTTGATTCGATTGGAAATGAAGACGCGTCGAGAAAAATCATCATTAAATATTCAGTTACAGATGAATTTGGTAATAATACCAAACTGGAAAGAGAAGTTCGCATAGTCGATTCAACTTCACCCGTCATTTCTCTTAATGACGCAGGCGGACTCGACTTGTTAAATTTACAAGTTGGAACCGCTTTCACTGACCCAAGTGCAGTAGTTACCGATAATTACGATAGTACTCCAGTACTTAAAACAAAGCTCATCTCTTTGAGTACAAATTCAGAAATGCTTGATCCTTCTGGCAGTGATATCTTTAGTA
>CAJQKB010000104.1 GCA_905478775.1 uncultured Opitutales bacterium | reverse complement strand
GATGGACGACCCAGGCCAACTGCAGACAACCCAATTCCCCACCCCCAATTAGATGCCACCTTACTATATCAAGAAGCAACTTTTGAAGTAAATGCCACTGATGAAAACGGATCTATTTTAGATTTAAACATTACATTTGGGGGTTCCGGATATGAACCAACTTTAAAGAACCCATTTACAAATCAATTGATAAATACTTCTGGAATTGCGAAGATCATCGTGAGTGGGGGTGGAGGTACTGGGGCAGTTATCAATGGGGTGGTGGATTCAAATGGTAGCATTGTTGATGTGCAGATAGTAGAGGGTGGAAGAGGATATTATAACTTGCAGAAAGAGAATAATTCCTCGGCAATAATCGTTCCAAATCCAGGCAGGGCAATATTAGAGCCTGAAAGGAATGCAAGTTTGCTTGTTTCTTTAGGAGGGAGCTTGAAGGAGCCGACTTTAAATAATACTCAAGGAAACTACTTTTTATTTGATGGAGAAATGATAGAGGCCGATGTCAATAGTCCATTTTCTGAATTCAGGTATGTCGCTCCATGGGTTATGATTTTGGATAAAGGAAGACCGGAGAGTTCTATTCCGCCATCTGATCGGGCACACGCAGTTGCCCAGGTAGTCGATGGGAACATCACCAAGATAATTGTGACTAAGGGAGGGACAGACTATGTGGATCCGCATGTTATTATTTGTGGAACGCCCCCCAATTATTCTAATTTAAATGATGGAAAACCAGAAAATGCCTGGCAATGGAGGTGTAATAATTTACGTGAAGATGTAAACGGAAATTTCAAACGGTGCGGGCATGTTGATTCAAGTTCTTCCCCCTATCCACCTGAGACCTGCCCCGGAGAGGAAGTGGGGACTTTTCGTACGGACACTAATTGGGATAACTTTTTCGACAATTGGAATGATAATCATAGTAAAATAGCAAATCACCCGAATTGCCCGGCTGATAGTAATCACCGCACGAATCAGTTTTTATCGCCAATTTGCTCTGGGAAAAAAGCAAATTTTGTCTTGGTTAATGACCATTACCGGGCAGGAAAATCGGGAACATATGAAGATTGGCTACCATTCGAAACCAATTGTACTGCGACAGTGAAAAGGGGACAAATCAGTGAAATAAAAATTACTAATTCAAATGGTGGTAAATATTTGGCTCCAGAAATAATAATCCAGGGGAGTGGATCGGGTACGGAACCTATTCCTATTTTTGATGAAATTGGAATTCTTACCCGTATTTTCTATAATGATCGGGAACTTAAAAGTTTAGAATTAGATAAAGTGGACAATCCCGAAGGGGCAGGGCAGGGATACTTCTACAAGACATGGGCAAAGGATGACCGGTATCGTCCTGCCTTTGGTCCATCTGAAGCGATTCAATGTGTAATTTACACAGACATTTTATATTGGGATCCACCTGGACCTACCCCTGAGTTTGAGGTGTATGATTTTAACTACACATTATCTAACAACATAGAAATGTCAGATCCGTATGGAGATAGAATCTCAAAAGTTAGAGTGTTAGACGGGGGATCGTATGTGACACAAGATTTCAATGTAACCATAGATTTTAATGAAAGTATTGTTCCAGATTTAGATAAAAATGGAATACCTGATTTTTCACCTGCAAGGGTAAAGTTAATTACCACGAATCAATTAGTCTCCGTTGAACTCGATCATAATGGAACTTATTCAGAAGAATTACTGGGAGCAGAGGGGCAAAAATTAAATCTTCAGAGAAATACTTTTTTGGCAGAGCCGGATGTGAAAATATTTAACGAGTTAAATGGAAATAAACTTTCTCATTTTACGAATGAAAAGAGCTTCTCCGGTATTCGACTCAATGGAGTGTCTGAATTTGATTCAGTCTCTCAGAAATCATACTTGGATATTGTTGTGGACGATTCCATGCCCACTAATTTCTTTTATGGCCTGGGTGGTAGTGACCGAAGTGGGATGGGCGGAGAAATTGTTGTTTACAACGGCATGCCTGGATATAATTGGGGGCAAGAAAATGACTGGGACTCTTATGCATTCACCGATGAGAATGGCACTTATGTTATCCCGAACTTGGAGCCCGGATTGTATAACATTGCAGTCCTTCTTGAGGATGAAAACTTTCAGGATATTGCACTGCGTCCTGATTCAAATCCAACCCTCTTTTCTCAAACACTTTATGTGCCAGGATTTGATCCCATTACATTGGAAACTGATAATCGCGGAAATGGAAGAAGTCGTTTAGTTTGGGGACAAGAAGCCAGAGAGATGAGCCGGTTTTCTACCACTGGAAAAAATGTCCTTAAAGAAATTGAAGGCATTGGAGGGGGATTTGAATTGGGTAAGGATTATCAATTTAAAGTTTTTGCTGCCAGTACCAATACGAGTCAAGGAGTACCCAATTTTTCTTACCAAATTCTCTCAGATGGGACCATCAGTTTTACAATTACTGACGATGCGGCCTCCAGTATTTTTGATCCGACCGATCGATTTACTATCAGTTTTTCTTCCACTGTTTCCGGGGTTGATTTTACCAATACTACAGGGGAAGGAATTATGAACAATTCCTTCTGGGGTGGAAATAAAGCGGCGATTAATTTAACCAATGATACTAACCAGAGCTTAATTCTTACTCTTTCCCCACAATCCGGCAGTCTGCTTAATTTAATCGAAGCGCCCGTTCGTAGCCAAAATGACCCGAATGCGTCGATGATTTTTACCTTCTCCGGGTATGATCAAAATGGAAGTCCGCTTAACTGCTCCGATGTTATTTGGTCCCTCAGTTTGGGCGAAAACATCACGGATGGAGTTAATTGGGATGGCAATCATTCCAAGGTAGCCCAACTTGTATCTCCACAATATTATTACCAGGGGACGAGCGCTCAGGGTTATGGTTACTATTATCCTCTTTATACCCAGTCCGTGTATTTGGACAATGCAACAAATGGAACGGGAGTATACAATCCAGCTAATGTCAACCTTGCTGGCAGCGGATACCATGAGCATAATTTTACAGATTCGAATCTACCGTTTTACATGGAGGATGGAAATATGAACCATGCAGTAGGTTCAGTGCCATCGGGTTCTCATTTACTGCAAGGGACATCAGATTATAACGAAACCAGTCAAATCAAGTTGGTTCTGCACTCGGGATTGAAAGGGAAGGGACTTACCTTAACTGCGACTCTCAATGGCCAGTCTGTAAGTACCCAAATCGAGGCCTCCAAACGAAGTGTACTGACTGAGGAAGAATTATGGTATGATCAATATTTTAATACCATCATTAAACCTTCCATTCTTACTTCAGATGAAGATAATGACAGTTTGACTTTGGCACAGGAATGGGAAAATCGAACAAATCCACTCAATGCTGATTCCGACGGTGATGGATTAAATGATGATTACGAAATCAATACTTCAGAAACAAATCCAAATTCCCATGATACAGATGGAGACGGTTTTTCTGATAATATTGAATTAACTTTACCCGGTTTTAATCCCTTGGTCTTTAATAGTGCCCCGCCGTTACCAATTATGACTGCACTCAATACAGGCGGATCCACATTTTCAGTAACAGCTGGAAACAAAATTACTTTGGGTGCGAAAGTAACAGAGGTTAGTTTATCGGGACAGTCTTCTGATTTGACAGTTTCGATGGAAGGTAATTTTTCTGAGGTTATTTCTTTGATTAACCAAGAATGGATAGTCAATATTTCCGCCCCTTCCGGTTCCTATATGATTACTTATCGAGCCGTTGATTCTTTAAAAAGAAATATCGAATTGACCCAGACTATTATTGTGACCGCAATTGATGTGACAAAGCCCATTATCTCACTTTCAAATAATGGCCCAATTTATATACTCAAAGGGACCAGCTACACTTTACCTACTGTTACTGCATTGGATAATGAAGATGGAGTACTTACAAGTTCAGTGAGTATAGCGGGTGAGAGTATGGTAGACCTTAATAAAACGGGTACATATTCAATCAATTATTCGGTCAGTGATGCAGCCGGAAATATTGCAAACGCAACTTTGAATTTAATCGTGGAGGATTTTGCATTTACTTTAAACGGTAAGGCAATAGATGGATATTTAACCGGATCAACGGTCCTATTTGATGGAAAAGCCGATG
>CAJQKB010000103.1 GCA_905478775.1 uncultured Opitutales bacterium | reverse complement strand
CCCAGAACTATTGGGATTGCCGGGGTTTCGCTCTCCCATGTATCTAATTCTAAATTGGCAAGGATTCCCCTGTATCTTTCTAAATTCTTGAATAATCGTTCTTGATGCTCGGGTTCATTTTGCATGATTTCGAGCGCCGCTTGAGCACAAGCACAGGATGCTGGGGAAAGAGCTGCAGAAAAAATAGTTTGTTTCGAATGGCTCCGCATATAATCAATCCCTTCTTTGGTGGACGCAACAAACCCACCTGCTCCGGCGAGTGACTTTGAGAAACTGGCACATAGTACATCGACCTGTTCGGTCATTCCAAAATGATTTGCAGTTCCTCTACCATTTTTCCCCAATACTCCAAATCCATGGGCGTCATCAAGAATGACAAATGCTTTGTGCTCTTGGGCAATTTTTACGAACTCTGGTAGTTTGGCAATATGTCCCTCCATTGAGTAAACTCCCTCGAGAACGAAGATATTATTGTCAGTTTCTTTATATCCTAAAATTTCAGCGGCATGGGATGGGTTATTATGAGCAAATCGTTCGCATCGAGCCCCACTTAATTGGATACCACTCCAAAGCGAAGAATGGAGGTTCTTGTCCGCCAAAATAAGATCTTTTCGCTCTGCAAAACCAGTGATCGCAGATGCACAGGCCAAATATCCTGCAGAATACACATGGCATGCTTCCTTTCCTAAAAAATCGGCTAGTTTTTCTTCTAATTCCTGGTGGAAAATCCGACCGCCATTCGCAAGTCTTGCTCCGGTTGTACTACTTCCCCATTTCTTAATTGCTTCAATTCCAGCCTCTTTAATTTTGGGATGGTGCGAAAGGCCAAGGTAATCATTGCTCGATAGCATGATGAATTCCTTGCCATCTTTAAAGACCCGAGTTCCTTCCTGCCTATCAAAAATATGGTAGTAGGTGTCGTACTTTAAGCGTAGACGGGTTGAATCATCTGAGCGAATCCTTTTCCATAAGGGAGACTTTTGGGACTTGATGAAAGGAAATGCCATTCAATTATCCTTACAACCAAAAGCAACCGGTTGAAAGAAAAATCACTGAAAGTACTGAGGATTAATGCTTTATTTATAGATTAACTATTCTGTCCGTTTAATGACATGAAAGCCAAAGCCAGTTTCGACCACTTCTGATACAGCACCTACCTCCAATGCAAATGCAGCTTCCGAAAATGCTTTCGCCATTACCTCAAATTTAAATTTTCCTAAGTCTCCCCCTTTGGACTTACTGGGCCCATCCGAAAACTTTTTGGCCATTTCGGCAAATCCCTTCTTTTCGTTGAGAATAAGCCCACGAATTCGCTCCGCTTCCGTTTTAGCTTCTTCCTTCGAGCGAGTGATTTTTGAATCTGCACGATCAGCTCCCTTGTATGAGATCAAAATATGAGATGCTTTAACTTCTTCTGGCATTTCAGCATCCTCGGACTTAATTTTTACAAAATCTTTTCTTTCCAAACGAACCTTTTCATATACGTCGTTAGAGATGACATAATACCAACCCGCCAAGTCTTGGTTCAATTCATTTACCCGCTTTTGTGCCTTTGCAAGTTTGTCATTAAACTCTCTTTGTTTATTTGCATTAGAGGCATTAATTCCGGCTATTTGAGCATCACGTTCCGCTTTTTCCTTGGTGAATTCGGTCGGTTCTTTTTGGATGGAACTATCTTCTTTACTAGTGGGTACTGGTTTACTCTTTACCGCTGCTGGTGGTGCGGGAGGAATAGTAGAAGGGGGAGCGGAAGAAGGTACGAAATTAGGAGGTGGACCTGGAGGGGAGATTTTGGGTGCATTACTTTCTTTTCCTTTTTCACCCGTGTCCCCTTTTTCTCCTTTGGGGCTCGATGTGTTGTTATCAGGCGAGGATGGGGGAGGGGGGGTTGTTAATGCCTCGGGTACTGGTTCAAGGTCGAGTGGATCAAGTAAGTTTGGATTTACGCGAGCAAAAGCGTAGATATATCGACTGTCGCCGGTGGAATTTTCATCCTCCTCAGGTCCGCGGTAAATATCACCAAAACGCAGGACATATTCCACGCCGTCCTTCATTCCCACCAATACTTCACCTTTATTGGAAACGACTTTGGGGACTTGTTGACCTTGTGGGTTTTGAACTGCAACCGTATAAAATCCTTTTTGTTGAAGTGATTGTACTACTGCTTGGTTCTTTTGGTCTTTCAAGTTGTTGAAGAACTCGTTCCCTTTTTTTAGATTGTTGACTAGGATTTCTGGCTTTTTTTCTACATCGATAATTTTTAGGTCATCAAGTGCATCTTTAAGCGCATCCAATTTTTCCTTATCCAATTCCTCCTTTTCGGTCAGTGATGAACCACTTAATTTCCATTCAGAACTATCATAATCGAGGACAAGTGGATTGCCCGAACGGTTTAACTGTCCTTGTGCGAGATTAACTTCATAGTTATCAAGTGTAATTTGTTTGATATTCCATTTATCCAAATCAAGAAAATCTTCTTCTACCCAATCAACAAATTTCGTGGAAACATCATTCGCATTTTGAACTTCTGCTGTGTAGACGGTGTTTTCTTGAGGTTTCCGAACATATCTTGTCCTCGAAAGTCCTTCTACCTCATTGCCAATTATGAGCTGGGCAAGGTTTGAACCTGAGCTATTTTTCAAAGCGATGCTCTTTCCTACACCTGCGTCGCCTGGATTTGCTTTGCTAGGATCGACTACACCATACTGGGCATGTTCGCCCGCCCCTTCAGAAGCGACATCAAGAATCCGTAAGTCCAAAAGAATTGTTGAAACATCTTTTACTTGATTATCCGCGTTTGCTGGATAATCGGGCTTTTGTGGCCGGCGGATCCACCAACCTTTGTCTGTCTGTGCAATTTCAATTGATTTTGCTTCCAGGTTTTCTTCATCAATCTCAACAATTTCAATCCCCGTTGCGGAACGTGTATCAAAAGTTTCGAAAAGGGCTTGGCCCATTTGACTCCCCTTACTGGTGGGGTCAATTTTTTCCGGAGTTGTATAGATAGCGAGTGCTACAAAGGCAGCAGTAACCGCAATAAAGGCAATGGACTTGGTGTTTTCGTTCATGAGTCTAAATTTTGTATAAGTTTAAATTTGATTGGAATGAACTAAGATCGTAATCGAGAATCAACTGCTCCATCGATCTCAGCTTTTCTTTTCCTCGAAAAAACAATTAAAGCAACAATGAGTAGGGGGATGGGAGGGAGGAATACGGACATTTGTTGAATGAATTCTTGCTTCTCTTTAATTTCGCGATCTCGCTGACGCTCTGCTGCTTTCACTTTCGTGTTGGTATCTTGTCGTAATTCTCGTTCTCTTTTTGCCAAATTCTTTTGCAGCTTGGCGGCCTCAGTTTGGAGTAATTGCATGAATTGCCCCTGTGTCATATTACTTTGGCTATTTTGAACATCTGCAAGGGCTTCGTTTAATTTCCGATTTTCTTCTTGGAGGATCTTTTGAATCGAACTTTCTGCATTTTGAATAGTTTGAGTCGCAACTTCACGTGCCTCCTCGATGCTTTTTTCAAACTCCTGTAATGTACGGTGCAGGCGACGGCGATTCCTGATCTCAAGTAAACGATCCTCCTTGGCTAAACTATCGATTAAGTTAAGTGACAAGGTTACATTGTCTACATCAAGAGGGAAGTCCGATTCTGGACCTCGGCTCCGGATATTGAAAAATGGATCCGCTAACACATCAATATCCGCGATCAAAATTACATTAATTTGATTGGTCTGATTTCCATCCTGGATTGTACCGCCAATGGAAGCACCAATAGTTTCGGACAGGTTGGAACCAGAGTATAGCGTTCTGTCTGGGTTAAAACGTCGAGGTGTTCCAAACACTCCTCCGGTCCAAAAATTATCGAGACTGGTTGTTCCCGAAAGACTTCCTCCCCTTGTTTTAAGTAAGGGTTTAAAAGTAAGCGTACTCGATGGGTTTTCATAGAGCGAACCTGGGCAAGTAAATAAACAATATTGAAGTTCAGAGGTCACGGGTCCCTCGAGGAAGGAATTCTCTTTTCCTCCGACATAAATGAATTCGTCTGGGAAATTATCAGAACGGGGAATTTTGGGAGTCGGATTATAGGGATCCCGCAAAATTCTTTTTTCTAAGCCTTTTAATTTAGTATCCACCGGATCGAGAAGTTTTTGCTCAATAAAATTACGAATTGGGTGACCTGAATCCAATCCATTTATTGAATCCCTCAGACTGGTAAGTGAAAGACTCGCCCAATCGCTCGAGGAAAGGGGAGCATTCGCATTCAATCTAGCTTCGTACTCAGAAGTTTTCTTGATCAAGTCATTAAGCTTGGTGAAAAAACTTCCCACCTCGGTAAATCTCCCTCTTGCAGGGGCTAAACTTCGGTTTGCACTTGTCTGTAGTTGGAGAAGTTCATTCTTGATCGCGTCTAATCGCTCCGCCGGATTTACGTTAAAGTGAACTCCTAGTAGGCTCCACAGCTTGGATAAATCACCTTTTTCAGGAGCTGGAGGAGGGGGTTGTCCTGGTCCACCTCCCTGTTGATTATTTCTTCGTGGTTCGTAAGTACCAGTAACACTGCCCTGAATAAGTGGAAGTGGGTCTTCGAATATGGCGGTGGGAACTCCTGCCTTGATTGCGGCGATAAGATCATCTAATTTTTCGTTATCTAAGGTGGAAGGTTGGACCACCATAATGGCGTCATAATCTCCCTTTTTAATTTCCCCACCAGTTACTTCCTGGACATCATATTGTTTGCGAAGTTCGCTCACGACTTCCCATGCAGGGGTGCCGCCTCCCATACTAAAGCCCATTATTCCCATACCGGCGGTTCCCATCATTGGAGCATCCGTCGCAAATACACCCAGTTTTTTCTTTGCTTTCGAACCACTGACCGAACTGAGAGTGCGCATGATTTCGTATTCCACTGGCAGTCCTTTGTAGACAAAAGGAATCGTTTGCTGCCCCCCACTTCCCTTAAAAACAAGCCCCAGGTATAAATCTTTTTGCCAAGGCATAAATCGGCCATCCTGCTGAACAAAAAGAGGGGGAGTTATGCCGTTTTGATTTTCGACCCCATATTTTTCTGCCGTAGTGGAAGCATTATCTTCTGCGGTAATCTCGTGAATATCAACGATTACCTGGTTTCCATTACGCTCAATTTCCCGCAATGCAGTTAATAAATTAATACGCGTTTGTACATATTGTTCAGGCATTGAATCGGCAGGAGATATAAAGGCATCAATCTCAACCTGTCCTTCAATCTCCTTCAGTAAATCTTTTGAACCTTGCGATAAACTACTTAATTGCTCCGCTGTGGCATCAATCCTAATAATATCATTATTTCGAAAAATGAAGGTTAGGGAATATGCTATTGCCAAGGAGGCAACTACTCGAGTGCTGTAATGAAATATTTTTGTCTTGCCGGTTGGGCTACCCACCCAGTGCCTACGACCAATTAAAATCGAACAAAGGTAGAGCATGGCAACGGATAGACTAACAAAAAAGACAATACCCGATATACTGATAGTTCCACGGCTAAAATCTAAAAAGCTAGCAGATAGTCCCCAGTTGGTATTGGGAAGAAGGGCGAGTGGAGCGTTAAAAGCAACTCCCAGTACAAAAGCGACCGTTAGGTTAGGCGTTAGGAATGAAGCCACCATCCCAATGGCAATCATGCTTAAACCCACAAAGAAGTAGCCGATGTAAGTAGATAATAATAGTCCAAAGTCAGGATTTCCTAGCTGAGAAAGTACAAAATAATTCGCAACCAGAGAAAAGAGTAAGGAAATCGCAAAAATCGCAACTGCACCGAAATACTTTCCTAGAACCACATCAAAGTCGCTGCCTGGAAGAGTTAAGAGAAGTTCGTCCGTTCCCTGCCTTCGCTCATCCGCCCAGATACTCATAGTAATGGCGGGAATAAAACCAAGGAGAATGTGGGGTAGGAATTGATTTAACTGGTCCAGATTCGCCAAATTGGAATCAAAGAATTCTTGCGACCAAAAAGCAGCAATTCCACTTGCCAAAAGGAATGCACAAATAAAGACATACCCACTTGGACTTCCGAAATAGGAAGCAAGATTTCGTTTAAATACAGCGGAGATAGCTTGGGAATTCATAACAGGAAAATGTTAAAGGTAAGGTCTTAGGCAGTTTGGCGATTGAACCAGGAGTCAAGTGAGGATTCATCTTTTAAATCATTCGGAGTTCCATCAAAAATTAATCTTCCCTGATCGATCAAAATGATACGGTCGGCCATTTCCGGAACTTCTTGGAGGATGTGAGTAGACAACAGGATAGTCTTGCCCAGGTCTTTAATGGTTTTTCTTACTTCCAGAACTTGGTTTGGGTCGAGTCCTGCGGTAGGTTCATCCATAATCAACACATCGGGTTCGTGGAGGAGCACATTCGCCATTCCGACCCGTTGCCGAAATCCTCGGGAAAGTTTTCCGATTGGTTTATTTAAAACTGTGCTAATCGCACACTGTTCCACCACTTGTTCAATTCTGACCGCTTTTGTTTTGGCATCTATACTGCGAGCGTCTGCAAAGAAATTCAGTAATTTTAGGGGAGTCATTTCCTCGTAAAGTGGGCCATTTTCTGGAAGATAACCAATCCGATTTGCTACTTTTTCTCTGTTGTGAGCAACCTCCATCCCGCAAATCTTTGCCGTTCCCAAGGAGGGTGCTAAATATCCGGTAAGCATTTTCATGGTAGTGCTCTTTCCCGCTCCGTTTGGCCCGAGAAATGCGACTACCTCTCCTTCGCGAATGGTAATATTTAAGTCATCTACCGCGATGAAGTCGCCGTAGTATTTACTGAGACCTTGTGTCTCGATCATTATTTCTGAGGATGAATGGTCTGACATATTAGCAATTGTTTGATAGGCATACTAAATAGAATGCATGTTATAATTGAGGTGGGGGATCTTGGGGAATGGACAAAAGCGGTTTAAAAACTAAATTTTGTTTAAACTATCGAAAAAAAAGTAATTTGCATGATGGGCAAGAAGAAAAACTTTGCAAACATCTAAAATAATATCAATAGTGTATATGAATGTTGTTATGAACACATATTACAACAAAATGTTATTATTATATTTTGCCTCTTTGTTTGCTCAGGGAAGCGTTGGGGCAAGAGAGTTAATTAGTCCAACGTATTTGGATGTGATGGATTCAGTCACTTGGATAAGTCCCATTCGCAATATCGAAGAGGATGGTTCGATGATTGTACGGATTAAAAATAAGCAGACTGCTATTCCTCTTTTTTATCCGAAAAATGTTCCCCTTTTTGATTTTATGGACAAGGGAAATCCTCAATTTTATACTCTTGAACAACTATCCTTAAATCCTCGACTTGGACCGATGCCAGTTTTCGTTTCGCATAAGCAAAAGCATGTGGCGAAAGAACCCGTAACAATTGAAGCCAGCAAAGTAAGGAGTTTGGAAAATCGCCTCAGAGACTTGGAGGCCAAACTATTCGAATCGGAGTCTAGGCAAAGTCAGCGTCCCGGGGATGATGAGTTGCAAGCTTTTATCTTGGAGGGTAATGACCATTTGAGTGCCGAACAAAGAATTGAATATTTGAGTAGGGTAATATCGGAAGCTAAACAGAAAACCAATCGGGAGAATTCTCCGATTGCTGAATATTCCCCACCTCTTGCCACTAAGATAACTCATCAGGAAGAAGAATTGGCAAATTCGGATTTTTTATCACTGCCCCCGCCCCCTACAATAGCGGAATCTGAAAGTCGGTATCCACTAAAACGGTATAACAAGCTTGCTCGATCGGTATTGAAGTTTAAAGCTTCTGTTCCCACTGCTCAGGGTAAGGAACGACCGGCCCAGGCCTCCGATTTTTATTTAACCACCCGTAATCTGCAGGATTTACTTTCTGATTTGAATTTAGATAGTGCCTTAGCGGGGGAGGTGAAGTCCGTTGCTGAATTATGGGCTTATGCGGAAAAAGATTCTACAGCAAATCCAGAAATTGCGCTTGGAGTAAAGTCAATCTTGTTGCAGGCAAAAGTGGGAAAAGCGAGAACTGACCCTTTCGGTAATGGAGAATTGGATGATGTCTCGCCGGATGATAAGTACTTCCTCATTGGCATCGATAAAGATGATCAAACCGGGGTAGTTACTATATGGTCCAAGCATGTAGAGGTGGGCCTAGGAGAAAACATGGTTGAATTGACTACAAAAGATGTTATCTACCAAGAGTGATAGTTTACTCTAAATAAAACTTTTCAGTAACTCCTTTTCAATTCCCGTACTTTTAATTTAAAGCACAAAATTACTATGGCACTACCAAATATAGAAATTCTTCAACAAGCAGCAGATCAAGCCCGAGGCTTGGCAATCGACGCCGTTCACGCATGCAGTTCTGGTCACCTCGGACTTCCTCTCGGTGCTGCCGAAGTGGGGGCAGTTCTTTATGGGCATGATTTACAGGTCGATCCTTCGGACGCGGAATGGTTAAACCGCGACCGCTTCGTTCTCTCTGCCGGTCACGGAAGTATGTTCCTTTATGGTTGGCTTCATTTGGCGGGTTACGATCTTTCTCTCCAGGAGGTAAAGAATTTCCGCAAGCTTCACAGTAAGACTCCCGGACATCCTGAATTTGGAGAAACTCCAGGTGTTGAATGCACAACTGGCCCGCTCGGTCAGGGAGTAGGAAACGCAGTGGGTATTGCAATTGCCGGTAAGATGGCGGCTGCTCATTTTAATACACCGGAGCATGAAATTATTAACCATCAGGTTGTCTGCTTGGTGGGAGATGGTTGTCTCCAGGAAGGGGTCGCGGCAGAGGCGGCTTCTCTTGGTGCCCATGTTGGCCTGGATAATTTAACAATAGTTTATGATTCAAATGATGTAACTTTGGATGCAATGGCAGATGCGAGCCAAAGCGAGAGCGTGCTCGATCGTTTTGCAGCCTATGGATTTAATGTAATTCGCCTGGAAGATGGACATGACCTGAATGCGATTGCCGATGCATTGTCACAGGCCCGGGCAAATAATAATGGCAAACCGACTTTTATTGAGGTTAAAACTCTTATCGGAAAGGGTATTCCCGAAGTGGCAGGTACCGCAGCCGGACACGGCGAAGGCGGAGCAAAATTTGCAGATTCCGCCCGACAAGGCCTTGGTCTCCCGGAAGAAAAATTCTTTGTATCTGAGGAAGTTCGTTCCTACTTTTCTTCTCTTAAGGAGCAACGGAAAGTAAACCGTCAGGCATGGGATCAAACTTTTTCCGCTTGGCAATCCGCTAATCCTGAAAAAGCAGCCCTATTAAATAGCGGACTAACCCGCGAGTTACCGGCTAATTTAATCGATAGCGTGCAAGTATTTGCCGAAGATGCAAAGGTGGCCACCCGTGCAGCAGGTTCTCAGATTATTAATGATTTAGCCAAGGCTTTTCCATTGCTCATTAGCGGATCCGCTGATCTTCACGGTTCAACCAAAAATTACCTCAAAGACATGGGCGATTTTTCGAGCACCAACAATGCGGGTCGAAATCTCCTTTTTGGAATTCGTGAACATGCGATGGGTGCGATTGTCAATGGGATTGGATACTATGGTATTTTCCGTCCATCCGGTGCCACATTTGCCGTGTTTGCGGATTATATGCGTGGTGCAGTTCGGGTTTCCGCGCTGGCAAATCTGCCTATTTTTCACATCTGGACACACGATTCGGTTGCAGTCGGAGAGGATGGACCGACACACCAACCTGTTGAAACCACCAGTGGCCTGCGTTTGATTCCTAACCTTGATGTTATTCGTCCCGCTGATCCTGAGGAGACAGCTGGTGCATTCTTTGCTTCCCTCGAGCGTATTGACGGACCAACTGGTCTCATTTTAACTCGTCAGAATGTTCCCAATCTTTCTCAAATTCCGGTTTCGGAGCGTCGTCAGGGTGTTCTTAAAGGAGCTTATGTGGCTCGTAAGGAAGAGGGTGAATTGGAGTTAATCATTTTGGCATCTGGAAGCGAAGTGTCCCTTGCCTTGGAAGCAGCAGAAAAACTCGGGCCGACAGTCCGGGTAGTTTCCATGCCCTGCATGGAACGCTTCGATCGTCAGGATGCAGAATACCGAGAATCCGTTTTGCCGAAAAAATTCCGCAGCCGCCTCGCGGTTGAAGCCGGTGTGTCTGATATTTGGAGAAAGTATGTCGGTTTGGATGGCGTGGTTGTGGGAATTGACCGTTTTGGGATTTCCGCACCTGGAGACATCGTAATGGCCGAACTTGGTATTTCAGTTGAAAATATAGTTAAAAAAGCGGCCTTGGCTGGATTGAACGGATAGTTCTATCCTTCCATTGCTAGATAATACTCATTTTTAGGCTTCCAGGGATTACTCTGTAAACGGCTAATCCTTGGTATCGTCTGTGGGTATAACTTCATATATTTTACGCGATACTGAGTCTGCATCTTATAAAATAATAATTTTCCAATCCTTGGATAAACCCTTGGCATCTTCAACTTCAAGCGACTAAAGTCCATGAATGAAGATAACAAAGAAGTTTAGATTATTACTTACAATAACTGGTATTTTTGGGGTATTCCCGTTTAACTCAACCCTTGCGAAAGATGAAGGCAATACGAAGCTTTCCGAAAAACCTGCTTTCGAAGAAGTTTATAAAAAATTAGATGCACAGGTAAGAGCAGCTTTAAAAGAGGATCAAGATAAGGGAATTATTGAACTGGAGAGGGTGGGGCGCCTGCTCTCCAAGGATTACCCCAAAGAATTTATGCCCTATGCCATGCTTTCTGCGGTTGCACAAATGACCCCAGACAGTGAGAAAAGTTTGAAAATTCTAAAGGAACTTACCGCATTGGATGATTCGGACCCCAAGATTGCCCGTATTATCGAAAAGGCCAAGGGGCAACTCAAGAAGAGGGAAGCCTTGGGCAAACCTTTGGATATGAAATTTACCGCGGTGGATGGCCGGGAAGTGGATCTTTCTCAAATGAAGGGAAAAGTAATCCTGATTGATTTCTGGGCCACTTGGTGTGGACCCTGTGTCCGCGAGATTCCAAGTGTTAAAAAGACTTACGATGAATTGCATAAACAAGGCTTCGAGATCATTGGAATATCCATGGACAGTGATAAGAAGAAACTTGAGAGCTTTCTGGCAAAAAACGAAATGCCCTGGCCCCAATTTTTCGACGGAAAAGGCTGGAAGACAAGTCTGGCCCAGGAGCATGGGATAAGCAGTATTCCGGCGATGTGGTTAGTCGATAAAAAGGGCAATCTTGTAGACCAGAATGCCCGTTCCGGTTTGGAGGAAAAGGTTAAAAAATATTTGAGTCTATAGATGGCTTTCGAGGGGGTTACCCCGCCCGATGAAAGATATATTCCTTAGAATTTCCTGTATTGGCTTTTTATTGGTACTCCATTCGGTTTCAGCAAGTCGATTGGATGAAGCAATTGATTTGGATAATCCAGATTGGATTCCGGTATTTGTTCGAATGGATAAACAGTTGGTCAATCGTTTTGGGGACTTTGAAAGAATTTGCACCGATCGTGCAAGGTTATCACGTTCTCAGAATCGCCTTGAGGTTTCCACTATTCTTCGAGAACAAGCGATCCGTTCATGGACAGGGATAGAAAAGTTCGTCACTAAAAGTATTAGCAAAAAACAGATTCGGGAAGTGAATCGTTTTTGGATAGTTAATGGCTTTTCATGCCTTGCTCAATCGGGTGCTGTTCAAAAACTTGCCAGCCGTTCCGATGTTTCCTTTGTTTATCTCAACCGGTTTTTCAAATCGTTTCGTAAATCTTCCCCCATGTCAGCCAAGCAATTGCAAGCCATGCATGATATGGTTGAAGTGCGAAGAAGAAAAAGCACCCGTTTTTCCGGAAGTTTAAGCATCCCCTGGAATGTCAGGGAAATTGGAGCCCAAGCAGCATGGAAAGAGGAAAACGCCACCGGGCAAGGGGTTAAGGTTGCAGTAATAGATACCGGTATTATCTCCACGCCTTCATTGATTCATACACTCGCCCGAAATCCTGGGGAAGAATTAAACGGACTGGATGATGATGGGAACGGACTGATTGATGATCTATTCGGTTATGATTTTATTGCCAACAATGGATTTATCTTAGATGCAACAAAAACCACCTCACATGGTAGTTCTTGCGTCGGCATAATTGCGGGCCGGCCATCGATGTCCGGTGTGCAGACTGCCATCGCCCCGGATTCCAGAATTTTGCTTGTAAAGGGTGGGTTCAATCTTCGCAGTTTGGAATACCTCATGACGAAAGGAGCCGATATTGTTTCCATGAGTTTTATGATTGTAAACCGCGATCTTGGACAAATACGTGGACTTTTCCGTAATGCATTTGAGCATCTTTCTCTCGGAGGAGTTCTTGCCGTGGGTGGTGCTGGTAATTATGGGCCTAAATCTCGTCGTGCGATGCCACTTGGTAAACAAATCGGGCTACCCAAAGATATACCCTGCGTTCTCGCGATTGCCGGTGTGGATCAGTCCCGAATTCAATTACCATTTAGCAGTGAAGGGCCCTGTTATTGGGAAGGTGTTCAATTCTTTTCCGATTATTCAAAACAAAGACCCTTACAAAAACCAGATCTCACCGCATTCCCATCCGGATATCCAGTCTGGAATGTTTCCGGTTCTCAAGATATTCGAAAAGGTTGGAGAGAGGTGGAAAAGGATAAAGGAGCCTCACTGATGGTAGGACCGGCGGGAAATTCATTCTCTGGTCCGCATGCAGCCGGGGTTGCCGCCTTAATGCTCTCAGCCAACCCCGAACTTAATCCTTGGGAAACTAGTGAGATTTTACGGAAGACCGCAACGGATCTTGGGCCAACTGGGACCGATTATAAGTTTGGAGCCGGTTTAATTGACGCATTGGCTGCGGTTCGGGCAGCTAAGAAAAGAAACTAGTTCTCCAGGCGTTTGAGAATGTCTCCAGCGACCCGTTCAGCCAACTCCTGAGATCCATGGGCAAAATAGTGTACATCCGCTTTTTTCATCCAGTCTTTCATGTTCTTTTTACTCGGAGTGTAAAGGTCAAGGGTGGGAACCCCGTGCTTTTTCATAACCCGGGCAGCTGCCTGGTTATATTTTACAGAATCTCCCACATAGCGGGCCCTGGAACCGGGCGGGATTGGCGTGGTGTTTCGCCAAACCAATTGCGTGGCTGATTTTTTCATTCGAATAACCAGTTTTTCCAAATTTTTTTCATACTCGGATAGGGGAACCTGTACAATGCCTCCTTTTTCCTTGGGTACTAAATTAGTACCGTCCTTGCCCATGTATTTCAAATCGTGCAGTCCCCAGTTGAAATGAATCAGATCCCATTTTCTTTTACCGAGCCATTTTTCGATCTCGGTCACTCCCTTGGTGGTGGGGCCTCCATTGGTCGGTATTCGGTGCAGGTTCATTTTTCCTTTAAGCAAGGTCCGGGTGGGGAGGGTGTACCCGATACTGATCGAGTCTCCAATAATCAGGACATGGGGCAGTCCT
>CAJQKB010000102.1 GCA_905478775.1 uncultured Opitutales bacterium | reverse complement strand
GTTCCCTTTGTAATGGAGGCTTCCGAGTCAGCCTGGAATTGGCATAGGCCCTCTTTAAACTGAGGGAATACCCAAAGCTGGGACACACATCCTTTGATGAGGAAGGTTTCAATTTTGCAGTCCTCGGGAAGAGGGTCTGTTGATTTGGCCCGGTCGATAATATAGGTAAATCGTTCGAGGTGGTCCTCAAAGGGCATGAGTTCCTCCATTAACTGATCGCGTTTTTCTTCGATGCTCATTCGTGACCAGTTTGTTCATTCCCGGAAAAATTAATTTCCACATTTTCATAGGGGAATTCCATAATATCAATTTTGTTAATTACTCCTTGAAGGGGGAGGATTTCATTGATTCGTTCGGTGGAAGTAAATAGGGAAGTGTTACCAACTGTTTCCCCGGTAATGGGGTCTTCGATAGGCTCACAGGTTATAATTCTTGCGGTGCCATTTTGATCGGTAATTTCAATATCAATGGAATTAGCGGATATGCGGACAAAATTCTGAACATGGGCATCGAAGACATAAATTTGAAGAAAACCTTGTTCGTGAAGAACGAGTTCCAGGTTGAATCCGGATCCGTGCTCCCCCAGTTCAACCAATTGACCACCGTGTGGGGCTGGGTGGTTGTGGGCATTATGGATTTCCTCCTGCTGCTCTTCCCCACAGGAGAAGAAAAAAAGTAGTGATACAGTAAGGAATAAATAGGTGATGACTTTCATATTGTTCTTTCTAACAGGGATGGGGCAAATGAGCAAGTGCAAGCGCTCAAAATGAAAATTGAAAAAAAAATGATTTATGGGTGGTCATGACCTTTATATTTGGGTAGCAAAAAGGACTGACTCTTTATTCCTTATTATAATTATGAAAAATTCCCACCTCCTTATTTCTTTTATATTTTTATGCCTGATTACCGGTTTATTCGGTAAAAAGCCTAATGTAGTGATCGTGATTACCGATGACCAGGGGTACGGCGATCTGGGATGCACGGGAAATCCGGTGATTAAGACTCCCCACACTGATAAGCTAGCCAATGAATCGCTCTGGCTTACAGATTATCATGTAGCTCCCACCTGTTCGCCTACGAGGGCGGCCTTGATGTCTGGTCACTGGACAAACCGGACGGGTGTGTGGCATACCATTATGGGTCGCTCCATGTTGCGGGAAAACGAGGGTACACTGGGTCAGTTTTTTAAAGAGAATGGATACGAGACGGGAATGTTTGGAAAGTGGCATATGGGCGATAATTATCCTTATCGTCCGGAGGATCGTGGATTTACCGAGGTGTATCGTCACGGAGGCGGTGGAGTGGGGCAGACACCGGATGTATGGGACAACGCTTATTTTGACGGCGGATATTTCCACAATGGAAAAATTGTTCAGGCCAAGGGTTTTTGTACGGATGTGTTTTTTGAATTCGGTCATAAATTTATTCGCGAAAGTGTGAAGCAGAAGAAACCATTCCTCGCTTACATATCTACGAATGCACCGCATGGGCCTTTCCACTGCCCTCAAAAGTATCTTGATATGTACAAGGGCCAGTCGGGGAGAATCGCCTCTTTTTTTGGGATGATCACGAATATTGACGATAATGTGGGAAAGACCCGGGCACTACTTAAAAAATTGGGCGTGTATGAGGATACCATTTTTATTTTTACCACGGATAATGGAACGGCGAGCGGACGGCAAATTTTCAATGCCGGAATGCGTGGCCAAAAAGGGAGTGAATATGATGGAGGGCATCGCGTGCCTTTCTTTATGCATTGGCCAAACGGTGGAATGGATCAATTAAAAAAGGTGGATACTCTTTGTCATGCCGTGGATGTGGCTCCAACTTTGCTTGATCTAACCGGTGGTAAGAAACCCAAGGGCTACAAGTTTGATGGAGTTTCCATTCGAAAGGTGTTGGAAGCCAATGGTAAGGTCGACTGGCCTGATCGGATGTTGATTACCGATTCGCAACGGGTGAAAGATCCGATCAAGTGGAGGAAATCATCGGTAATGAGCCAGGGTTGGAGACTGGTGAACCAAAAAGAACTCTACAATATCGATCAAGATCCCGGACAGGTTAAGAATATAGCTGGACAGCATCCTGATCAAGTTGCCAAAATGCAGGCCTTTTATGATGACTGGTGGGCCGAATTGGAACCCACTTTTGCGGAGACTACCGAATTACATGTTGGCCATAAGGATCATCCTGTTGTCAGCTTGACTAGTCACGACTGGATCGGAGGCCCCACACCCTGGAATCAGGGACATAATCGGAGTAAGTATCCTTTGAAGAAGGGAAGGAGTGCAAAGCATGAAGGGCATTGGGCGTTAAAAGTTTTGAAAACCGGAATGTATCAGATCGAAGTGATGCGTTGGCCAGCGGAATCGGGTAAAGCGATTAATGAAGAATTGGTTGCGGGGGCGGATGTTCCTGGAGAGAGTAAAGCATTCCGGGCTCAAGTGGGGCAGTCGATCGGTGCTAAATCCGCGACCTTACGTCTGAATGGAGTTAACCTCCTGACGATGCCAGTGAACTCGGGTGCGAAGAAAGTAGTCTTCGAGACTAAGTTGAAGAAGGGGAAGCATGAATTGTCTCCTTTCTTTCATGTACCGGAAGGAGAGCTTGGTTGCTACTACGCGGTCATAACCACCAAGTAGAACGATGCTAAGGGTAGGCTTTTTCCTATTTGGGATTCTTTGCCTATCTGGGCTTTCGGCGAAAACTAATGTGGTTGTCTTCCTGACTGATGATCAGGGGTGGGGAGATTTAAGCCTAAACGGAAATACCAATCTTTCCACGCCCAATATTGATTCTTTGGCCAAGGAAGGAGCATCTTTTGACCGTTTTTATGTCTGCCCCGTTTGTTCGCCTACCCGGGCAGAGTTCCTGACTGGTCGGCACCATGTCCGAAGCGGGGTATACAGTACCTCGGCAGGAGGCGAGCGAATGGATCTGGATGAGACCACCATTGCTGACCTGTTTAAACAGGCAGGCTATGCCACTGGGGCATTCGGAAAGTGGCATAATGGCATGCAGTATCCCTACCATCCGCTCGGTCGGGGATTTGACTATTTCTACGGATTCTGTTCCGGGCACTGGGGACATTACTACGATGCCCTCATGGAAAGAAACGGAAAACTGGTTGAGGGGCAGGGATTTTGTGTCGACGATTTCACAACGGAAGCGATGAATTTCATCGATCGATCAGTTGCAAAGAAACAGCCATTCTTTACTTATATTCCCTACAATACTCCGCATAGTCCCATGCAGGTACCGGATCGATGGTGGAAGAAATTTAAGAGCAGGAAGTTGGAGGATATGATGCGGAACCGGAACCCAAAGAAGGAAGATCGTTTGCATCTTCTCGCTGCTTTGGCGATGTGTGAAAATATTGACTGGAATGTGGGTCGTTTGTTGAATAAATTAGATGAGTTAGAGGTGACCGACGATACGATTGTTGTTTTCTTTCATGATAATGGACCCAATGGGGTACGCTGGAATGGAGATATGGAGGGAAGAAAAGGATCGACCGAGGAGGGTGGGACCCGTTCGCCACTTCTTATTAAATGGCCCAAGGGAATCAAGGCAGGTACAAAAGTGATGCCAATTGCCTCGGTACGGGATTTACTTCCCACATTAACCGAATTGGCGGGGGTGAAGGGCAAATCAAAAAAATCGATTGATGGTAAGAGTTTGAAAACTCTTTTATCCGGAAATACAAAAGGGTGGAAATCGAGAACACTTGTTTCTACCTGGAAGGGAAAACTCGGAGTGCGTGATCAGCGCTTTCGATTGGGGTACAAGGGAAAGCTTTTTGATATGAAGAATGACCCCGGGCAACGAGTGGATGTGAGCAAGCAATTTCCCAAGGTAACCGAACGATTGAATCAAAGAAAGCAATCGTTCCAGAACAACGTATTAGATAAAGCCGGTCCAGATACGCGGCCCTTTGTGATTGGGCATCCTGCAGTTTCCTGGACCCAGATTCCTGCACGGGACGGGACCGCCCATGGAGGAATTAAGAGATCGAATCAATTTCCAAACTGCAGTTATTTTACTAACTGGATGAGTAAAGAGGATTTCATCACCTGGGATGTGGAGGTGGGGAAATCCGGGAAATATGAAGTGGAATTATGGTATGCTTGTCCTGAGCAGGACCTTGGTGCAGAAATTGAGCTTTCTTTCAGTGGTAATTCTTTGGTCACCACAATTTCGACACCGAATGATCCTCCTTTAGTGGGTAAACAAGAAGATCGGTCCCCAAGAATGGAATCCTATGTTAAGGACTTTAAACCCATGATAATGGGTGTAATCGAACTTACAGAGGGGACAGGAATAATGAAATTACAAGCGACTCAAATACCAAAGTCACAAGCGATGGAATTTCGACTGTTGCAGCTTACTCGAATAAAGGAAAAGGGAACAGACTAAGCTGCTTCCTTTTGATTATCCTGCCAATTGAGAGATTGAAGTTGTTTCTTCAGTTGGCGAAACCCAATCATCTTGTTGGAATCTTCATCCCAAAGTCGATAATTAATACTCTTCAAACTGGTTGGGATACTCATCGGGGGAACGCTTTCAAAAAACGGATCTGAGCGATGACATCTTTCCAAGTTGTAATTGGGAATCATTGGATTGAGGTGGTGAACATGGTGAAATCCAATATTTCCTGAAAACCACTGGAGGATCTTAGGAAGTTTGTAGAATGAACTACCTTCCATTGCCGCAGTGGTAAAGTCCCATTCATCTCCCTGTACCCAATAGGCGTCTTCAAACTGATGCTGTACATAGAAAAGCCAAACACCGCAGGTACTGGCAACCGTCATCATGATCGATTGAACGATTAACCATTCCCAAAAACCAAAGATTGATATGAGCCCGGCGGACATAACCACGATGGCTAAGTTCATCATGTGAACGGAGCGCTTTTCTTTGGGTTTCGCTTTACCGGCAGGGATCCTTTGAATGACTAAGAAAAGAAATAGAGGTGCGAATACAAATAGGACAAAAGGATTACGAACTAATCGATATGAAAATTTTCTCCACCGGGAACTCTCCAAATATTCCTTCACCGTTAATGTCCAAATATCTCCCATTCCGCGGCGCGAAAGGTCGCCGGTAGTCGCATGGTGGACAGAATGTTCCCATCTCCAATGATGAAAGGGGGTAAAGGTAAGCAGTCCGGTAATGAAGCCCAATTTTTGATTGGCTTTTCGGGACTTAAAGAACGATCCATGACCACAATCGTGGAATATAATGAATGCTCGTACCAGTATCAAACCGGCAAGTACTGCCAAAGTACAGGTAAGCAACCATGAAATGGGAAGCGTGAAATAAATCGCAACCCAAAGAAGAATAACAGATCCAACAGTATTAATAACTTGCCACCAAGCCCTCCCGCGATGGGGCTTTTGAAATTCGGCAACAAGTGATTTCCACTCGGATACAGATTTTTTAGTTTTAGTATTTTCCATCCTGCTGATTAGTAAATCAGTAAATAGGATGGGAGGCAAGTCAAGAGATGTTTATTGGTAAATGGATGATAAAATGAGTAGTTAATGAGCTTTATTTATCAATTTGTTAGAAAAAAACCGTTCTTTAAAAATGACTGAACGAGTTCCTTTACTTTTTTCTTCGACATAAAAAATGAATGAGAACAGGGAACAATCCTAAAATCATTCATTCCTTCAATTTTTGTTCTTTCCACTGTCACTTTTCCATCGTCTTCGCCAGGGAGAAGAAGGGAAAGGAGTGGATTGATGCTTCTGTTCCCGGCAATTACTCCAAGATCGAACTCTACTTTTCCCAAGTTTTGGATAAATCCTTTTTCTTCTGTGCCCAGTTGTAGGCAGGCGGGCCCGTTAATTTGTTTGAGCAGTTTGAAATGTCGAAGCCTGTCCACCACCTCGCTCCCCTGATTGGGGGGGCCGAGCATTACCACCCGCCCGAGGTTGGTGAGGGGACGGGTTTTCATAATTTGTCGAAGGATAATGCCTCCCATTGAATGGGTTACAAAGTCCCACTGCACTTCTGGGTGTTGCCCGAGTTCCTGGTCCAGTTTGTCGCGGACCCATTTACTCAGTTCTTCAATCGGTTTTTTGCGGGATGGATAATTGATGTTGTGCACAATGAAACCGTTTTTCTTGAGATATTTTTCCATCGGCCTCATCGACCTTGAGGTACGGGCCAAACCATGCAGAAGGACAACCCGTCTATTTTCCATTTACCGAATCAGGGATCTGAGGGATTGAAGTTTAGGAAAGTAACCTTGTCGGGGCTTCCTCTTTTAGGTCCAACGCAAGTGCGATATTAAGAAAAGTAATCTCGCCCATGGTTTCACATTGAGAGAAACGGGAATCATCGTATAAACCACCAAGCTCCGTTCGAAGACGTATAATTTTTTGATCCGAAGAAATGGTATCCAGGCACATACATTCCCTGAGTTTTTTAATTCGAGTTGGTGCAAAATTAAACCTTCTCTTGATAAGAGTTCGTTCTTCGCGCTGATACTGACTACTTGTTTCGGGATTAATTAACCGGGTACATAAATTGACCACCGGTAGATTATTTTTAAAAAACTGAGGAAGGTAGAATGAACGCCTTGACTCGTAGGATTGTTGGTCAAAATCAATCGCACGAACACGATATTGATTCTGCTCGAAATCGGGAGTCATTTCCACCACGTAGTTGTATGCTCTCATGTCGCCCAAGAGCCGAACGAAGCACCGTTCATTAAATTTAATAAATTCTTTGGCAAGTCGTACCTCATTGAGGTCGGAATGATCGAGGAAGTTTTGTATGAAGTCGTCCCCAGGCACTCCTATAATATGCTCTTCAATGAGGGTGTCGCCATCGAGTTGGAAATTGATTTCATTAGGCGAGAGGATTTGTTCCAATTCCAAACCGTATAGCCTGGAAGCATCTGCTTTTTTTACATAAAAGTAATCGTGGTTATCATTGTATTGATTTACGATGCGAATACGAAAGGGTTTGGTGTTACCAAAAGTACAATAATCTACCCGGTCGACATACAGATTGGGTAAAATATTGACATCTCCCCCCGAACGAAGGAGGACATAAATCTTTTTTAAACCTTCAAAGATTTCACGGCCATAATGTTGGTCGTATACCATAGTTTGCCAAAGAGTGTCTTCATTTTTGGCATTCATCAGAGGATAGGAATCTACACTTTGAAGAAGATTTTCGTAATGAACTGGAAGGTCGGCGGATCGTTTGTAATTGGTTAGATATTCGCGAAATTCTTCGCTAATTGGATAAAATGTCTTTTTTTGTTGAACGCTTCCTTTTTTCATTATGTCGAGTAACTCTTACTATGGGGGAGAATGAATTGAGTAAACAAGTTTAAAAGGATCTTAGTTTCCTTGGAGTATTGATAATGGTTTTTCCATCAGAACTTTTTTGGTGGCCCATTCAGCAGTTAGAATTGAAAGAGTGACCACCCCCACGATAATACCAATTGGGAGTGAAAGTTGGAAAGCCCATACTTTGTCAAAAATATATTCCGCGAAAATAAAACTAACGAAGGAAGAAAAGGTAACCCCTAACACAGAAGCGGATAAGCCAAGGAGTCCAAATTCTATGCGTACCTGCATTCTGAGGTCATCGAAGGAGGCACCTAAAATTTTAAGTAAGTTAATGTCTCTCTTTTGACGCCTGGCTTTTTCTCGTGCCAGGGAATAGAGAACGATTACACCGGCAAGAATAGAAAGAAGTGCCATGATTTGTAGTGCCCAAGTCATTTGGGATACAATTTCGAGAATTTTTCGCCCCGTTCGTTCCACATCAAGAATGGAGATAGTGGGAAATTTTTGAACTAATAAGTCTTGTACTGCATTTTTTTCATCTGGGTCTAAATTATGAAGCGTACCAATAAAAGTTTTGGGTGCACCTTCAAGAACACCCGGTTGCATCTGGACGAAGAAGTTGGGTTGAAAACTAGTCCATTTTACCCTTCGTACATTAACCACCTCTGCCACTATTTCGACCCCGCTCACTTCAATTTTAATCTGATCTCCCAAGTCTAAATCAAGAGACTCGGCATATTTTTGTTCGATTGAAATCTCCGCGGGTCGGCTCGAATTTGCATCATAATTCATGGTTACCATACGACCCCGCAATATTTCTTCGCTGGTAAGGAGGTGGTTTCGATAACTGAGATTAAATCCGCGATTGCGGAAATTATTTCTCCTTTGTTCTCCTGGATTTTGAAAATCGCGATCCTGTTTCACAAAATTTTCGTATTTTTCCCCTTTTACTTCGATCAGTTTTCCACGAATCCAGGGCGTAATGTTTTGGAGTGGCTTTTTGCTGTTTTGTAAGGTCTGTTTCAATTCTTCGAGTTGATCTTCTTGGATATCAAAGAGGAAGAGTTTGGGAAGTTTACTCTCCGCGGTATTGGAACCGATCTCCTGTTCCAGGCTGTATTGAAACTGAGGGATTAAATTGAGTAACAGTACGCCTAAGCCGAGGGTTAAAAAACCAGTTATTGTACTATTTTTATTTCGGGTAAGTGATCGGGCAGCCAATCGTACATTAAGACTTGATTTCCTGAAAAAACGATCGAGTAACCAGAGACCGCAATGTCCAATACCATACAGCACAATAATGCTCACCAAGAGAGAGAGGAAAAAGATATTGGCTAATTTTGAAGAATCAGATTGGAGCAGGCATAATCCCCAAAAGGCGAAAATTCCAGGCAGTGCAAATAAGAGTGAGGACTTGGATGACAGGGGGGATGGATTGGCGGATTCCTGAAATAATTCAGCGGGGTGAAGTTGCCTGATTTTATGAAGGCTTGGCAGAGCCAGGAACCAACCCCCAAAGATGGCGACTCCGAATGCTAAGGGTATACTGGGAAAGTGGAGGGATGCGTCCAATTCAATGGGTATAAATCCACTCAATGCCTGGGAGAGGAGCGGAATGGAGATCAGGCAAATCACGATAGCTGGAATTGCGGCGGCGATTCCTAAAATTGATAATTGAATAAGGTAGGTACGTAGTGCGTTGGCTTTTTTGGCTCCCAGGCAAACAAGGATCGCAACATCTTTAATTCGATTATTAACAAATCCTTGGTAGAGATATCCAATTCCTAAGGTTGCCAGAAAAAGGGCCACGAGGGAAACCAACCCTAGGAAGTCGGATAAATATCGTAGCAGGCGACCTGCCCGGTTCCCGACTCTTTGGTGGGAATACACTCGGACCTCGGGGGAGAGCAGTGCCGCGGTAATGGCATTGGTGGTTTTTTCTAAATCCGCATCAAGAGGAAGTTTAAAAAGATGATTTCGAAACGCCGTGTTCCCAGTGGTTAAGAGTTTCGTTTTTTCGAGGAATTTTTTACTGATAAATACTTTGGGGGCTAATTCTGCCGGTTGAAAACTTAAGCCTGTTTCTTCTTTGATCAGATCGGAAACGATAAATTTAGTTTCTCCGATCTTTAATTCTTCTCCTAAGTCAATATTGAGTTGTCCCCGTAATTCTGGGTATATCCATACGAAAGGACGTTCATGAATCAGGTTTTTCTCGTCTCCAGTAATGGGACCCCGTAATTTCGTTTCTATTTTTCCGTAGAAGGGGAATCCCTGATCAAATGCTATTATTTTGACCAACCTGCTACTTCCGGTTGGACCAGCTGCCATTGAGAAAAAGTCTACTGCTTCAATTTCCTTTGTGTTGGAAGGCAACCCATTACGGACAGAGGCAAGTTCTTCGGAAGTTATTTCTCTGCGTGCACGAATTGCCAAGTCCGCACCCAGTAACTCCTTTGATTCCGCTTCCACTTTTTGATCCAGTGTCTGCTTAAAAGAATCCACACTGATAAAACCAATCAAGCCGAGGGTCAGATTGACGATGTAAAAAATACAAAATGGGCGATTATTACGAATCTCCCGCCAGGCATTACGAAAAGCGAAGCCCATTATTTGGTGGCTTGAAATTTTCCTGCCTTCAGAATCAAAGTTCGATCGCAGGCTTTGGCTAATTCGTGGTTATGAGTTACCAGTATCAATGTTTGCCCCCGATCCCGGCAGAGTCGAAAGAGCAAATCCATTATTTCTTTGCCCGTATTATCATCCAAATTACCCGACGGTTCATCGGCGAGTATGAGTTTAGGTTCGCTAATAATTGCCCGGGCAATTGCCACTCGTTGACATTCTCCTCCCGATAGTTGAGCGGGGAAATGAGCTAGTCGATGGGATAGTCCCACCATTTTTAAGGCTTCGCGAGCAGCCGATTCGAAATGATTGACTTTCTGCAGTTCGAGAGGAATCCCTACATTCTCGAGAGCGGTCAGGTTGTTCATTAGGTGGTACTGTTGAAATACAATACCCATGTTTTTAGAACGAAACTGACTTAATTCATCTTGAGAAAGCTTCGCTAAATCCTGCCCACAGATTGAAACGGTTCCGAGTTCTGGATTATCCAGACCGGCCAGGAGAGAGAGCAGGGTCGACTTTCCACTCCCACTTTGCCCCAAAATCGCGACGCATTCGTTTGATTCGATCTCGAGGTTGAGTTGTTTTAAAACTTCAATTTTTTGACTGCCCTGAAAGTAAGTTTTCGAGATCTTGCGGAGTGAAATAATGGAGCTCATTGAGTAGTTAAAAGTTCTTTTACCAAATATTGGTGGACAGTTTTGGCAATGATTTCATGGCCTTTCGGATTGGGGTGGATTCGGTCGGGGAGATTCATGCTAGGTTCTCCCCCCACGCCTTGGAGTAAAAAAGGAATCATTGCAATATTGTACTCCTTAGAAATCTGAGAATATAAATTCGTAAATGACTCACTGTATTCAATTCCATAATTGGGCGGGATTTTCATGCCGGCTAATAAAACGGGGATATTATTACTTTGGGCGGCAACTACTACTTTGATCAGGTTTTCTTTAATTTTTTCGATTGGAATTCCGCGCAACCCATCATTTCCTCCCAGTGCCAATATCAAAAAGTCAGGATTTGATTGTAATAGCCAATTAATTCGGGATACCCCCCCACTCGTGGTGGCTCCACTTATTCCACCATTAATAACCTGAAAATTCCTTTTTGAACTCTCCCCTGAGTCGAGGTTTAACTTTTTTTCTAAAACTAAGGGATATGCTTCACTCTCCATGACCCCGTATCCCTCGGTCAGAGAATCCCCCAGAATCAAAATCTTGAAACTTTCCGGTGCTGTACTTTTCTTTTGAGTTACGGGTTTATTAACGCTGGAAATTTCTTCCCCACAGGAAGCCAGGGCGAGCAGGGGGATCCAAAAAAGATATATTCTCAACTGAAACCGAAATATTGAATGTAGATTTGTCATTGGAAAGCTTATCGGTCTACTTATATTTTACCGATATGACAAAACCATTAAGTCTTTTTAGCAATATTTCATGAATTTAATCCTCGAATTTATCCACGAACATATTCTGGCAATTGATTTTGCGTTGTGTATTTTAATCTGGCTTGTGCAGGTAATCATTTATCCGGTCTTAGCCGTGGTTTCGATTGATGCATTTCCACGATGGCATGCAATTTACTGTAAGCGGATTGCTTATTTTGTACTACCGTTGATGATCGCACAACTTTTTGAATCGGCTGCTGCTTGCTTTTTCATAGGAAATACCACGGTCTGGCTTAAGTTTTTCTGTGTTTTGTCAGTTTGGATATTTACATTTTTAGTTTCTGCTCCCTGCCATCATAAATTATCCAAGTCGGGAAAGGATGTTTTTTTGATCGACCGACTAGTTTCCACAAATTGGTATCGAACGGTTCTTTGGACATTGATTGTATTTCTTTCTTACTACCAATATTGATGAAGCCTTGGCGATTACGACTCACGAAAATCTGCCCCGTTTGTAACCGGTCATTTGAGAACCGCAAAAAATGGGAATCCAGGAAAATCTGGGATCAAATCGTTTATTGTTCCGATAAATGTCGAAAAGCATCCAAGCCTAAAGTAGACCAATGAACTCGGTTTGGTGGGTAAAGCGGGATTTCAGAGTTTCTGATAATGAATGCCTTTCACGGGCGATGTTGAACGGGGGAGAGGTGACCCCTTTTTTTTGCTGGGAGCCAAAAATTGTAGATTCAGGAGATTATTCTATTTTCCATTTTCAAGCACAATGGCAGGCGTTGGAGGGACTGACTGAAGAACTTAATGTAAGAGGATCAAATATATGGGTGGCCTGTGGCGAAGTAACAAATGAGTTAGACAATTTGTTAAAAAAATATTCGTTCACCCATCTTTATTCCCATGAAGAAACTGGAAACTTGATTAGTTTTCAGCGAGATCGCGAAGTGGCCCGTTGGTGTAAAATGCGGGGTATTATCTGGACTGAAATTAGCCAGAATTCAGTTTTACGCGGTGGGAATGCTCAAATGCGCCGAAAGAATTCTACTTCCTTGGATCTGAGAAAAACGAAACCAATTCCGAGCCCGAAACAAATTCGAAGTCCTTTGACTAGGAGTGTACCAATTCGTAAGTGGAGCTGGAATGAACTGGGTACTCGATTGCCCAAATTTTCCGGTTGTTCCATGCTGCCGGCTCTTCAGAAAGTGAATGAAAAAAATGCCTGGGTCACATTGGGAAGTTTTTTTGGCTCTCGTGCTTATTATTACTCGGGTGGTATTTCATCTCCCAATAAGGCTTTTCAAAATGGTTCGAGGCTTTCTGTTCATTTGGCCTGGGGTACCATTAGCCTGCGTAGTATATTCTCCCAATTGGAATTGAAGCGGAATGAATTAGACGAAGAAAATGGCCGTACTTTATGGAAGCGCAGTCTCCGTGCTTTTGAATCACGGCTTTACTGGAGAGATCATTTTATTCAACGATTAGAATCAGTTTCCGATATGGAAGTGCGTGTGCTTAATCGGGCTTATGAGAATTTAGAATATGAGGATAATCCTGAACTCTTGGACTCCTGGTTGGCCGGACAAACAGGATATCCCATGGTGGATGCATGTATGCGTTGTTTAAACGAAACCGGCTTTATGAATTTCCGCATGCGGGCGATGTTAGTAAGCTTTGCCTGTTTTGGGCTTCATTTGTCCTGGCGTACCATTCACAAACCATTAGCCCGCTTATTTACTGATTATGAACCTGGGATTCATCTTTCTCAAATCCAGATGCAGGCCGGTGTGATTGGGATTAATGCCTTGCGGGTTTACAGCCCGTCGAAGCAATTTCTTGATCACGACCCCACAGCACAATTTGTTAAAAGGTGGGTTCCTGAATTGGTGAATCGTACCCCTGTAGAAATTGCCCACGCAGAAGAATGTAACATCCCAGAATACATTCGACCCATCGTGAACCAATCAGTTCGGTCCAAGAAAATGAAAGATCAAATCTATTTGATACGAAAGAGTGACGAGGGAAGGCTTCAATCGAGTAAGACTCTACAAACTCATGGTTCGCAAAAAAAGATTCCCCGAAAAAATAAACCAAAAAACAACGGCCAGCTCGAATTATTCTGATGGTTGCAAATAGGGGGGGGCACTAGGACTGATCGCAGCGTAATTCATCCATACATTTTAAATCGCGTAACCATTTCTCTGGAATCCCGGTTTGCATTGCCACAATTGATCCGACTACCACGCCCCGGTGACAATTATCTCCGCCCACCTTTGCATTGGCGAGAACGGCGAGAGAAAAATCATCGGAATATTTCCAGGCAAAATAGAGTGCGGCAGTAAAAGACTCCGGTAAATAACAAGCCGTGCTTAAGGTTTCTCCCACGACTTTACGGTCGGGCATATTTTCCCATGCTTTTATCTTGTTGAGAGGCACATCGGACATCCGAAAGGTGTTCAGAACATTACGAATTTCTGCTCTTTTGGATAGTTCAATTAAAATTTGGGTTAGATTACGGGCAGATGTGAGTGTGTGTGGGTGGGAATGTGTATGTTTTACCAAGTTGTGCACAGATTGAAAAAGGTGTTCCTCGTCAGTTTGGTCCACTGCTTCTAATCCGGCGAGTAAGGCAGGGATGAGGCTGAGTCCACCAATGTGGATATCTTCAATTCCACAATTGGATAGTTTTTTACCCCTTGCATAATGAGTAAAAAAGGCACGGTGGTATTCTTCCGCATAGGTATCTAAATGCCAACCGGGGGTTAGCATAACTTCGGCATACCGTTCGAGCCAGGTATCCGGATCATATTCCCCGTTCTTGATAATAGTACGATAGAGTTCGCAGGCTAATTTTAAATTGAGTGTATTTTCTCCCGGTCTGAGAAATTGATGATAATGAACACCTCTTTTTCCCCAATACTTGGATTGTTCGCGCAGAATATCGTCTTTCTCTCCAATTGGTTGATAGCGAGAGCGCCAAAGAATGCTATCGGGGTGAGGGTTTTTGGGGGCAATGTAATGATCGAAGTCTGGATAATCTTCGTCAATTCCCCGTGTATTGTAATACCAATGAACCGGCATAGAAACCGCATCTGCAACTAAAGACCCCAAGAATGCATTTTGAAAACTCATGTTTCAATACTACTTCTAATACTGATGATGGACAAATAGCAGAACGGGAATACAATTTACAATTATATGTCTACCTTTTCACTTTATTACCATCCGTTATATTCCGACGGTTTAGATCGAACTGCTCGTTTTCCGGTCGACCGATATCGCTTACTTGCAGAGAAAATATCATTACTCAATAGAGAGAATAAGATTCGAATAAGGGAGCCTAGATTAGCGAGTAGAGATGAGCTTTTATTGGTCCATGAAGAAAGTTTTATTGATCGATTTCTCGAAGGAAGTCTTGGTGAAAAAGAGGTGCGTAGAATAGGGCTTAAACCCTGGAAGCCTGAAATTGTTCCACGAACTCTGCGATTAGTGGGCGGTGCATTGGATGGATTAGATGAGTTGTTAAATGGAGCAGTGCTTGCCGGGAACATGGCTGGTGGAACACACCACGCATTTAAAAGCGAAGGGGCGGGGTATTGTATTTTTAACGACCTTGCCGTTGCTGCGGAGGTTGCACTGCAAAAAGAGAATATAGAGCGGATTCTAATTTTGGATTTAGATGTACATCAAGGCGATGGAACCGCAGATATTTTTGCCGGGGATGACCGGGTAATTACAGTTTCTCTACATGGACAGAACAATTTTCCATTTCGTAAAAAAACAAGCGATTTAGATCATGGCTTTAAGGATGGGACGGAAGATGAAGAATACCTCCAAGTTCTCGACTCAGTTTTGGAGCAATTGGAAAGAGAACATTTCGACCTAATTTTCTTCCAGGCAGGGGTCGATGGATTGGCCTCCGATGCTCTTGGACTTTTGAACTTAAGCCGCGCAGGAATGAGCAAACGTAATCAACGAGTCTTTGACTGGCGTCGAAAAATGGGCAAAGGAATGCTCATTTTTATGGGGGGTGGATACGCCAAACCGATCGAAGATACAGTCAATGCATTTGCCGATCTATTTATGATGGCGGCACAGGA
>CAJQKB010000101.1 GCA_905478775.1 uncultured Opitutales bacterium | reverse complement strand
AATCAAGTGCGATTCGTAAGGGTGATTGGAAACTGGTGCGTGGAAACAACCGATATAAGAATCGGACTTGGGAACTTTATAACTTAGCTGAGGACCGATGCGAAACGAACAATCTAATTGATTCTCAGGCGGCCAAAGCAGAAGAACTGGAGGCTGAGTGGTTGCAGTGGGCAAAGCGGGTTAAGGTCAGTCCTTACTACATTCATGCAGTAGAAAATCCAGCCAAGGTGAGAAAGAAGATGAAGAAAGATACTCACGGATTTTATATTTTTAAACATGGGGACCAGGTAGCTCGTGAGTACGCACCTAAGTTTGCTCAGAAATCCATAGAGATAAAACTTTCCATTACACGAGGGAAGGAAAAGAGCGGAGTTTTGATTTCCCATGGCGGAAACCGCAGTGGTTATTCTCTTTATCTCGTTGATGGAAGGCCGGTTTTTTCCTGTCGTTTGGAAGGAGCCTTACACACTATTCGGGCAACCAAAATTCTCCCTAAGGAACGAGCTTCCCTGTCAGCAGAACTTTTACACGATGGGAGAGTATTCCTTAAAATTGATGGCAAGGTGGAAGGGAGAGGAAAACTACCGGGGCTTTTTAATAGCCATCCTCAGGACCCGCTTGAGATTGGAAATGATTCTCAGTCTACAGTGGTAGCATATGATTCAAGTTCACGCTTTAAAGGCAGGCTCCATGAGGTTAAACTCAAGCTTAAATAGTAAACAAATATATTTATCTAAATCAGAATGAACTTAATAAAAACTGCCTGCCTCCTCTTAACATTAGCCCTATTTGCATCCGCAAAAAATGAAAACCCCGATCTAAACTTTGGTAAACAAGTCAGCGATAGTGGAATTCGGCATTCATTTTTAATCTGCGGAAACAAAACTGTCCTTATAAACGAGGATAATCAGATTGTATGGCAAACCAACGGGTATGGGCGGGATGGATTTGTTTTGGGGAATGGAAATATTTTGGTTTCGGTGGGAAATGTGGCGAAAGAAATTACTCGTGAAGGGAAGCTGGTATGGAGTTATAAATTGAGTAAAGGGAATAAAGAACTAGGGACTTGCATGCGGCTTGAGAATGGAAATACATTGGTTGTTGAGCGGGGTGTAAAGCCACAATTGTTGGAAGTCGACCTAAAGGGATCCATTGCTGTGCGCGTCCCCCTCCAACCCGATACCAATAATGCTCACATGCAAACCCGGATGGCTCGCAAACTGCCCAATGGAAATTATATTGTTCCCCATCTTCTCGCTTTTGCGGTCAAGGAATATAAACCGAATGGTTCTGTAGTAAGGACCATTAAAACGGATTTGACTGAGTTGGGTGGGCGTAAACAGAGAAATTGGCCATTTACTGCAATTCATTTAAAGGGTGGAAACCTTCTGGTTAACTTAACCAATGGAAATAAAACCGTAGAGTTTGAACGGAATGGAAAAGTTGCCTGGCGGGTGGATAATTCTGATGTGGGGGGAAGGTTTGCCGACCCATGTGGAGGGCAGCGTTTAGCCAATGGGAATACGATTATCTGTAGTTATGGGCAAAAAAAGGGAGATATGCCAAAACTTTTTGAGATAAATCGAGATAAGGAAGTGGTTTGGGAATATTTTAATCCTCAAGTCCGTGCTCATGAAGTTCATGTGATTAGTACCAATGGAAAAAAAGAAGGATCCTTGAAATAGTAATTTATAAATAGTTGCCATGAATGGAATTCATGCCTTCCCTAAAGTAATGAAAAGTATATCGTTTCTTTTCCCCGCATTCTTTCTTTTTGCTCTGCTCGGATTCTCCGAATCTTTAAAACCCGCTGAGGATCGAAGGAAAGTTGAATTCTTTGAAAAGCTATATGACACAACGATCACGGGAATAAAACCAATCGAAGAGTACCAGGATCCAGACACATTTTATTCTGAAATCGCCAAGCAGGTGGGCATCCCGGAAATCGTTTATGAAGCGGTTGAAAAAAAGTTTGGCTGGAAAAACGGTGATAAGAACTTTCTTGCTCTGATGATCAAAGGTGGGGGGAACTCGGATGACTGGGGGGTGATGGTGACCAGGATTCCTAATTCTATTAAAGGTTTTAAGGAAGAAATTATGAGCACGAAGTCCGAAGTAAAGAAAAAAGAAATCAGGTCAAAGATGCTTGATGTGCTAAAAGATATGGAAATGAAGATGGTGGTGGTTGGATTCGATGGGAAAGTTTCCTTTCCTGAATTTAAGGATGAATAAAATATATTCCATGAAATGGAAGCCTTATTAGAGGATTTAAAAAAGTAAGAATCCTATTCAATTATGAAGCTTTTATCACTTCTCGTATTTGTGTTTTCAACTTGTTTTTCTGGTTGCTCGGTTTTTCAAACTGAAGAAACTCAGGAGTTTTCAATGACTTGGCGAGTAGACCGCAATCAAAACAACAAGGGGCATAATCTGGTTGAATTTGAATTTGTGGATTTTCCAGGCCATGTAATTGGTCATTTCTCAAATGGTTTAATTGATCACTTGGAAAAACAGAGTAAGGAAGAGGTTATCATTCAAATTGAAATAACCCGTGATATTTTCGGTGAGGTAATTGGGCACAGCGATTCTGATATTGCTGGCTATGAAGGGAATGCTTCCACTTTTTCTTATTATGGTATAAATGGAGACCCTCCTGTTTCACCCTTTGAATAAAGATAGTTTTTATTTTAAACCCTTTATGAATTTTTCAAGAAGGGAGCTATGTCTTGAAAAGAGTTAACAATGCCATGAATATGAATATGGCGTGCCTTCAATTTATAAACTTATTTACTATGAGTAGATTATTCTTTCTCTCTTTGCTTTTCTTAATGGTTTCCTGCTTGGATTTCGGTGACGATATCGAACTGGATGGAACCGAGATCACGGGGAAA
>CAJQKB010000100.1 GCA_905478775.1 uncultured Opitutales bacterium | reverse complement strand
CTTGATCCAGTGATGGGTTGCATACCAGATCTTTCTTCAGGTATTCGGGCAGTTTCAAGAAGGGTAGGTGCCAGGTCCGCGAAACTGACATAATCTTCGACGACTCGCCGATTCCCTTCGATGCCTTTTGGCCAACGAATTGCCAAGGGTATGTGATTGGAATAGTCATATGCCTGTCCCTTGCACCGAGGGAAAGGCATGCCATGATCAGAAGTGGCAATCACAATGGTATTTTCTAACATTTTCACTTGATCCAAGGTTTCTAAAATTTGCCCGAGGTGGTTGTCGTAATGTTCCACTTCAATTGCATAGTCGAGCATATCGCTTCTCACGATTTCATTATCCGGCCAAAATTTAGGAACTCTTTCAATATCTGAAAGTTTTTTACCCATTCTTTGTCCAATTCCATTTTCATAGCCTCTGTGCGGTTCGGTTGTGCCAAACCAAAACGCCCAGGGTTTTCCTCTTGGGTTTTCCTTCAGAAAGGAAATGAAATTGGCGGTGTAGTCATTGTTGGAAATTCCTTTACCAGGAGGAATTAGTTTTTCGCGGGAATAGCGTGTTCCAGTTAATAAACGGTCAATACCCCGGGGATTTTTTGCAATTCCTGGACCCCACCCTTTGCCGGTAAAGCCGGTCGAGTATCCATTTTCCGTCAATACTTCCATCCACCCCTTAAATTTAGCGGGGAAGATATTCTGGTGGTTAGCCGCCTCCTCCAATTGCCAGGAATTTCTTCCGGTCAGTATAATGGCCCGGGATGGTGCACATTTTGCGTTGGGCGTATACGCTCGGTTGAACAGAATTCCTTCTCGGGCAACCCGGTCAAAAGCAGGTGTTTTTATCCATTCACATCCGTAGGCACCAGCGTGGCCAAAGCTCCAATCATCTGCAATTGCAAAGAGAATGTTGGGCTTTTCAAACCTGTCTTTTGCAAATAAAGGGAGTGAAAGAAGGAATAGTACAATTGGAATTAATCTCATGGATCTTTACTGGTGATAAATAATGATTTTCAGGGAATTCCGTGATAAATGCGATTGTGTAATTAGGCAAAATAATTATCTGCCAGTCGATCAAATTTAAAGGCTCAAAAAACTCTAAAAACGGGCCGCTAAATTTTCAACAATGGTCGCTCCAATAGTAAGCGAAGCAGTTGCGGCGGGGGAGGGGGCATTGCAAACATTGATGACCCGGCTGTTTTCCTGAATAAGAAAATCATCCACCATTGCCCCATCCGGGCTAACGGCTTGTGCCCGAATTCCCGCGGGAACAGAATGAATGTGCTTGGATTCGATTTCAGGAATTAATCGCTGCAGTGCTTTAACAAAGGCACCCTTGTTGTAGGAACGCCACATTTCTCCCCAACCCATTCTCCAATGCTTCATGGCCATCTTTTGAAAGCCGGGGTAAAATATGGATTCAAGCAGGTCTTTTACATTAAGATCAAATTTTCCATAGGCTTCCCTTCCAAAGGCAAGAACTGCATTTGGGCCACATTCGACAGAACCATCAATCATACGTGTAAAGTGTACGCCAAGGAAGGGGAATTGAGGATCGGGTACTGGATAAATCAGGTTTTTGCAAAGATGCTTTGCGTCTTCAGTAAGCTCATAGTACTCCCCTTTAAAGGGAATGATTTTTGCCGGTGCCCGATTTCCTCCCATTTGGGTAATTCGGTCTGAATGTAAACCGGCACAGTTGATTAAATAAGAGGCATGAATTGATTCGGTTCGGGTGTGAACGATAACTTCATTCGTAGATGATTCAATTCGGCTAGCCCCTTCGCCTAGGAGGACTAGACCATTTTTTTCCTGAATGATTTCGCCTAACCGTAGGCACACTTGTTTGTAATTTACGATACCACATTCCGGAACATGAATGGCTTGTACACCGGCAGCATGGGGCTCAATTTCAAGGAGTCGTTCGCGGGGAATGATCTCACAATTTACTCCATTTTCTTGCCCTCTTTGGAAAATTTTCTCCATCCGTGGGAGTTCTTCTTCGTTGAGGGCGACAATTACTTTTCCACATAATTCGTGCTCGATATCCTGTTCCCTGCAAAAGACTTCCATCGCTTTTTTGCCTAGTCGACAATTACTGGCTTTGAGAGATCCGGGTTTATAGTAAATACCGGAATGTAAAACACCGGAATTGTGTCCGGTTTGGTGTTTTGCGAGCGAACTTTCTTTCTCTAAGACAACAATTTTCTTACGAGGGTGTTTTTTTAAAATCTGGTAAGCGGTGGCTAATCCCACAATTCCACCGCCAATAATACAGACATCAGTATCCATAACCGATTAATCAATTTCTACTTTGCCGTAGGATCTATCTAAATGAACATACCCTCCGTCGGGGTGAAAAATTTGTCCGGTCGTATGGGCGGAACGATCAGAGGCAAGAAAAACAACGGCATCCGCAATTTCACGATCTGTTGTCATTCGATTCCCAAGTGGAATGTTTTGTTCGATTGAATGCCTGGTTTTGTCAGGATTTTTGAGGGAGTCTAACCACTTCTGATACATTGGCGTCATTACTTCTGCAGGAATAACTGAATTGACCCGTATTCCGCGGTCAGCCAGGTCCAGAGCCCACTCTCGAGTAAGAGCATTCACCGCACCCTTGGAGGCGGCATAACCTGAGGTTCCTCCTTGACCAGTCTCGGCAACTTTGGAGCCGATATTTATGATGCTCCCTTGGTTTTTTTCCAATTCGGCCAAGGCAAAATGGGTCAGGCTAAAAACATGAAGCAGGTTTTTGCGCAGGGATTCGAAAAAGTCGGATGGCTTCGCTTTTAGATCAACGCCATCATTCGTACCGGCATTGTGTATCAAGAAATCAATACGCCCTTTTTTTTGGATTGTTTGCTCAACTGCATTTTGGCAGGCAGCTTCATCCGTTAATTCGGTGGGAATACAGAATACCTGATCTTCTTCCCCAGCAATATCCTGAATGAGTTCATTCGCTACCTGTGGATTACGATCTACGATAGATACAAGAGCTCCTTCGTTTGCAAACGAGCGAACGATTGCAGCACCAATTCCCTTGGCTCCCCCCGTTACGAGAGCGACTTTGCCCTCGAGGTTAAGGTTCATACCGCGGGAACAACTTTCTGTGTTGAACTTCCCAACTGATCAATTCCCAACTCCACAACATCCCCGGCTTTTAGATATACCTGTGGGTCCATTCCCATTCCGACTCCAGGAGGAGTACCCGTGGAAATAATGTCCCCAGGTAGTAGGGTCATAAATTGACTGACATAACTAAGCAGAAAAGGAATTTTGTAGTGCAGGTTCGAAGAGTTACTGGATTGCATCGTTTCTCCATTAACCTTGAGCCACATCTTCAAATTGTTGTGATCTTCTATCTCGTCCTGAGTGACGAGCCATGGCCCGAAAGGGGCAAAGCGGTCGCAACTCTTCCCTTTAACCCATTGCCCACTACGGTCGAGCTGAAATCCTCTTTCACTGTAATCATTGTGAAGTGAAAATCCGGCAATGTGATCGAGTGCATCTTTTTCTTCGACATAACTGGCTCGTTTTCCCACCACAAAGGCGAGTTCTACTTCCCAATCCGTTTTATCACCTCCACGCGGAAGAATTAAATCGTCATCAGGCCCGCAAAATGAACTGGTGGCCTTGAAAAAGAGAACGGGTTCCGGTGGGATTTCCATACCTGATTCTCTGGCATGGTCATCATAGTTTAAACCAATACATACAATTTTACTGGGACGGGCAACCGGGGAGCCATATCGTTCGCCCTCAGGAAATGGCGGCAAATTATCTCCATTTTCTTTTACCCATTCTTTCAATCTTTCCATGCCGTCGGTTTCAAAAAATACTTCATCATAATCTTCACCAAAGGAGGATACATCGACCTCCCGGCCGTCCGGGAGTAAAAGCCCGGGAGATTCTTCTTGAGGTTCACCTTTTCGAATAAGTTTCATGATAAATTTGAGTTTGTTAGCGTAAAGTCATGGTTCCACCATCCACATCATAGGCAGATCCGGTGATGAAGGAGGCTTCCTCTGAGCATAAAAAAGTGGCAAGTGAGGCAATTTCTTCAGGTTCTCCCATCCGTCCAATTGGCTGGTATTTTGAGAGTTCAGTGAATTTTTCCGAACGCTCGTTTTCATCCGGATAATATTTTTCCAAAAAGCCATCTACAAAAGGAGTGTGGACCCGACCCGGGCAGAGGCAATTACAACGAATTCCTTGATCCACATAGTCTTTGGCTACGCTTAGGGTCATCGCTAAGGCGGCACCTTTGCTTGCGGAATAGGCAAATCGTTCTGCGATTCCAAGGCGAGATGCGATGGAGGCTAAATTGAGTATGACTCCACCTCCGTTTTTAACCAGTAATGGAATGACCTTGTTCAGGCAGATAAATAATCCCTTTGTATTTACTTCCATAACCCGGTCAAAATCCTCCTCCGTCGTCGAGGTTGCGGTTCCGACATGAGCGATGCCCGCATTATTAACAAGATGGGTCGGATTACCAAGGGAATCTACAGTTTCTTCCAGTGCCTTGGTAACTGATTGTGCATTGTTAATCTCGCAGGAAACAAAAATTGCAGTTCCCCCCTTATTTGTGATTTCCTCTGCAGTTTGATTACCGGCAACCTGATCTTTTTCCCAAATGGCAACTCTTGCACCTTCCTTAGCGAAGCGAAGAGCGATTGCCCGTCCAATTCCTTTCCCTGCTCCGGTGATAATCGCCGTCTTGTTTTTTAATTTTGTCATAAACTACCGCCTATAAAGACATTCCTCGCTTCCAGGGCAAGAAATCATCGCGCCCCTGTAAGACTGCTTTCGTTTTTTTCTTTCCGGATGCATACGCGATCACTTCATTCAAAAGCTTTTCACCAAGCGACTCAACACTCTCCGACCCGTCGATAATGGAGCCGGTGTCAAAATCGATGTATTCCTTAAATGAATTTGCGGTTTTGGTATTACTTGAGATTTTGATGACGGGACAAACCGGATTTCCCGTGGGAGTCCCCAAACCGGTTGAGAACAGAATTAAATTGGCACCCGCACCTGCCATTGCAGTGGTTGATTCGACATCATTTCCAGCTGTGCACAAGAGGGAGAGTCCATTTTTATTTACCCATCCTGGGTAATCCAGCACATCGATTATTGGCGATGTTCCTCCTTTTCTTGCCGCACCTGCAGATTTGATTGCATCAGTAATTAAGCCATCTTTAACATTACCGGGCGAAGGATTCATGTGAAAACCTGATCCTGCTTCTTTTACTCTTTCTTCATAATTTCTCATGATTTCAATAAACCGACTTCCGATCTCGCGCGTTTTACAACGATTTACAATTTCCTGCTCTACTCCGCAGAGTTCCGGGAATTCAGAAAGAATTACCTGCCCTCCTAACGCCACGGTCAAGTCAGCCACATGACCAATACATGGGTTGGCAGAAATTCCGGAAAATCCATCGGAAGCACCGCACTCCATTCCCAATCGTAATTTTGATAAAGGCATGGCCACCCGTTCTTGAAGGTTTACTTCGGCCAGTTTCTCAAAAGTTTGACGAATTGCTCTTTCCAACATTTCCCTTTCAGATGGGTACTTTTGCTGTTCGAATACAAGAAAAGGCTTATCAAAATCTGCACATCGCTTTGATATTTCCTCCTCCATAATAGAAACCTGGGCGTGTTGGCATCCCAAACTTAAAACGGTAATCCCGGCGACATTCGGGTTGCATGCATACCCCGCTAGTAATCCACAAAGCTCATGGGAAACATCTCTCGTTTCTCCGCAACCAAGTCCATGGGTAATGAACTTAATGCCATCTACATTAGGGAAAATAGGGGAGGGGCGATTAAGTTCCTCATTTCCCAATGTCACCGATTGGGGAGAATCATTGCGTTGATATGCGGATGCCAAATCTTGTGCGAAACTCTCATATTGAGATCTTTTGTCAAAGCCCAGTGCCTTGGTCATTGAGTTCTTTAAAATCTCAATATTCCCATTTTCGCAAAAGACCATCGGTACGACCAACCAATAATTGGCTGTTCCTACATTCCCGTCCGCTCTTTCGTAGCCAAGAAAGGTTTTATTTTCCCAAATCTTTGTAGAAGGTGGGGTCCAGTCACTTTTTTCTTCAGTTAATTTAAAATCTTCGGATCGGTGCACGAGATTCTCTGTGCTGATTCGTTCGCCCGCCATAATTGGCTTGATCGCCTCTCCCACTAACACGCCGTACATAAAGGCCAAATCACCAACAGCAAGGTTTGTCGCGGCAAACTTATGCTTGGCTGGAATTTTTTCACACAAGGTAATCGGCTCTCTGTCGGTAGTTATTTGTTGAGAGGGTGCCAGGTCGCTTAGAGCTACTAGAAGATTGTCCCTTGCTGAAATTTTGAGAGTTGTATTTGTATTTTGCATTAAAAAAACCTGCCCATGACAGGCAGGCTAATTTGTTCTATTAAATAAGAATTAAGACTTCTTTTTCCAGTCTTTGATCGCTCCTTTGGCATTTGAACTCACATCATTACGACCATTTTTGGAAATTGTTTTTCCACTGGGTGAAACAATTACCAAGTAAGGAATACCTCGTACTTCATATTTCTTTTTTAATGCATTTGCTGCATCCGAACCATGGGGCATGGTATACCATTTCATTTTCGAACCTGACATGTAGTCCATATGTGCTTTGGGGCTTCTGTCTGAACTTACAAATACGACTTCAAAGTCTTTTTTATTGGAATCTCTAAATTCAACCAGTTTGGGAGTAAAACCACGACAGGGAGGGCACCAATGGGCAGAAAAATATAATCCGATTGTTTTTCCGGCCAGTACATCTTTTGAAACTTCTTTTCCCTTGGAGTCAAGTAAGGGACCCTGGAAGAGATCTTCCAGTTCGGGACTTAACTTCTTTTTTGCAGCATAGGAATCGCCTAAAAGAATAGTTGAAAGTAATAAGATGGGGAATAATTTTAATAATTTCATGATCTGTTTTGGTTATAATTTTTATTACATTAGCTTTTTTTTATTTCTGTCGCAATAGGAGAAATATAAAAGTTTTCTTTTTATTGTTGCTCATCTTTTCGGAATTTATTGGATTCTTGCTTTTCCATTATCAAAAAACTTAACAACTTATGAGCTTATCATCTTTAAAACTTCACAATGCAATGTGGCCAGGTCTAGTAGGCAAAGGCGATGACGAAGGGCAAGAACCTCCAATTAGTTTGGAAAAAATGTTGGATTTCTCCGCTGCTGCAGATGTTGATGGCAGAAAGTTTGATGGGATTGATTATTTTCTTTTTCTTCCCCACACCAATCCTGAAGCAAGTGATGACGAATTAAAAAGTATCGCCGACCTCATTGTCAGCAAGGGTTTTGATATCGGTTCCTTGGTCGCACCCGTTTGGCCAGGCACTGTGGGTGATTCCGCGATGGGAACGGATGAACAACAGGAGAAGTTTTTAGACGCAGTCAAGATGGCTTGTCGGATTGCCAAGGTCTTCAACGAGCATGGAGCAAGAAAAGGAGGCGTTATCAGGATCGATTCTGCTGAATTTGGAGTGGAGCAATGGAAGGCAAATCCAGGCAAGGGAACGGCTCGAATTGTCGATACTTTTACCAAGGCTGCGAAAATTGCCGCCGATCATGGTGAACGACTTGCCGCGGAAGGAGAAATTTGTTGGGCAGGCATGCACAGTTGGAAAGATATGCTCGATCTGCTCGAAGGTGTCGGAATGCCTGAAACACTAGGGTTTCAAGCCGATTTAGCCCATACTTATTTATACCTTATGGGGTATAATGCATCTGAGCATGCTCTCTTACAAGAGGGCTACACCGAGGACGAATTTTACGCGGCTTATGAACAAATGACTGATAAGCTCCGTCCATGGACAATTGATTTTCATGTTGCGCAAAACGATGGTGAAGTGCACGGAGCCGGGGATCATGATAAAACCGGTAAGCATTGCCCTGCAGATGACTCCAACGGAAAGCTAGATATTACCAGGTGTTCACAGTATTGGCTTAAGGATTTTCAGGATCGTGGAATCAAACACATCTGCTGGGATGGATGCATGTTCCCCAATTCAACGCTCGAAAATCCTGCGACTTGGAACGCGATTTTAAAAGCCATGATTGGGGTAGTGGGGGCATAAATAACTCTCCCCTTGTTTCGATTTAACTCTGTCTTCTGATTTTTTTGTTGTCATAATGCTGTAAATTATGCGGTATTAAAATCCCTTGCTTCACCCTTCGAAAATAATTGTCCGTACTTTTTCAGTTCTAATTTGTTTATTTGCAAATTTGCTGAACGGTCAATCTGTGGGCGATTCAAATTCTTCAGGTTTATCCCCCTTTGAAAAAGCGGAGCTAAGAAGACTTTTAGATTTAGACTTCCTCGATCTTTCCCGCACTCCCATCCGTGGTGTATTAGGATACGAACAGGAGCATTGGAAAAATCCCGCATCTGTTCATGTAATCCGTCCAGAAGATATTAGCCTTAATGGCCATGTATTGATGGTTGATTCTTTCCGTAATGTTGCGGGTATGCACACAACAAGGGGGGTAGGGTACGATGACTTTGTTACCATGCGTAACTTTAGTGGTTCGGCTACTGAGAAATTCTTAACCATGGTGGATGGAAGAGAAGTTCTTCAGTTGATGGGTGGAACGATTAATTGGACCACAGAAGATGTTCCCCTTGC
>CAJQKB010000099.1 GCA_905478775.1 uncultured Opitutales bacterium | reverse complement strand
ACTCTTAAACAAGAATGTCTTGAAGAGATCGGTGGTTTCGGGAATAAATTTGAGTCCCAGTACTAATTAATTTGGTACTTTACCCGGCTCATTCGTTAGGCAGTTCAGTTGAATTCTGTTGAATTTCTTCTAAATCAAATGTCAATGATTTGCTTTGGTTCGAGTCAATTACAACCAACTGCCCATGAACTAAAGCGGAGCAAAGTTTTTTTACTAAGTCTGACTTCATTGCCTCTTCTGGGCTCAAACCTAAGTTTGAACCAAATCTGTCAATTAAATCGTTAAACATATAGTAGTAATGTTTTCTTTTTTGAATTTCTTACACGGAAATAAAAATAATTTATTTTTTATCTGGATAGATGAAATGGTTTTAAATTTGAAATATAAACTATGCATAAGTATCAAATAGCAGGGTGATCAAGTTAAATTTAATTCCTCCCTGAACCTGACTTTTAAAATGCTAAATAATAATGATTTGACTGGGATTTTTGAAAAATTGAAAATTGTACTAGATCATAAAGAGAAGGTTTAAAAAGAATCTGTAAATTGCGAGTCATCCTTGATCTTAAAAACTTGGTTCCGATTAGAATCTACGATAACCACATGACCGTGAATCAGGTCCGAGCAGAGCTCTTTTATAAAATCTGATTTTAAAGCTTCATCGGGGGTTAAGTTTAAATTGTTTCTGAGCCGATCTATTAAATTGTAAAACATGTTATTTAGGAATTGTACTTAATGCAGATTTTATCTCAAAATATTTTAGTAAGTTAGGTGGTGTTGTATATAAATAATAAGTTACAGCATTTCTTAAATTAGCCCTTTATCTTACAAATTTCTCAAAATGAATACACAGGATTTAGGAACACATTCGACTCCGGTAACTAAAAGCTCTAAATATTTAATAATTGAACGATTCCATAGAATCATGTCCCTATTACTAATAACCAAGGATGACTCAAAGGGATCAGTGGTGGAGTGGGAGTTTAGGTAGTTTTAATCTACTTCAAAGGCCAAGCAAGCCTCTGTTAATGATGCCGGTGCAATATTTAGCCAGTAAGGATCACATCGAGGAGGGTTTGACCAAATTTTTTTAATTTTGCTTCACCAATCCCGCTAATACCGAGCATTTCCTCAAAGCTTTGGGGTCTTGCTTGGGCGAGTTCAATTAAAGTTTTATCGTTGAAAATAACATAAGCGGGAACCCGTCTCTTTTTGGCCATTTGCTGACGGGCAGTTCTGAGGTTTTCATAGAGTGACTGATCGAGATCATTATCCAGCACGACTTTAGACTTTTTACCTGATTTTTCTTTTTTGGCTTTTTGCTTTTCTGTCAATTTACGAAAGTTGACACTTTCTTTCTTTTTTAGAAAAAGAAATCCTTTCTCCGTAATCTTGATTCCATTGTGTTCATTGACATCGACCATGAGAAGGTTTTGCGAAACCAACTGTCGGAAAATATTCTGCCACTCGTTTTTGCTCAGTTTATCCCCGATCCCAAATGTGCTTTGCTTGTCGTGTCCAAATCGTTGGATACGGTCATCCACCTTACCCATCAATACATCGACCACATAGACCATGCCAAATCTTTGTCCCGTCCTAAATACTGCGGAAAGAGCCATTTGGGCTGCAATAGTACCGTCAAAGGTTTCCGGTTTGGTGTCACAGGTATCGCAATTTCCGCATGGTTCACCGGTATCGTCAAAATATTCAAGCAGTATTTGCCGTCTGCAGATTGCGGCCTCGCACAACCCGAGTAGGGCGTTGAGTTTTTGATTTTCGATACGTTTTTGGATATCCGGGGCCTCCGAGTTTTCGATCCAGTTTCGCTGCATGGCGGCATCATCCATTCCATAAATCATGTAGGCATTGGAAGGCAGTCCGTCGCGTCCAGCCCGTCCGGTTTCCTGGTAATATGCCTCAATTGATTTGGGAATGTTCATGTGGGCAACATAACGAACATCGGGTTTATCAATCCCCATGCCAAATGCGATAGTCGCGACAATAATAATATTGTCTTCTCGCAGGAAACGGTCCTGATTTCGGCTCCTTACCTGGGGAGTCAGACCGGCATGGTAGGGGAGGGCATTGATATCCTTTCCCTGTAACCACTCGGCCATATCCTCGACTTTTTTCCGAGAAATACAGTAAATGATCCCGCTGTCCCCCGAGTGATTGTTTTTAATAAAATCAAAAACCTGTTTTTTCGGATTATTTCGTTCTAAAATGGAGTAGTGAATATTCGGCCGGTCAAACCCGCCAACAAAAGTTTTTCCATCCCCAAGTTTCAGCCGGTCGACAATGTCTTTTCGCGTCGCCTTATCCGCCGTGGCGGTCAGGGCAATCCGGGGTATTCCCTTAAACCGCCTGGCGAGAAGGGAAAGGGCAGTGTAATCCGGGCGAAAGTCGTGGCCCCACTGGGATACGCAATGAGCCTCATCAATCGCAAAGAGGGCAATGTTTACCTGATCTAGTAATTCAAGGAATTCCTCCATGACCAGACGTTCGGGGGCAACATATAATAGATCTAACTGATTATTTTCCAGCTTCTGCCTGACCCGGAGCACCTCTCCATAAGGCATCCCGGAATTAATGGCACCTGCAGAAATACCGAGCTGTTCAAGTGCAGTGATTTGATCCTGCATCAGGGCGATCAGGGGAGAAATAATTACCCCCACTCCTTCCCGGCAAAGTGAGGGGATTTGGTAGCAGAGTGATTTTCCACTTCCAGTGGGCATCAGGACAAAAGCACTTCCCCCTTGGACGACATGATCAATAATCTCTGCCTGTTGCCCCCGAAACTGACCATAACCGTAGGTCTGCTTGAGGATAGTCAGCGGATTATTCACGGATTGATGCACGGTGATTTAGGATGATAATAAATGAGAATTGATTGAGGAATGAACCGAACTGAAATAATAAACAAATACCTTATTTGCCACTTCTTGGACTCCGTCGAGCCAATAAAGAATTTATCGGGATTTTGAGTCAGATTTTATTAAGTCAACAGGGTTTAGTTGCTTTCATTTCGAGATTCTTCTCCGATCTTTTCCAATTGTCACTACCCGCTATGGACTTGTAGGCCCTCTTTTCGGCAAAACCAATACCGCCGAATGGGTTGCTCCTCTTGTATGGTCAAGATTGAACCTGCCTGAAGGGCGTCTTTTCTTTTTTGTATTTTCAGTTTCTCATTGTACTCTTTATCGATGCGTATAATCCCTCCCTCCTGGTCATTGGTAGTCACCTCAATCATTTCCACCTGAAAGAAAACCACATTTTTAGATTCGTGATATTAAAATGATGGTGTTAGCCAAGGGGCTGTTGAGTGCTAATTTCTCATCAAGGTGAAATTGGGCCAAATTCGGACGAACCCCTCCTCCGTAAGCCTTTCCTGCGGGTGGTTGAATGGTAATAACATACTTCATTTCATGGTGGTTGTTTCTTTCTTCACTATCTTCGATGATGAATCGTTTGGAACTTGAATTGACGAAGTTTGTGATTCGTTCGAGAAACAAACTTTTTCTTTTACAATAGGTAGATGCTATAGGGTTTTATTAGGTTTTAAGCTTCACTCGAGTTGGTATTTTTGCTAATATGTTTATTTGTTATTGGTCGTGATCAATTTACTATTGTAAGCCTTTAAGCTACTCCCTCCCAAACATTAACATTACTAATATTATGTCTATTCGTTCGTTCCTTTTTTACGCTCTTGTTGTGGTTTGTTCTTCAATGGGACTTCTCAAAGAGTCCAATGCCGCAAATGCAAAGAAAGAGTCGGTTAAGCCTTATTCATGGACTACAGATCATGTTCATGTCGGAGTACGCTGGCAACCTTTCGGTCTGAACGGGTGTGATATGAATGATGCGAATAGACCCCTGATTTCTGAACATAGTAGTTATGCACAGTTTTGGGTGAGTTGGAATGCGGCAGAACCGACTGAGAAGCACACGGATTATAAGAATAATATTTCCGGGTACCTGAAAGCGATTGAAAATGCAGTGGATGCCTGCGTAGCACGGGGAGTCAAAACGGAATTGGTAATGTGGCACTGTCCGGGATGGGCGTCCGAATCGGGGAAACCAGGAGCCTGGAAACCGAGGGTGGGGGAATATCCTGAATTTGCTAAGCGAATGGCAACACATTTTAAGGGTAGGGTAGATGCCTTCCAGCTTTATCATGAGGTCAACCTGCAGGGCATGATGAACCAGGCGGATATGAATTTTATTATTAACGAGGTTTTCACCAATGGTGGAAGAGCGATTCGCAAGGTGTACGACGCAGAGCCAAAAACACCTGTCATCATATCGACTTCGGGAACTTCTCCCTGCCAGCCTTGTGGGGCACGTGAAGGTTTAAAGGGTGTGGGCGCAGTAGCGGTGGATGATTACTACAATCAATTGATTGCCAATAAGGAAATGATGGATGTGGTGGATGCTTTAAATCTGAATATTTCGGACCACTCCAATGGATATGGCAAAATGGATGGCAAGATCATCCCCAATTGCTGGACTCAGTATGATTTGGCTCGCTCTAAATTGGATAAGGCGAATTATTTATCGAAATCAGTTCTCTCTTCGGAGTCTTGGATTGTATGGGATAATTCCTCCAATAACCATGATGTAAATGGAGATGGCGTTAAAAATGAGGTCGATGCGTTTGATAAGACAGTGACCATTTTTGGTAAAGTGTTGGAGCGTGGTTTGAACACGGTGAACATGCCCTGGTGCGATAATTCAAGCCGTTGGTCGATGGGACTGGTCAAGCGGGTGGATTATAATGGAAGAGTGAAGAAACTAAAACCCGAATGGGTGATTCCATCCAATGACGGAGGACCGGATATTGTCACCCGTAAGCTTGGTTTACGGGGTGGATCGGATGATACTTTTCAACCAGTGGAAAATGATGCGAAGGGGTTACCATTCACGGTTGAAGATTACATCAATCCGGGCGATCCCAACCATCTGCATTATTACGTGTGGCGTTGGTATTCTCAATTTGCAGGTGGTTCGGATGAGGTCATCCGTCATGCGATTAAAGGGGAGGATGGGAATGATATTCTTGTTTCTGGAAATGGTATGACAGGTAAGGAACAATACAAAATTTCGTCTTATAATCGGACTAAAAATAGTTTTACTGTTTTAGTTTACTCAGGAGGTGCGAATGGAAAAGGCACCTTTGAAATTGCCATCCCCTCTACCATTCAAAATGGGGTGCACTATAACAATGATCATTCCATGAACGATTTCCGTGGGGAGGGTTTCAGGGAAGGAACTAAGTATAGAGGCAATATTGTGACCAAGGACATCAGTCGGAAAGATGGAAGTGATCAAAATTCTATAACATTGCAGGTTTCGGATGCTGTCGTAGTTAATGGAGTTTTAAAAGCGAGGGTAAGTGGAGCACGTAAATTCACCACCATCGAATTTTACGAAGTTAAATAGGACCGTTCTCTCGGCTTTCCTTTTTCATTTGATCCCAGATTTCCTCGGTTCGTATCAATTGGGCAGCATCATTCTTTTTTGGTTTTTTTCCAAAAGCATGAAGTGCATTGCCCGAAAATTGATGTATAGTTCTCTCGCTTGATTCGAATTCGAAGTAATGTCGCTGCAGTCTGCAAAGACTTCCGAGTTCAAATTATTTTCCAATTCCCAAAAGGCCTCCACGAGGAGCCTGTCGGGAATATTCACAAAAATTGTTCGGCTTTGAACAAACTAAATGAACTCGTGAATGCACATACGAGTGCGTTCAGGGTTGGTAGGGTTGGTGAGAATATCCGATGGAATCAAGCATGCCCATGAGTTGCCTGCCGTATTTGAGGTAAATTTCAATCGGATCTTCCTTGGATCCTGTGTTTGAATCCGCATCATGAAAAACCGCGGCGAGGTGAGGTTCGATCGAAATTCCCCCGTCATATCCGCTTTTCATCAGGTCAGTCATCACATCTAATACACGGCCCTGTCCCTCTCCGGGATAGGTATATACTTCCTTGTTTCCATTTTCTGGTAATGGATTGAGGCAGTCCTTGACATGAACATAGGCAATATGGTCTTTCACATTTAGATAAAATTCCCAAGGGTCCTGCCAATGGTTTCCCTCTCTCGATCGGTCACGGTTAAATACAGGATTTCCGGTGTCGTATACCAGTTTTATACCCGGGAGGGCATCGATAAGTTCAAGAGTGTGTTGCCAACTCATTCCCCCGTAGTTCATGCAGTTTTCATGCACCACGGTAATCCCCTCAGCACTAAATGCATCAAGAATGAGTTGCAGGCGCCTGATACGTTCCTTCGCCATTAACTCGACCCCTTCAATTACTTTATAGCTCATTACCCGAACAAAGCGGGTGCCCAATTTTTTCATCCGGGGAATAGTTCGGTTGATCTCCGCCTCGGTAATGGCAAAGTCGTCACGTACATCTTTTCCCCAATTGGCAATGGCAGACCCAAAGGCGTTAATATGGACACCGCTTCCATCCAGAATCTCGCAGACCTGATCAAATGCTTCCTCACTTAGATCGTGAATGTTCTTCCCATTGATGAAGCGAGATTCAATCGCGTTCCATCCGAGTTGTCGGGTCACTTCCATTTGAGTTTCAATATTTTGGGACGCTTCGTCCGCAATGCCGGTTAAATACATAATTTAAATTGTTACATTAGAGAGAGATTTTAGCACCATCGTTCTTCATGGACTGGTAAATAGCGGTGATTAATTCAACTGCCCGCCTGCCTTCCGTACCGTCGATTTCGGGTTTCTCACCGTTACGTAGTGCGTGGAGTGCATTTTCAAAATTTCGCTGGTGCCAGAGAAAATCGATCGCTTTGGGGTCCGCTGCCCCAGCCCCTGATGTATTTTCATACACTCCATGTTCGGAGAGAATTTTTTCATCTGCGGGTTGGTGATTTTTCAAATCCCATACGCTAAATTTGTCGTCCACCATCATGATAGATCCTTGGTCCCCGCAGATATGGATGGATGCAGGTAGCCCGGTGTTGGAAAAACAGGCGGTGGAAGCTTGGATGACTCCGCGAGCTCCGGATTTAAATTCAACAATTGCTACGGCCACATCCTCCACTTCAATTCCTTCGTGTGCTTCCAAGCCGCCCGAGGCGGATACAGATTTTACATCCCCCAATAAATGAAGCATGAGATCGATCGTATGGATCGACTGGTTCATCAGGGCACCCCCGCCATCCAAGTTCCAGGTTCCGCGCCACGCTCCGCTGTCGTAGTATTCCTGAGAGCGCCACCACTTAATTGCAGTGTCACAGAGCACAATTTTTCCAAGCCTTCCCTCCTCGATTGCTTTTTTGAAAATGTAAGTGGAGTCATTAAAACGACGTGGGAATACACCGGAAAGAGAAACTTTATTTTTCTCGCAAATCCCGATCATCTGATCAATTCGCTCGGTGGTGACTTCCAGTGGTTTTTCACAAATGATATGCTTTCCCGCCTCTGCCGCTGCGGTGACATGATCAAGATGGGCACCACTGACTGAGCAAATGGTGACCACCTCCATATCAGGATGACGGAGGAATTCACTTAGGTCGGAGTAACCGGTACAGCCGTATTTGTCCGCGAATGTTTTTGCTTTTTCGTCCTTACGGGCAAAGGCGGCGACTAATTCCGCACCCTCCATGGCTTGAATGGCTTGGGCGTGAAAATCAGCGATCACGCCCGCACCAATAATTCCAATTTTAAAAGATTTCATTTTGTAAGTTGTACCTCTTCAATAGACCGAAGGGTCAGAGTTCAAGGATTTTGATATTTTTAAAGCGGTACACCTGACCTTTTTCACCGTGGTGTTGAATCGCAATGAATCCCTTGGCATCAGTTGAATCTTTCAAATCGGTGGTCTTGACCCCGTTTACCCAAATTTGAATATGCTCCCCCAGGCAGCGGATTTTGTAATGGTTCCAATCACTTCGCTTAAAGGCTCCACTCCTATCCTTTTTCCAATGTTCGTCGTTGTATGGATTTATGATTGGTTTTTTCGGATGAATCCAACCGCGCCGACCTTCGTCGTATAAACCACCGGACCAATTACGGTCGGAACCGTCCACTTCTGCCTGATATCCGAACATGCTTCCATTCTCCCTTTTTTGGGAGCGAAAAAGAAAGCCGGAATTCGCTTTTCCTTCAGGCAATTTTATTTCTGCCTCGAGGATGAAGTCGCTAAATTTTTGGTCGTAGGCAAGAAAGAATTTTTTATTCGCGATCAGTTCGATCACTCCTTTAACCACTTTAAATTCACCGTGGGAATAGGGGTTGTGCCATCCGGATAAATCCTTTCCATTAAACAAATTGACCCATTTGTGTTTGGACTTCTCGGCACCCAATGGAGAAAGGAAAAGGGAGGTAACAAACGGGAAAAGTACGAGGAAGCAAAATTTCATAGTAAAAAGAGTTAGTGGTGGTGGACCGAGTTACTGAGTTTTTTAAACTAAATTGACACCAGGCTTAACTCGTGTAAAGCCTTTATGTTTAAAAATTCTATATCTTTATGAAAGTACTGCTTACCACCACTTCTTTTCAAGACACACCCGGACCCCATCACGACAAACTCAGTGAAGCCGGGTTTGAACTCCTCTGTGAAAGGGGCCCGTTGACAGAAGCCCGGATGCTTGAGTTAGTGGGGGATGTAGACGCCTTTATCTGTGGGGATGATGAAATCACTAAGGCAGTAGTCGACCGGGCTCTTCCCCGTTTGAAAGTGATTTCCAAGTATGGAATTGGGTTGGATAAGATTGATGTCGGTTATGTTACGGAGAAAAAAATACCGCTTACTTTTTGCCCCGGGGTAAACCACACCACAGTGGCGGAACATACTTTTGCTCTGCTTCTTGCTTTGTCGAGGCAGTTAATTACTGAAGCAAATTACTGTGCGGCTGGCGAGTGGGTACGATTGACTGGAAATGAAATTATGGGAAAAACTATTTCCATCATTGGAATGGGCCGGATTGGTAAAGAAGTCGCAATCCGGGCGAAGGCATTCGGAATGAAAGCGGTCGGGTTTGATCTTTATTGGGACGAAAAATTTGCCCGTGAGTATAATGTGAAACGCTGCGAAAATATTGAAGAGGCACTGAATGCCGGGGAAGTGGTCAGCTTGCATGTCAACTTAACCGATGAAACGAGAGATTTGATTAATGCGGAAAGTATTTTAAAAATGAAGGACGGGGTAATTATCCTGAACTGTGCACGCGGAGAAATTGTCAATTCAAGCGACCTTGCCGATGCATTGAATTGCGAAAAGGTGGGCGGCTATGGTGCGGATGTTCTCGATATTGAACCGCCTCCGTCTGATCACCCGATTTTACGGGCGAAAAACACAGTGATCACTCCGCACATCGGATCCCGCACCTATGAGTCCGTACAAAGACAGGCAGGAATGGCGGCGGAGAATCTGATTCTTGCCTTGAAGGGTGAGAAACCACTTGCCCAGGCAAACGATGTGCCGATAATAAACCACACTTGATCGAAATTTTCACACTCATTCAGAAGCATGAACCAGAGCGACGAACAGTTTTACATAGTACCCGAGGGTACTCACAATACCCTTGTTAAAAATGCCTATGCTCACCGAGGTTTTGACCAGGAGGAGTGTGATGCCGCGGCTCGCTTTTCTTCCTACGCCACCCATCACGGCATACGGACGCACAATGCATTAAAAGCATTGCACTTGGACGATCTTTTTGGATCGAAAGCGGGGGGATGCAAACCATCGGCTACAATCATTAAAAAGGAGAGTCGTTTTGGAGCCTCTCAGGTTTGGGATTGTCAGTATAAATTGGGCCAGGCTACGGCTTATGAAGCAATGGATGCCTGCATCGAATTGGCAGATAAATACGGGATTGGGCAAATCTCGGTGGATCACGCATTTCATTATCTTTGGGGTGGTGGCTATGTAATGGAGGCAGCCAAGAAGGGCTACATTGCCTACACTAATTGCACGGCTGCGATTACGGAAGTAGTTCCCTTCATGGGGAGTAGTCCGACTTTGGGTACGAATCCCCATTCCTGGGGTTTTCCTACCACTGAGGCACTTGGCTTTCCTATTGTGATTGATTGGGCGACCTCGGTCATTGCAATGGGGCGGGTTCAACAACTCAAGAGGGAAGGAAAGTCTCTTCCTCCGGGTGCTGCGGTTGATTCCGAGGGCAATGAAACCACAGACCCCCATCAGGTCGCCGCTCTTAAACCTTTCGGTGCTCATAAGGGGTATGGTTTATCATTGATCAATGAATTGGTGGCCGGGTTTATTGGTGCGTCCAAGCCCACGCTACGGAGCAAGCATTTGAATGATGGAGATAAGCACACCCCTAATTTTTATTTTCAGGTTATCCATCCGGAAGCACTGAGTAGCGGGGCATTCGCGCATGGAAGAAATCAGTCTGAAAATATAAAAGTCGTACTTGATGATATTTTAGGGGAAGGGAATGAAAAATGTATTATTCCCGGGCAGATTGAGGCCCAATTTGCGAAGCTATCCGAAGAGGCAGGGGGACTGCTTTTTTCGGAAAAGGAAATTGAAGAATTTAATTTGATTGCAAAGGAGTGCGGATCGGAACCTTGGCAATTAAGTGCCTTAGAAAAAAGTGGAAATTAATTTATGAGTCTCGACATTAAATCAAAATCTGACTGCCGTTACGACCTTGTCTCGCTCGGTGAAATTATGCTTCGTCTCGATCCGGGTGAGGGCAGAATACGAACGGCACGAAATTTTTCCGCCTGGGAAGGGGGAGGGGAGTACAATGTGGCCCGCGGATTACGCCGATGCTTCGGAATGGACACGGGAGTAGTTACCGCATTTGCGGATAATGAGATCGGCCGATTAATAGAGGATTTTATTTTGCAGGGTGGTGTGGACACTTCGCTGGTTCGTTGGGTTCCCTATGACGGACTCGGACGGGAGGTAAGGAACGGGCTAAACTTCACTGAGCGCGGTTTTGGTATTCGCGGAGCGGTCGGAGTACCCGACCGTGGACTGACTGCAGCCTCTCAATTGAAAGTCGGAGATATTGACTGGGATGACCTATTTGGAAACCAGGGTGTTCGCTGGTTTCACACCGGGGGGATCTTCGCGGCGTTGTCCGAGTCCACTGCAGAAGTTACTGCGGAAGCGGTACAGTCTGCCCAGAAATACGGAACCGTGGTTTCTTATGATCTGAACTACCGTCCATCGCTTTGGAAATCGATCGGTGGGATTGAAAAGGCCCAGGAAGTGAATCGTGCGATTGCCCGGAATGTGGATGTGATGATTGGGAACGAGGAAGACTTTACTGCCTGTCTCGGATTTGAAGTGGAAGGTGTGGACGAAGCAATTTCTACGATCGAGGTGGATAGTTTTAAGAAAATGATCACCCAGGTAGTGACCGAGTTTCCCAATTTTAAGGCGACTGCGACCACGCTGCGTACCGTGAAGACGGCCACACTGAATGATTGGGGTGCGATCTGCTGGCAGGGTGGAAATTTTTATGAGGCGGTTCATCGTCCGGATCTAGAGATTATGGATCGGGTCGGCGGCGGAGACAGTTTTGCCTCCGGTTTAATTTATGGATTTCTTCAGGGGCATGATGGGGATCAGGCAGTAAATTACGGAGCAGCTCATGGGGCTCTGGCGATGACAACACCGGGAGATACTTCCATGGTGACTGTTGCGGATGTGGAAAAAGTAATGGGGGGTGGTGGAGCCCGGGTGGTAAGGTAAATCTCAACTATTTATTTCCTATGAAAGAATTATTTAATATAAGCGGAAAAGTTTTTGTGGTAACCGGTTCAACTGGTGTTCTTGCCGGAGGAACTGCAAGGTATTTACAGGAGCAGGGTGCCAAAGTGGCTTACCTCGGAAGGAATCAGGCTAAAGTGGATGCAGTCTTGGAAGAGGCGGGAAAGATATCCGAGCATTGCCTGGGAGTGACTACTGATGTACTTGACGAAGATGGGCTCAATAGGGGGTATGAGAAAGTGATGAACGAGTTTGGTCGGGTCGATGCCCTGATCAACGGGGCGGGCGGAAATATGCCTGGTGCGACTATTGGCCCGGATAAGGAAATTTTTGACCTTAATATAGACGACTACAGCCAGGTGATGGACTTAAATCTTAAGGGTACGGTTTTGCCGACACTTACTTTTGCCAAAGCATTTAAGGCACAGGGCACGGGTTCAGTAATTAATTTTTCGTCTATGTCTTCGGGCCAGGCCTTGACACGGGTTTTGGGATATTCCAACGCCAAGGCTGCAATCGATAATTTTACCCGTTGGATGGCGACCGAAATGGCATTAAAGTACGGAGATGGAGTCCGCGTGAATGCAGTGGCCCCGGGATTTTTTATTTCCAATCAAAATCGGGCTCTTTTGCTTAATGAGGACGGCTCATTTACCGAGCGTGGACAGCAGGTCATCAACAAAACTCCATTCAGGCGCTTTGGAGAGCAGGAAGAAATTTACGGAACCATTCATTATCTACTTTCGGACGCCGCTTCTTTCGTAACTGGAACCGTGGCGGCGGTGGATGGCGGATTTTCTTCTTTCTGCGGGGTATAAAATCTCGTATGATTGGTTAATTGATGAAGGCAAAGTATTATTCAACTGCTGAATTGGCAGAGAAGACAGGGACTTCGAGACAGGTGATCTCCGCAATTATAAACGAGAAGTGGAAGGAGAAGAGAATTTCGCAGGCTACATACGAACGCATTAAGAAAGCGATGGATGACCTTGGCTTCGTACCGGACCGGACTGCAGTCTCACTCAAAAAAGACAGTCGCAAAAAAGTGGGAATACTCTGTCATGGTCCTTTATATTCCCATATTTTGACTGCGATTGAAAAACTCAATCACCATTTTTTAGACCAAGGAATTCCAGTTGAAATGCACATAAGTGCGGAGGGGAGACTCGCCGAAGGATTACGGGATTTGATGGGCCAGCGAGTGGAAAGTTTGGTTGTGTTACTCAGTCCGATGACCCGCAACTTTTGTGAGGTTGATTTGAAGAACCCATCGATTCTCAAATTATTACGGGTAGTGCCCAATATTATATACAATTTTCCTTTTGGGATTCATGAAGACTCGCTTGAAAAAGAACTGACCCGGGGAGGTTCTCAACTGATCGGATTTTCTAAGGAAAAAGCATACACCCAGTTTTTTAAAGATTTTACTGTCCCAGAGAAGACCCGAATTTTGATGGACGACAAGATTTTTGCACTGTTTAAAGCTGGAACACAGATGAGCAAGATTTGTGAGAGTTTTGATCGATTGGATACTTATCCCAATCCCCAAAGTGACAAATTGGACCAAAACCCTTTTCTGATTGGAGAAAAGCTTGCTCATATGCTTCTTCCCAGGATCAGAGAGCAGCACTATGATTTTATTCTGACCTCTTCGGATCGGATTGCCCAGGGCATGGCCGCTGTTTTAGAGGATGCAGGGTTATCTATTCCCCAAGATATTAACCTGCTTGGATTTGATAAAATAGATTCTCTTCCCTACTTTAAGCATGCCTTGCCCACGATTGAAGTGCCGATACAACCAATGATCGATGAACTTCTTGCCACATTGAAAAAGCAAAAATGGAATGGAAATTCATTTCGGGTTGAAGCAAACTTGATTGGTACTTAAGGAAAATTTGATTTTTTAAGTTGTAGGACTTTCATCCTGTCGATGGTATGGTCAAAAATTAAATAATGAGTACAGTTGACCAGTTCGAAAGCGTTTTTAAGGCAGCCGCCAAAACAATCTATCTTCATGAAAGCCCATCCTTAGGGAAGGTTTTGTTGGTCACCGATATGGAAGAGTCCGATTCCACATTGTATTTAAACTCGGTACGTAAGTATTTTGAGAAGACTCTTCTTCCCGGTGAAACGAAATGGGAGGTGCTTTCCAAAAAAGACTTTCAATCCGTTAAGGAGTTGCTCGGTAAAGTCGAAGAGTACCAACCGGACTTGCTCCTCACTTATCGTAATCTGAGGAGTGAGTCGTGGAGGTGGCCATACAGCCTAGGTGAACATTTGGATGTTCTTACCCAGGTAACCACCACACCCGTTCTTGTGTTACCCCACCCGGATCGGGATGATGCATCTGAACTTTTGGAAAAGTCTCCTGAAAAAGTAATGGCGGTGTCAGGTCATATGTGCGGGGAAGGTTCCCTCATTAAATATGCATCTGCCTTCACTCCCAAAGGGGGGAAGCTTTTACTGAGCCATATTGAAGATAAGGTTACCCTTGACCGTTATCTTGATGCGATTGAAAAGATTCCTGATATTGATACCGACGTGGCCAAGGAAACTCTGCTTGCCCGACTGCTTAATGATGCCAAAGATTTTGCCGAGTCTGCTCGGTCTGGTTTGGAACGTGCCGGTCTTGGGATTTCAGTTGAGTGCATGGCTCAATTAGGATCCCGTTTGGAGGATTATCGAAAACTTATTGAAGAGGGAGAGGTCGATCTTCTAGTTATGCACGCCAAAGAGGATGATCAATTAGCGATGCATGGTATGGCCCATCCTCTCGCGGTTGAACTTCGCTCCGTACCCATTCTTTTATTGTGAGTATATTACCGAATTTCCTGGCATCTTCCTCTGCCCATTCTGTCAGTCCGGGAGTGACATATATTTTTCTAGGATTGCTGGTGTGTATGATTCTCTGCCTCGCTTTGGAGGAAAAGATTCACGCTAAAAAGTCTTTGATTGTAGGGTTATTTTCTGTCGTGGCCCTTTTTCTCGGTGCCTGGTTTAATCTGCTTCCGTTTACAGATGTTAGCAATCTTGTCATTGGTGGACACAAAATTTCTCTGCCTGTTTATATTCCGGGCGTGGATTGGGAAGTCATCGCGATCATACTTGGTTCCTCCCTGTTTGTGGATGTTACAAGCAAATCCGGACTCTTCACTTGGGTCGCGGTCAAATTAACCAAGCTTTCTTCAGGTGATCCTCTTCGCCTACTTATTCTGTACGGGGTAATGACAGTGGTTTTTTCCGCGGTGTTGAATAATGTTACCGCCATGATCATCGTGGGTTCACTGACTGGAGTCTCTCTTAAAAAACTCAATCAATCAGAAAAACTGCTGGGTTTTCTTCTGGTGGAGGGATTACTCACCAACATTGGAGGACTGCTCACCCTTATTTCTTCAGTGCCCAATATTATTGTGGGTAAAACGGCGGGGATTGAATTTATTGATTTCTTCCTGAAAGCGGCACCTTATGTGGTAATTGCCACCGTGGTTACCCTTTGGCTTGGTTCCAGGCTTTTCAAGATCGGTTCACTTAAAACCGAGGAAGAAAAAACTTCCGCTAAGAATTTGGTGGCTGGATTTGATGAGAACGAAGGAATTGAGTCGCCCGGTTTTTTCCGCTTTGGAGCCATTATGACTTTTGTGTTTATTGGAACTGTTGCCATGACCTCGCAATTGCCTGTGGTCAACGAGCTCGGACTTGGCTTTGTGGCACTTTCCTTTGCTGGCATAATGCTCGTTCGCTACAAGTCAGTAGCGGATCGGTTTTATAAGACAATTGATTGGGACTTACTCTTTTTCTTTGTCTGCTTATTTGCGGTAATTAATGTAATGGAGCATGCCCGTGTGCTTAACCTAATTGGTGATTGGCTCATGCCCATTATGGGGCTGGGTGATTCAGCGGGTCCAGCTGCCCTGCTTGTCGCCTCAGCCGCGGCCAGTTCGGTAACCGATAATATTCCCCTTGCCGCCATGTTGGCTAAGATATTAGGAGCGATGCCCGAAATTTCATCCAATCCGGACAGTCCTTATTGGTGGGCGGTAATTTTTGGTTCAAACTTGGGTGGTAATATTACCCCAATCGGGTCAGCATCCACTTTGGTTTCAGTTACCATTATTCATAAATACGGATTGAAACTTTCTTTTGCCGGGTTTGTAAAAGTGGCACTTCCCTATGCAATTATCCAACTGGCCCTTGGGGTAGTTTATTTGTTAATTACTACCTAATCAGAGAGTATCAGCCGAATTGATTCGGTAACATCGATTTGCGATTTTGTTTAATAAGTCTTCGGAAAATCTTTAGGTTTTCCTTCTGGATATTTTTTGCCCAATTATCACTGCTCCAAAGATGAGAATTGAACCAGCGAACAATGTTAAGAGTGCATCCGTATCAATATTTTTGATTTCTCCAAAGAAAAAGAGCGAACAAATAACTGCCAGTGGAACCACTGCATTGTTACAAGCGGCCAGAGTTCCCGTATTCGATTGAGTTGCCCCTTTATTCCATAGGAAAAAACCTAAGCCAGAGGCTATAAATCCGAGGTAGAGAATTGATTTCCATTGTTCTAGGTTGATTTCCAATGTGCTCCAATCCGTAAACAAAGAAGAAAAGCAGGCGGCACATATAGTACCTCCTATCGTTAAAAGTGAAAACACATTACGGTCATTAATTTGCCAATTCTTATACTTCCAGTCTCGGTAAGCCACCTGGCCAAATGCGAAGGCGAGTCCAGCCCCTTGCATTAGCATAAATCCGATCCAAATATCACCACTTGGGAGTTCCTTTGCTTTGATAATTCCAGCTCCTAAAACCGATAAAATTGCAACGAGTAGATAACGCCAGGAAAACTTTCGCTGACGAATATCGTTTATCAGAACAACATAAACAGGAGTTAAAATCGAAAAGATAGCGACTAGATGAGAGGGGATATAGTAAAATGCACGCATATATAAACTGTACATTAACCCAAACTGGACTGCACCGTAGAGAATGAGACGCCCGCGGTCACGCACCGAAATGTCATGTGTTATGAGGAAGGGCAAGAATAGGAGGGATGCACATCCAAGCCGAATTGTGGCAACTATGTATGGATCAACTCCAGTTAAAGCATTTCCAAT
>CAJQKB010000098.1 GCA_905478775.1 uncultured Opitutales bacterium | reverse complement strand
AATGAACATTGGAAAAACTCATACTTAAAAAAGAATCCATCGGCCGATAGCAATAATGATGGCATGTTGTCCTGGCCAGAATTTCACGCCCATAAAAAAAACAAGGGGTGAAAGATCTTTAATCCCAAACATAAAACCTATAACCCAAATAATAAATGAATCGAATTACATTACTTGCCCTTCTTGCCCTAGGAGCGTTTTTTGCAAACCTTGGATTTGCCCAAGAAGCCAAAACACTTGATGCCACTGGTAAATTTATCAAAAACGATAAGGGAGCCGTTATTTTCACAGATGACGCAGACAAGAAGAAGTACTACGGTTTCAATGACGGAGTGAAGGAAAAAGTAGGCGATATGCTCAATAAGAAAGTCAAGCTTAAGGCCAAGATTAAAAAGAAGGAAGGTGCCAAGATTACTTTGATGACTTACATTGTATCGGTTAAGCCGGTAAAGTAAGGGTAGTATAATTTATAAAAGCCCGGTACTTGCAAATGAGCGATACCGGGCTTTCTCAATTTCGGTTCCATTTTTAATTATGTTTCATAGCACAGCCTGTCTCATTATCAGCTTACTTCCTGTTGTCTGTTCTTTTGCATTAGGAGGAATGATGGCTCCCCCCAACATTCTTGTTTTCCTGATGGACGATATGGGAATTGGAGATTCCCGGGTTTACAATAAGAACAGCAAGGTATCGATGCCCAATTTGGAAAAATTAGCTGCTGCAGGAATCACTTTCACTGATGCCCATGCACCAGCCGCCGTATGTGCTCCCACGCGTTACAGTGTTATGACAGGGAACTATCCATGGCGTGGAAGAAATTCGAACGGCACCTGGTTATTTAATATGCCATCTCAGGTTTTGAGGGGGCAACAAACTGTTGGACAGTTAATGAAAAAAGTGGGTTATCACACTGCCTTTCTCGGAAAGGTTCATTTGGGAGGAAAAGTATTCAGTAAATCAACGGGTAAACCCAAACTTAGTATGAAGGGTGGATTCAAAGACTTTGATTTTGGGCGCAAAGTTGAGAACACACCTGCATCCCTTGGCTTTGACTATGCCTATGAACTGCCTCAAGGGATTCAGGGCTCTCCTTATATCGCAATTGAAAATGGAATACTTGTAGGCGATGCCGCAAAGCTCAGGGAGTGGAAAACGGGTACTTACGGCAATTCAGTCATTGAGGCAGATGGATTTGGTTCACCCGATTGGGATTCGTCCATGGCGGGTCCGGTTTTAACCAAAAAAGCATTATCTTTTCTGAAAAGACATTCTGAAAGAAATGAAGCAGATGGAATACGAAAACCGTTCTTCATGTATTATTGGAGCCAGTCTTGTCATGTTCCCCATACGCCTCCTGATGAACTGATGGGGGAAAAAGTAAAAGGTGCATCGCTCGACTCTCATCTGGATATGTTGGTGGAAGCTGATATTAGCCTAGGGAAAATAATTGAAACTCTCAAAGCGAATGGTGAATTGGAAAACACACTGATTATCTTCACCAGCGATAATGGGGGTTTATCCCGTGGTCTTCCAGGAAAGCACAAAGGCGGGCACAATTCCAATTCAGGCTTTCGAGGAAGTAAAGCACAGGTATATGAAGGAGGCCATCGGGTTCCCTTCATCGCCCGATGGGGGAATGGGAAAGAAAATTCACCTATTAAATCAGGTACCCTTTCCGATGCATTAATTGGTCTGCAGGATCTCTATGCAACATTTGCTGAAATTACTTTTCAGCCGATGCAAATATCTGATGGTTTAGACAGTCAGTCCTTTTTAAGAACTCTGCTTGGAAAAAAGGACGAAAATACCCGTTCGTCCATTCTTATTCAGGCAAACAATGGCAAATATCATGGACAACAATCAAAGAAGTCCGTGAGGGAAAATTCATGGAAATTAATATGCACCAAAGATCTCAAACCCATTGAATTGTATAACCTCGCCAATGATCCTATGGAAAGCCAAAACCAGATTGCAGAAAAATCTCAACTAAATCGGGTAAAACGAATGAGTTCAGAGCTGAGGAAAATTTTAAATTCATCTAGAAGTACCGACCCTTTTCTTTTAGAAACTGTAGAAAAGAATCATACGAAGCCCAAAATCCATTCCGAACAACTTTTTTCACCCACAGCAAATCTGCTTTGTCAGATTAAAATACCCAAGGGAAACGAAGTCCAAAATTGGGGAGGTAAATGGAAGGTTGAAGGGAAAAGCCCCATGAGGATTTCACTGAGTCCAAAAGCGGGTGATAAATGGGATATCAGTGGTTACAAACTTGCCGGCATTCCCATTCAAAACTGGGAACAAGGCGTCACCACCATTGAAGGAAGATTGAACAATGGAAACCTTACGAGTTGGTCGCACCATGCCGTTGGATTTGCGGTAGCTCCGAGTTGGGAAAAAACCACCTTGGGGTTCCCCTTTCCTATGATTGAAGATCGCTATCAAGGGTCGGATCTTTTTAAGGATCAACTCGCAAAACCAAATGGTCATCGCGTACATTGGAGGAGATTCTTTCCGGAAGATATCCGTGAAATCATTTTGGATCTAACCTCCTCTTCCGGGAAAATCAATATACTCATTGGTGCACCAGTTCTAGGTTGGCAAAATAATAAGGAGATTAATAAAAAATTGGAAAGTCTTCCCTATCTCGATGAACTTGGACAAGTCAGTGCCATTCATTGGCCAGGCAAAGCGAATAACCTAGAGGAAGCAAGGGACACGATGCAATCAGAGTTCAAACAAGCTAAAAAAGAAGCCAAGGATAAGAGACTCAGTAAATTCGGTGGATGGATTGATGGTCCGAAAATGAAAGCAACCGGTCGGTTCCGCACTCAAAAAGTCGATGGAAAATGGTGGCTGATTGACCCGGATGGTTATTTATTCTTTTCTGTCGGCCCTTGCCTAACCGGAAACCGTGCCGAAACACTCGCCATTCCCAAAAGAACGAACACGTCCTTTTTTAACTACATCCCCGGGGAGAAGGACTACCTAAAATGGACGGGGTTACGAAAAACAGGAGGAAGACAGTATGTGAATTTCCCAGCTTTAAACTATAGGCGTTATTTCGGAGAAAAATGGGAGGAAACGGTCAATCAGGGAACACATGATCGCCTGAGAGCGTGGGGACTAAACACCCTTGCCTGCTGGTCAGATGAAAAATTGCAAAAAGATAGAAAAACACCCTACACATTAATCTCTTCCATTTGGTGGCAAAGCAGTGGACACAGAAAATT
>CAJQKB010000097.1 GCA_905478775.1 uncultured Opitutales bacterium | reverse complement strand
ATTCTCAGGATCAGGCTTTATGGAAAGACTGGTATGCATTTACGGTGGAATTAGCTTCCAAAAGCTGTTTTTCAAATGACGAGACTGAAATGAAAATGGCCCGTGAATTTGTCCAGTTAACGATTGGAAATGAAAAAATGGAGGAGGCGATGGCAAGTGAAGAGTCATGCAGGAATCTGTTGCATAGTTTGGAGCCCAGTCCGGAGCACTTCTTTTGGTTTGAATATAATTTCCTATATGTTTTAGCCGCTGAGGGTTCACCTGAAAAGAAAGCACTCGGTGATCATTCCCCAAAAGGGTATCAACAAAGGGAAAGGTTTTATTCAATTAGTGATGAAGGCAGGTTGCTCTATTCTAAAAGGGTGGTGGAGTATATTCTCTTTTTGGCAGAAAATACTGGTTTGGTATCGGAGGATCAATGTTTGAAGGCAAGTAATGAGCTAGCTGGAATCGAGAGTTTTGAAGAATTTATCGGGAGCATTTCAAAGTCTTAAAAAATAGAAATCTTTTGATTTAAATTTTAAGATCGTCAGGAACGGTCTAGATGTCCGAGTTCTTTGTCCGGATTTATGAAATCCCTGACTCTTTTTTTGAGTTCTTTAATGTCGGGAAATCCACCCTCAATTTTTCGGCACCAAATTAACTCCTGATTGCAAGTGATTTTGAAGGTTCCACTCACTTCCTTGTTTGGTTTTAGGGTAACCTCATCAATTTCCTGTTCAAATGTGGAGAGTAATTCCTGTGCCATCCAACCCGAGCGCAGTAACCATCTGCAACCAGGGCAATACTCAATAATTATTTTGAATTCCATAGGTTTTAAAATTTGGAGAGGATATTATTTATTTTGTAAAAAGTTTTCAGGTGATACTCCGTAAACTGATTTAAATGTTCTTGAAAAATGAAAAGGATTTTCAAAACCAAGCTCAAATGCAATGTCTTTCACCAATCTACTTGATGAAAGCAATAAAGAGGCAGCATGTTTCATTTTTAATCTAACCAAGAACCGGTAGGGTGAATGGTTATGGAATCGTCGAAAGACACGTGACAGGTAAGCCGGATCAATATGCAGTTCATTTGCGAGTTCATCCACGGTCTTGATCCGAAAGTAGTTTTTACGCATATGCTGATGAATACGGTTGTATGTATCCCATGCACGAACCTGTTTTTTTGAATTTACTTGAGCTAATTCTGAAATTTTAAGGACAACGGTATGAGCCAGTAAATTACAAATTGAAACACCGTTATCGACGGGTGCATTTGTATTGCCCAGAATCAATTCAAATAAATCAACAATTTCACTATGATCCCGAATGTTTTCAAAGTTAAGTTCTTCTTTGATGATTTTAGAATCAATTTCAATATCAGGGGCATGAGCTAGTACCATAAAATATTTGATCATTGGTGTGATTGGAGAGCTTGATATTTTATGATGGTTTCCGACTTTGTAGCTAAATAGAGAACCTGGGCATAACTGATGGCAGGTGCCTTCCAAATTGAGCTTTCCTTTTCCTGCCATTATAAATTCGATGGTTGTATATTCTATGTTCGCATTTGACCTGCCAATTTCTGGATAAGAATCCCGTTCAACCAAGAAGTCGGGCAGGCACTTCTCAAAACCAACACTGACCAACGAAAAGAATTCGGGTTTGTCTTTCGGAAAGCCGATAAAAACCTGCCTTGCATCTGCGACCTGCTTAGAAAAGTGTTCCATAAATAATTTGTAGTTAAAAGTCAAAAAAAGATATGCTTTTGTCAAGGATATGCATTCTTAATTTAGTGCCTGTAGTGTAATATAGCTTTAGTAATTCTTGCAGATGATGTTTTTTATACAGATGATTTGTCCTATTCTGATTTTTGTTTAAAATCATATATTGTAATGCATGCGTATTTAAATTTTTTTTCGAATTCTAGAACAAGACTAATTGACACTTTGATTTATTTTCCGACTATTAATTAGATAACAGGCTGCAATTTTAAATGAATTTGCGATTTTTATTTTTTTCTATTCTCCCCATCAGTTTATTTGCTGATGAGAATCATTTTTTTGAATCAAAAATTCGCCCTGTTTTGTCAGAAAAATGCTATGAATGTCATAGCTCAAAGTCATCTAAGATTAAGGGTGGTTTGCGTTTGGATCACATTGAATTGATCTTACAGGGTGGAGACTCGGGTCCTGCGATTGTTCAGGGGAATCCGGCAGAATCTCTTCTTGTCCAGGCAATCCGTTATGATGATCAGGATTTTCACATGCCGCCCAAAGAAAAATTGCCCAAGCAGGTAGTGCAGGATTTTGAGCGGTGGATAGCAGAAGGAGCGACTTGGCCGGACGAGTCAGTTCCAGTTTTTTCATCTTCCAAAAAACGAAAGTCCTTCAATTTGGAGAAGCGAAGAAATTCTCATTGGTGCTGGCAACCCATTACTCCTCCAAGTATTCCGGTTGCTGAATCCGCGAAAAAGCTACACCCAATTGACCAATTGATTCGTGCAAAACTTGCTTATGCAGGTCTTTTGCCTTCCAAACCTGCAGATAAAAGAACCTGGCTCAGGCGAGTGACTTTTGACCTGACGGGCCTTCCGCCGAGTTTAGCTGACATCGAAAATTTCATAGCGGATAAATCTGATGATTCCTTTCAGACCGTAGTCGACCGATTACTCGCATCTCCCCATTATGGAGAAAAGTGGGCAAGGCATTGGATGGATTTAGTGCGCTACGCCGAGACGTGCGGACATGAATTTGATTACCCATTGGAAAACCCTCACGAATATCGTGATTACTTGATTCGTGCATTTAATCATGATTTGCCCTATGATCAATTGCTTACAGAGCATGTTGCAGGTGATTTGATTTCTTCGCCGCGCATTCACCCAGAGAAAAAATTCAATGAATCCATCATTGGCACTGGTTACTGGTATTTTCATGAGGCAGTTCATGCACCAACAGATTCAAAAGTCGATAACGCTGACCGAATGGAGAATCAATTGGATGTATTTGGGAAAACTTTTCTTGGGTTAACAATTGGTTGTGCTCGCTGCCATGATCATAAGTTTGATGCCATATCAGAAAAGGATTACTACTCACTGGCAGCTTTTATGCAGGGTAGTAACAGGCAGGAATACCCTTTAGATGAAGGCGGCAAAAGGGAGGAAATCTCAAGGCAACTTCTTTCCCTAACAAAAGAAGGCTTTATGAGCGTTAAAAAATTTGGTTTTAAATCCGTAAAACCAAGCGATTATTGGAATGTCTCATCGAAACTTATGGAAACCAAAAAAGTTGCTCCAACGGATGATGATCCTTGGGATGGTGAGGTTTTAGGAGATTTTGAGACCAATTTCTTGGAATGGAAACCTGAAGGGAAAGCATTTGGTACAGGTCCTCAAACCAAGACCTCTGGTCGCAACCCAGTAACTAACTACCACGGAAAGGGTTGGGCAGGCTCGTTACTCACTGGCGGCGACAATTTAACCGGCTCTTTGTTCTCGCCTGAGTTTATAATCACCAAGCGATTTATGAATTTTTTAATCGCGGGTGGAGCTATCGAGAAAGTGGGTGTTGAATTATGGATAGAAGAAAGTAGGAAAATAATTTCCCGAGGGTCGAATAATGAAATTTTCACGCCAAAATCTTGGGACATAAGCGGATATCTTGGGAAAAAAGCACAGATTCGATTAATCGATAATGCAACGGGCGGTTGGGGGCACATTCATGCGGATCGTTTTGTTCAATCAAATGCTCCTGCTGCTGAACTGATTGATCCACCTCTACCTTCCGACGTTCTCATCACCAGGGTCTCCGCCGAAAATAAGCTTTCAAAAAAAACCCTCCTTTCTTGGTGCCAACATTTTGGAAAGCGAACCAATCTACCATCTTTATTACAAAGAAAAAAAAGTGCAAAAAACTCACACAAAGGACTGGTCAAAGCGGAACTGAATTTCATTCAAAACAGTCAATCTTTTGCAAATTTTACTTCTTCGGAAATTCCAAAAGGCTGGAAAATAACCGGTGAAGCTTTTAAACCACGAGGGCACCGATTAATTTCGTTCGACGGATCTAATCTTTTTCCTAATCGGAATGTACTTTCCTCAAATATTTTAGGAAATAGACGGGTAGGTAACCTCCGGTCCCCTCATTTTAAAATTGAGCATGATCAAATTTTGATTAAGGCCAAAGCAAAGAAGGCTTTCATGCGAGTAGTTGTTGATAATTACCATATGGGTAAACACTCAGGTTTACTTTTTGGCGGCACTGTTATCAAGGAGGCAAATTCCGACGGTGATTTCAAATGGTTTAGTTTATCGCCCAGAAAATACAAAGGCCATTGGGCCTATCTTGAATTTGTGGATCGAGGTACAGATGCATACCTGGAAATTGACGAAGTCAGGTTTGCCAACTCCGGAATCGGAAGAAGGCCCGATTCTAGGTTTTCTCTTTTACTGGGGGATGATAAAATTGAGGCAGGTAATCTCCCTCAATTCCTTGATAGCTTCCTGGAAAAATCATTCGATAAAATTAATGCGGGCAAGTTTTCAGGAGAAGAATATGAATTTCTTAATTACCTGCACAGCGAGGGACTTATTCCATTCGAAAATCAGCAAAATATAGCTGGAATATTGAAACAAGCTGTAGTTATTGATTCTAAAACACCCCGCGAGCGGTATGTGTTAGCAATGGGAGAGGGGAGTGAGTTCCAGGGAAATGTTTATGTCCGTGGAAGCCCGCATAAACTTGGAGACCCTGTCCATGGTAGAAATCTCACCGCCCTTGGTGGGCAGACAGGTTCGCGTCTGGATTTGGCGACTCAATTAACCTCCGAGGATAACCCGCTCGTGTCCCGGGTAATGGCAAACCGTATATGGTTGCAGTTCTTTGGCCGTGGAATTGTTCCGACTCCAGATGATTTTGGTCCAATGGGACAGGAGCCCAGTCATCCTGAACTGCTTGATTGGTTAGCCAATGATTTTAGGGAAAATAATTGGTCTGTTAAAAATCTGATTCGAAAAATTGTTCTTTCTCAAACCTATCGGCAATCAAGCACTTTAAATCCTTCCAATGACAAAAATAAAGTTAGCTTGGCAGACCCAGAGAATATTCTGCTGCACAAAATGCCAGTTAGGAGGCTACATGCCGAATTCATCAGAGATTCAATCCTGTTGTTCTCTGGTCGAATCGATAAAAAGCTTTTTGGCCCTTCGGTTCCTATTTACAAAACCGCCTTTATGACGGGAAGGGGGGGGAAGAAAAATGGGCCTCTAGACGGAGCAGGTAGAAGAAGTATTTATGGTTCTGTTTACCGAAATTTCCTTTCTCCTTTCATGTTGGCCTTTGACCAACCGGCTCCTTTCGGAACCAAAGGGAAAAGGTCAGTTTCTAATGTCCCTGCCCAGTCTTTGGCTCTAATGAATGATCCATTTGTAATTGGTCAATGCAAGATGATGGGTAAAAATATTTTTCAGGCAAAGATGACGAAATCCGAGTCGGTTGGTAGTCTTTTTGAGATGATAACGGGGAAACCTCCAAGCCAAAAAGCTCAAGGAAAACTTCTCGCATTTTTAGAGACTCAAACGAAAGCACATGGGGGCCTTACCGAGCATGTTTGGGCCGATTTAGCC
>CAJQKB010000096.1 GCA_905478775.1 uncultured Opitutales bacterium | reverse complement strand
TGCTGTCGCACCAGGATCAAAATCGAAATCACCGATCGACTTATCAGTAATCGGGGAGAATGCAATGGTCTGACTAAGCTTTCCGACATTCAAGGATTCAGTAACATCCGGAGCGACCGCGTAAGTGCCATTACCCGCTTGGGAAGCAGTAACCGTAAACGAACCAGAGGCTTTTAACTGGAGACGATTAAAGTCTCCGGTTCCACCCCCATATACTTTTGTAATCATTGTGGAGTTTAGCTCTGCTTGATAGAGACGAATGTCATCCAACTGACCATTAAAGTAAGCAGATCCGTCCGTACCAATTTTCAAATCATTTGCGTTGCTGGTATTAACTGCTGTGGTTCCACTTCCACTTGTTGCCGAGCCGTCAACATATAGTTTCACGCCTCCGGAATTCCCACTTTCAGGAACACTTACAGCAAGATGGTGCCAGGCTCCATTGGCTAAACTACTACCACCAGTTATGGATACACCTCCTAAGTCAACGACAGCGGCACCAGATCCATTAATTGAAACTTTAAACAGGGTACCTGTACCAGATGCACCGTACTGAAGAATAGGCTTATTCGCAGTCGAGGTTTTAAACCACAACGACAAGGTTCGACGGGTACTACCTGTTATTCCCTTATACCCACTGGTGTAACCATAATCATTGGTTCCATCCAAAGTAAGAGCTCCACCAAATTTTCCTTGCCTGGAGACCGGAGGACCTTGGTCGGTCCAATTGGATGATCCATCGGTTCCAATCAATACCGCAGTGTGTGATGACGAACCACTACCCGATGAATCAGCCACCGTGGTTGCAGATGTCTCATCCAATTTCCACCATGAATCTAAATTGCTTTGAAGCGTTACCGCCAACTCAGCCTTACTTGTATCGCTCACGACATAGGTAACTGGCAAACTGGAACTCGCACTGGCATTCAAATCAATGATCTGATTAATCGCAGCAGAACTGAAATCCTGTCCCCAAGATATAGACTGAGGAGTCTTATTGGTTATAATGAATTGGCCGTCCACATAAGTCATCACATACTTATCAGAAACCGCTCCACCGGGTCGGACATAAAAAGTACCAGCAGTGTTTGAATTCGATGCATCTGTGGTAACTGAAACTTGAGTGGAAAGTGATGCGTTGGTGTCGCCGTTCTTCCAACCCGTGGTCTGGGAAGTCAGGGTTGGCATTGTATTTCCTACATTAATACTAAAGTCATCCCCAGTTACAGTAAGGGGTGCCTTGGAAACCGTTACTGATTTAGAAATTGGAGTCGCTCCATACATATTGGTGGTTCCAGGAGCATAGCCAGAAAGAGTAATCGTACCCGCTTTCTTAATACTGGCCATTGTTCCAGTTCGCACGGTAACAAAGTCACCATTGCCAGAACCATAAAGCGTGGAGGCTTCGGCACCACTGAGTTCACGGTCGTAGAAACGAACATCATCCAGGGAACCAATCATTCGGTTACCACCTGCGGGTGACTTACCAAAAATCAAGTTAGAAGAACCCGGCCCGATCTTCGGTATGTCCCCTTGGGTCACAAATGAACCATCCGCATACATTTTATATCTTTGTGCTGTGGAAGCGGCTTGCGCATTAAATGTAGTCACTACATGGACCCAATTTTGAGCGGTCCAACTACTGGTCGCTCTTCCGTAACGTGATTGGGTTGTACCTTTGACATAAAGTCTATCGTTCGTAGTGGAGAAATAGATTAAGTAACCTGGAGTGCTACTGCCTGATTTATTGGTTATGATTCGACCGTATCCACTGTAACTACCCGTTCTCTTGACCCAGAAGGATACCGAGAAGAGGCCATCAAAACTAGTCCGTGAACCCGAACCAAAATCGACAAAGCTATTTGCGTTGGTTGAACCATCAAAATTAAGGGCATTTCCAAACTTTCCGTTCACCACGGTGACTCCACTTCCCTTGGTTCCATTCATGCCACCAATGGTTGCATTCACTGCATTGGAACTTCCATTCTGGTCGTTATCAAAGTTCCAGTACCAAACCAAACCATCCTCCAAGGTATGCTGGGTTTTGGAAGTTCCATTGATTTCAACTATGCTCTCATCACTGGAGGCATAGGTAATACCACCCGAATTGGTGGAGGTTGCACTCAAAGTAAAGTTCGCATCTCCATAGGTGAGTCCGGCAATGGTCTGACCCCAGGTTAAGTCACGCGTACCCTTCTTGACATTCATTTGGTAAGTCCTCGTCATGTTACCCTCTGAATTTGCCACTGTAATCGGGAATGAAAATTCTCCGGCGGCATTGGGAGTGCCCGAAACTAGACCCGTATTGGATAAACTTAATCCTTTGGAAGCCAAGGTGCCATTAGTCGTCCAACTTGTTGGTCCCTGAGTGGCAGGTATCTGATAACTGTAGGGTGTGTCCACATAAGCAACCAGCTTATTGGATCGAATGGTCATGGCTTGGATTTCATACCCCTCCAATGCACGGTTATAATAACGGGCATCATCAATGTGTGTCTTGGCATATGCACCACCTTGGATAGCTCCATTAGTGGTTCCATCATCCCGGGCACCAAAGGCGAGAACTCTTCCATTGGAAGCCTGAATCGTACCGGAACGGGATTGCTCGTCAATCAAGACCCCATCAAAATACATGCGTTGCTTAACTCCCTGATAGCCATGAACCACGGCAATATGGTGCCATTGATTATCAGCAGGTGTAATAGAAGTACTTGCATTTGTGGTCCTTGGTTCCATTCCACCGGATGTACCACGAGTATAGAAGTACATATCTGTTGTGCTCATCTTAGCTATTTTCCAACCTCCGTTACTTTCTCCGCGTTTCGAAATCAACGATTCCCAGTCACCATCGGGTAATCTCTTATACCAAATTGCTACTGTAAAAGCTTCATCATTTCCGAACACGGTTTCACTTCCACCGGTTGTAACCCAGGCATAATTATTGCCGCCAAAAAAGTTGAGGGAGTGACCGGTACCCAATGGAGTATCGGATGTAAAAGTACCTCCGACATTGGTTCCATTGTACCCATTTCCTGATGTGTCCGCAATCGCGTTAGCCGTATCATTGTCATCAAACAACCACTCACCCAAGAGTCCATCGCGGGTAACCGTGTCGTATCCAACCTGACCAAGTACAGGCGTAAGCTTTGGTGAATTATCAAATACCGGAGCCACATCCTTATAGGGATGATCGCTCGCCAATGCAGCAGTTCCACCCCATTTATGTGCGAGATAACCTTCCACCATTTGCTCCTCAGTAAGTCCGAGCTTACGGGTAAAGATCATGACTTCTCCCATATCTCCACCAAAATCATAACTCGAATTGGCAGTATCCCGACCCAGTTTAATATTAGTCAATGTAGCACCCGATTCTGCAGACTGTTTGGAAACAAAGGATACATATTGTCCGTTACCTGAACCCGGAGATAGATTCCAGGCGGCTTCCTT
>CAJQKB010000095.1 GCA_905478775.1 uncultured Opitutales bacterium | reverse complement strand
CATGTACCAGGTTGTCGATATAATTATTAGTAGAAAGAGAAGGCTTTTTATATTGTAAATCTTCCGGTATCACAATGGCCTGAGTTCCCTTTGTAAAAACATCAAACCGAGCGGTAATAAAAGCTTCACCTCTTTTCTCCGCAGTAACGATTCCATTTTTATCAACATTTGCGGAGACATCATTATTGGATTGGAATACGGACAAGGAAGTTACATCACGAGTGGTTCCATCCGAATAATGAGCAATCACCATCATTTGCTGCTTTGCACCCTTTCCTTCAAGCAGAAGGCTTTTAGGGAGAAGTTCTAGATCGGTGGGCTTGGCAATATCTTTTGGATCCTCCGGTGCTCCTCTTTTTAGCCAATTGACCAATGTGTGCCAATGGTCACTGTTTTTTTCAAATAGTTTACCCCCTGTGTGTGGAACAGCTGCGATGGCTTTTTCCACCAGCATACTTTCTTCAGGAATAGCCAAGTTGATCCGCCTTGTTCCCTGTTCCCGGGTTATACGGTGATGATCACCCTTGGCATCATACCCAAAAAGGGAAAGCATAAAGCGATCCTGACCACGGGCAGATCCATGGCAGGATCCAGTATTACAACCTGCCTTTAAGAAAACGGGCATTACATCGAGGTTAAAGCTAACGGGCCTCTCCGCCTGGGCATCTTTGACCTCGATCAATAGTTCAGTATTCAGGTTATGAAAACTTGCTTTGAGTGTGGCTTTGCCATCTTTAACTGGTGAGATGGTATGGTTTTCTAGTTGTGCGATCTTTTCGTCGCTCAGTGACAAGGTGGATTCCTTGGTTACATCTCTGGTTACATCATCATCGTATTTGGCTACCACAATAAATGAATTGAAATCCTCTTTTGTAGATAGACTGATTTGTTTAGGATGAATTTGTAAACTGACCAACTTTTTGGACTCCGCTTTTTTTCGAAGGGCGAGTTCCTGCTTGGAAACGGGAAATAATTGAACACCCTTTGGCCAATTTGCACCCGTAATGATCCATCTCTTTAAAATATCCTGCTGATTCAAGGAAAGGGGGCCATTTTCGGGGGGCATTATTTCATCATCCTCCGCGGGGAGAAAAATTCTCTCAAGCAGGATGCTTTCATCAATATTACCGGGGACAATTGCGGGGCCTGAATCTCCTCCTTTTAACAGATTGGCCAGGGTGTCCATCCGTAAATCACCTTTTTGTTTTTCAACCCCATGGCATTCGATACAGGATGCTTCCAAAATGGGACGTACTTGCTTATGGAAATCCGGTGCAGCCGGTACCTGATTTTCCACTTTTACAGAGATCGATTTTTCCGCCGGTGGTGGCGTGTTAAGATCTGCTTTTATATTAGAATTATTTTCGGAAAATAAAGCAAACGAACTGATGGAGAATATGATTATACCAAAACTAGTAAGACGGTTGAGCATGATTCCTAATTCCCTCCTCTTTTCGCGAGCCTGAGCTGTTCAAGTCTACTCAATGGCTTCTTTTTGGTTTTCGTTTCAACCGGTTTTTTTACGGCCACAATCAAATCTGACTTAGGTTTCGTCTTCGGCTTGGGTGGGGGTTTATCAATTCTAATTTGTCCGCCTTGTCCGACGGTATGAGTGATCTTATTTCCTTTGAAAGGAACTTTGGCAAAGCAGAATAAATTCTTGGTTATACCAACCCGAACTTTTTCCTCTGTTTTGATCGGGAAAATAACCTGTGTTGCATTGGCATCAAATTCCTGATCTGTGGTGGTTGCAAATGCAGGGAGCCCACGGATCGAAAGCGAAGCCATTCCTTCGAATGGACGTTTGATATCAAGGTCGCAAATAATTTCGCCTTCTTTACCTCTTTCAATTGCAGCCATGTTTATCTTGATTGATAAATAGGGATCCTCCACGGTAATAGGGGTCAGTTGAGAGGAGGCTAATTGTATTCCGTTTCCGTTATTTGCTTCGCCCTGAATCGCGATATCCCAGTCGCCAAGTGATGTACCACCATTTGCAGTAAGAGAGTAATAAGCGGTTGATTTGTCTTTGGCGATTGAGACCGTTCCTTTTGCTCCAATCCCTGGGGGGCGGGTTTGAATACGAAGGGTAATAGGTGCAGTGAAATTGGTATCCCGAATCGCTTCCACTTTCAGATTGATAGAACCTCCACGCACAATTGGGGTGGCGGGTGGATGAATCAATATCGAGAAGGGAACTTTTTCAACTACGCCCACGCTCAGGTGCTTGAATGTACTCTCGTAGTAGGTTCGATTATTCGGAGGCCCATAAACTAATGCCAAATTGTGGTTGAAGTTCCCCTCAATATTTTTTGCAGGATCGGTGTGCCTGACTTTTAAATTAACCAAGCTTTGCCCTAGCGGTGCATCTGGGGTTGCCTCAAAAACAACCGGTACGGAATTGAAACTGGAAGGGGCTTTAGGTACTCGCATGGTCACTCCAACGGGTAAGTTTTCTGCAAGTACTTCAAGCTCACCACTGAAATTTTTACGGGAAAGATTCAGGGCGGTGGCGGCTTTATTTCCGCGGGCAACTGGAATCATCTGCCTGGATTGAGTATCGCGGTTGCCAAACATGGGTATGGATGCAATGACCTTTGGTGAAAAGGGATGGGCCTCGAGCCTGTAGACAAAACGCTCTCCGCCCGCATACAGATGATCGCGTACACGAAGGGTATAGTTTCCGTCCTTGGGGATGGTAATGGTGATCAAGCTGTCACGGCCATTGTTTGCATCGTCGCTTCCTTTAATGCTCTTTCCTTTGTCATCATATAAATTTAAAACCGGGTCGAGGGGAGATCCAATCGATTGAGCATGGGCATAAATATTAAATTTCTGTCCCTTCTTGGCTTTAAACTTGAAGAAATCCACATCCTTTTCTTTTTCGATAATTCCATCAAAAGCCAATGGGAGGGTAAGCTCAGTTACATTTGCAGTTTTTAGGCCATCATTAGGCTCATTTTCTAAAATCGAGGGGAATTCGCAGACCCGGATTGCATTGGGAGCAGGAGCGATCGAACCATTTTGTTCAACACGATATCCAAATCCAAGGTTTTCTTTACTTGGTAATTGAATCTTCTTTTTTATGGGGCCGGTTGGATCTCCCAAAAAAGTTACCTCGAGTAACTTACCCGCCTGTCCCCCAGAAGGAAAAGCAATTAAAGGTCGCGGGAAACCTCCAATGTGAAGACGGTAATAGAAGTTATTACCCCCTCGATAGGATGATTCCCTTACTTCTACAAAATACTGACCGGATTTTGGGATAATAGTGCTGAGAGTGCTATCTTGAAGAAGCAGTTCTGTATCATCGGATGTTGCGACTTCAAATCGATTTGAATCAAGAATCGCGATGTATGGATCAAAGAGAGGACCCGAGAGACGGATGGCTTCAATTTCTAATGAGATTCTCTGGTCCTTGGTTGCATTGAATTCAAAGTAATCAACATCTTCGTTTTTAACGACACCGTTGATTGTGTGGTTGATCGTAATTTTTTGAGCATCTTCAATAGAGGTATTAGGTTCTTCTTCAGCTAGGTTAGGGTAGGGTCCCACCCAAAAAGTTTTAAGAGTGCTGATACCGGACTTGGTTCTAAGCCTTAACTCATGCTGGCCAAGTTCTGCATCCTTGGAAATTTTAAATTTGGCTTGAATGGATTTATCATTGGTCGCGTTTACATCGAATGCGGTGATGCCCTTCCCATAAAAAAATATTTCTTGGCTCTCCTTGAGGCGATTCCCGGAAATCGTAACATCCATTTCGGATCCGGCTTGTCCCCCCCGAGGTAAAACATTTGTGATGATAGGTTCAGCAGCATGAACTAAAAAAGCTGAACACATTATTGCAGGAAGAACCAAACGGACTAGAAAATTCATGGGCTTGCACTGATTAAGGTAATTTGCAAGGTGAGCAAATTAGTCCAAATTGGGAAAAACCAATTGAGAATATGCACTGAGAGAAAATTAGGCCAACAGTTCTTTGACCACTTTTCCGCCATCCACAATTTCAATGGGACGATCGCCCGGGGCCATTAATTCTTTATCTGCCACAATACCTAACCGATCGTAGACTGTGGTTGCCAAATCTTCAACTGAGAGTGGATTTTCTTCCGGTGCGGTGGCAAATGCATCGGATGATCCGTATACTTGACCACGAGTAATGCCTCCACCTGCAAGTGCAATACTGAAGACTCTGGGGTAATGATCGCGACCATTGGTTTTGTTAATCTTAGGTGTTCTTCCAAACTCAGATGTCATCATCACCAACGTGCTATCCAGTAATCCGCGTTCATCAAGGTCAGAAATAAGAGTAGCAAATGCTTTATCCAGTTCAGGCCCCTGTTTTTTAAATCCCTGTTCGATATTAGAATGCATGTCCCATCCTCCATAAGTCATGGATACAAAGCGCACACCCGATTCCACAAGTCTTCTGGATAGGAGCATCCTTTGCCCGGCTTCATTTTTACCGTATCGCTCTTTGGTCTTATCGCTTTCCTTTTTCATGTCGAACGCTTCCCGAGCTTCTTTCGAACTGATTAAGGAATAAGCATCATTGTAAAAATTATCCATTGAGCTGAGTGCGTCCGATTTCTCCATCTGCCTAAAGTGATCGTCCACGGTATTTAACAGAGACCTGCGTTTATTAAAACGATCTTCGGTTATTCCGTTTGGTAAGGTAAGGTCCTTAACTTTAAAATCTCCCTTTGCAGGGTCTCCACCCAATCCGAATGGGCCATAGGATGAACTTAAATATCCACTACCCGCAAATTCATTAGGCACTTTGGGAATACAAACATAAGGAGGGAGGTTCTCCCGAGAACCAAATTCATGTGAAACCACAGAACCAATACTCGGGTAGGACAGGGCAGGACTGGGGCGATATCCGGTAAACATGTTGTGGGTTCCACGTTCATGTGCTGCTTCGCCATGACTCATGGATCGACAAACTGTTATCTTATCCGCAATTTTTGCAGACTCCTTAAATTGTTCACTAAAATGGACGCCCGGAATTTTGGTGGGAATACTTTTAAAAGGACCACGGTATTCAAGTGGAGCGTAGGGCTTTGGATCCCAAGATTCTTGATGGGCCATTCCGCCGGGGAGATAAATATGAATGACGCTTTTGGCAGTTCCTTCCTTTGATTTATAAAATTTCTGTGCCCCGTGTGATTTTAATCTAAGGAAATCAGCTAATGTTAATCCCAATCCACCGATAAACCCAACATGCATAAATTCTCGACGAGAAAAATGACTGGGCAGTTCAAAGCATTTTTTTCCATTCATAAGGACCTTTTATTTGTTAATAACAGTGTTTGTTAGAATTCTATTACAATATAATATCCAATCAAGTAATTTTTAGACATATTTAATTATTCTTTTTTCACTCTAGTTGTATTGCGTTGCAATAATTAAATTACAAATTGTTTAAAATTAATATTAAACTTGCAATGCAATTGTATGTGTGTTCGTTTCGTTATTACTGATGGCCAAAGGAAAAACGATCACGATTCGGGTTCCCGAGCAGACTTTTGATGAAATAAAGGGAGTTTGTTCAGATTTAGGGGAAGCCTATAATTTTAATCAGTTTGTAAATCAGAGTCTTTCGGCAATGCTCGAAGTGATTCGCCATGATGGTGAACAGGTGCCGATACCAAAATTTGCAATGATGGCACGCTTAATGAAAAACTATGAGGAATCGGTTTTTCGAGAAAAAGGAAAAAAGGAAAATTGAGTAGTGAAAGATAAAGAATTAAAGCCTAAGCAGGAAGTACCACTCGTTTTTTTACTGGCAAGATTATGGATCCCAGTATCTGCATTTTTGTTTTTTCTTATTTCAATTGTCAGCAAAGAAGAATTGTTGGCTCGGTTTTTAGGAAATGCCTCACTCGTGGTGCATCAAGTAGTCGAGTATGGGACTCAAATCGGGTTATGGTTATCTACTGCTTTTCTTGTTCAACGAATGGTAACCGTATTTATTTGGGATGGTTTAATTGCGGGTATATCCGGTCGTTCGGTCCCGAGATTGCCGAAGGATGTTACCGGGATCTGTATCTTTGGAGTGGCATTGATTGGCATATTGGCCACTGTCTTTAAGCAGTCGGTCACAGGAATATGGGCAACCTCTGGGGTGGTCAGCATCGTAATAGGGGTGGCTCTTCGCAATGTGATTCTTGATATATTTATAGGGCTTTCAATGCATATTGAAAAATCCTTTCAAATCGGAGATTGGGTTATGGTTCACCAAAACCGAAGAGAGACTCATATCGTGGGTCAAGTAGTGGAGATTAATTGGAGGACAACCCGATTGAAGACCACTGCCAAGAACTTAGTGGTGGTGCCGAATAGTAAAATGGGGGAAGCAATTCTTACTAATTACATGCAGCCTAAGCCTCATTTTCGAATCGATCTTCAATTTATTCTCGATTATTCCGTCTCACCCGATCGGGCAATCAGAGTACTTATGTCGGGTGTGCAGTCAGTGGCAGGAAGTAAAAGAATTTTAGTAGAACCCGCTCCGGAAGTCCTTCTCGATGAAGCTTTGTCAACCGGACAGCGATATGCGGTCAGATTTTTTATTCTGCCTGCTCAAATATCACCCAGGGAATCCAAGCATGTGGTTAATAAAAGTGTGATCGAACACTTGGCACGGGCGGGACTGACTCCTTCAATGGAAAAAGAAATGTTGTATTTCGATACCGCATCGAGTTTGCCATTAATTGCATCAGCACGGGACGATAATTTTGACGAAGTTCTCACCAGGAGTGAATTATTTGAGGTCCTGTCCAAGGAGGATTGTCTTGCACTTCTCAAGAAAGTGAAACGAAAAGACTTAAAAGCCGGAGAGTTTTTATATCGCCAAGGAAATGTTGGAGATACTTTTTATTTACTCGCAGAAGGGTTATTATGCTCCTCAATTGAAGTTGCCGACATGGAGTTTCGGGCAAAAGTGGAACGATTAGAATCGGGGATTCATTTCGGGGCGGAAGGGGTTTTGCACAAAGGCACTCGCTTATCAACAATATCTGCAATTACTGATTCGGTGGTATTAGCTTTTGATCCAGAAGTGGTTGCCGAGTTAGCGAGTCGGAATGGTGATTTCCTGTCGTTAGTCAATGAGCGAATGGTCCTCGGTCAGGATCGAATTATGAAGACCAAGTGGAAGATTCAAAAAGAAGAAGCGCGATCCATCACTCGCTCCAAAAAAATTGGAGTGGGTCGTACGATCCAAACTTTTTTTACCGATTTTTTCCCTTCCAGTCATCCGCATGCTAAAACAGTTCCGAATAAACCAAGTTCATCATGAGGAAATATCTCTCCCCTTCTTTCACTAGTCTTTTCTTGATATTGGTTTCAACACTGTTCGGACAAAATGCTGAAAATACTCGAGGTGTAGAGATTGAAATGAAGTCGGAAAGGATTCGGTTGAGCTATGTCGATCCCAGTCGCTGTGCTCAATTACTGAATTTTTATGGCATCAATATCGGGGATCCGAAAAAACCGATTGACCCGACCCAGTTGCCCGTCGTGGTGGCGGTTCCTGAAACTGCATTTCATGAAACGATCCCTGACCACGAAAAAGTCTTCCCCAAAACGGAGACAGATCCAATTAATGAACTCCTCCTCTTCTTTGATGCCGCAGCACCGGAAAAGGCGGGTCGTGTCAGGCGAATAATTCAGGAACAAATCGATTTACCTGCACGCAAAATTATGATCGAGGCAATGGTACTGGAGATCTCCTCCCAAGCTTTAGATCAACTTGGCGTGGAGTGGGATTTTAATAGCGGAGGAGAAGGGATATCTGACAACAATTTTATTCAAGATAAACTGGATGGTACAAACGATAGTTTAGTACTGGGGAAGATAGCTTATCCTGCTGCTGGTAGCGCCCAACTTGATGCGACGATTACCAATGTATTCCGAGAGTTCAACGTGCGGCTTCAGGCATTGGTTGAAGATGGTTCCGCTCAGGTCTTGTCCCGCCCCAGTGTGCTTACATTGGATAATCGAATGGCCTTTATTAATGTTTCTGAAAGGATTCCTATTGCGAACACAAAATTTGTGAAGGACTATGTAAGTGCGGTAGATTTTCGTGATGTTGTGGCAGGAATCCAACTTGCGGTTCGACCTCGCATCAATCGCGATGGAACGGAAGTTTCTTTACAGATCAATGCCGCGGTCTCTGCACGGGTTCCCGGTAAAGATGAAAAAGTGCTGGGTAAGGACTCAATCGTTCTTGCCACTGCACCAACTTTATCAATTCGAGAGGTTAAGACCTATGCTCGAATTGCAAATGACACTCCTTTTATCGTGGGTGGTTTAATCGCAAAAGATTCAGAACAGACCATAAGAAAGGTACCCCTATTAGGAGATATTCCCTTTTTGGGTGCTCTTTTCCGTTCTAAAAATGAGACTGGGCAGAAGAGAGAGGTTATCATCGTAATCACTCCCTCTGTATTACCCGAAGATAGTCCGGTACATGCGGGCATGCCCAAAGATGACGATCTTTTTGATCAATTTGGACATCGTTTATTTCGAGACGCTTATCGAATTCGTGCAGAAGATACCTTTGATCTCAGATATTTAACCGAAAATAAAGGCCTTCAACAATTACAAAGTGCTGTGGATCGAGTGGTCACCGATCATCCTCAATTATCAACCGAATATCCCTATGAAAAATTTGCTCATGATGCGGTTCCGGGAGAAGGTGCATTGGTACGAAGGCAGATTTACGAAGTGCTGAAAAGGCAACAAGCATCCGATGTTTTGGATGTAGAAAAACTTATTTTCTTCGAAAAGTCGAAAGACAGAGGCGATGGAATAAAAGTTCGTTTTCTGGCCGAGTATTTACGGGATGTAGCTCCTTTTGTATTGGCAAAGAAGCAAAGCGGGAAAGCCTTTGGTTTGTGCTTCCGAATGCACCGAAATTCCCTTGAAATTAATGAACTTCTTCACGAACCTGTGCCGGAAATAAAAATAGTGGATTGCCCAGATGATCAAGCCTGGCGATCCTTGTTACTAGAGTCCAATAAGCGGACTCCTGGAACTGCTGCAAAGCAGGTAATCTTTCTTAGAAACCTGGGTGACTTAAACCGTCTGAAAAACGCGATATTGATGAAGAAAATAATTTCCTTAAATGCCTCTGATTATATTCTCAAATTAAAGAATTTTACCCGTGGTCGTCTTCTTCGAATGCCAACCGTTCGGGAGGATGATGTGGAGCTAATTGATGCCGATGTGGCAACCTGTTATTATCATTCCGAACTGTATTACTCAGTACTTGAGGAATCTTTAGAATCGGACTATGCCGCTTTGAAAAAGGTACTGAGTGGTACAGATTATGAGTCTGCACTGAAAGAAACCCGTTAAGGTATCACATTTTTCCAATCTGCCGATTGGAGGAAATAGGAATAAAAATCACTGGCAAATATTTCCTTTGGGTCTGCTTTTTTCTTTGAGGAAATAAAATTTTCCAGTTCCGGGTACGCCTGCAGTAACTGTTTTGTATTAGCGTAGTTTCGATAAGGCAGGTAAAAAGTGCCCCCTTGTGCAAGAGCAATGTCGATGAGTCCACTTACGCTTGGTAATAAAGCTTTTTCTGCTTCCTCCGTGCGATCAATCGTGAATAGCATTACTAATCCGAACATATCTTTTTTGGCATAAGGTAGAGCCGTGTCCCTATCCTGTGAGATTTCTCGGATCGTTACATTGAGAAGACTGTCTGCCTGTGTACGCATTATTTCTCGTGCCAAGTAAATGAAATCAGGAAATTTTGCCTGAGGTACAAAAATTTCAACGAGAATATCAGTTTTATCTTTATCGTTATTGGTAAAGATACGCACCGGTTCGATCAGCAGGTTTGCTCTCGAATGGATTCCCCCGGCTTCTCCACCGATCAAGTTTTCCATCCATTGACGGAATGATTTCCCCCGGTTACTGTTTAAGGAGGCCCGGAAAATGGCCCGGGCTAACGAGGTTTTGAGAGTTGGTTCATACTCAGCAGGTAATTTGGATATTTCTCCGGTTGTTTGATAGCTTGTAAGAAGTACCTGTTCGAAAAATGTTTCCGGTGCCACGGACAGTCGTCCAAATGCAAGCCGGATTGGACCTTCTTTAATTTTATTCCACTGGCTGTTGAAATTTTCGCAGGTAACAATTTGATGAGTGGATCTGAGGATTTCATTCGGAACCGGTCTGATCCAGGCTTCGAGAATAATTCCGAATAATCCATAGCCTCCAAGGGCATGTTTAAAAACCTGTTTATTTTCTGACCTCGAACAGGTGAGTAGCTCACCGTTTGCATTAAGTAAGGTAATTTTTTCAACGGTCGAACTCACCGGTGGTCGATCAGGTTGCCAACCATGTGCATTCACGCTGAGCGTTCCTCCGATAGAAAAATCGGCGTTGCTCTGCATGACTTCAACCGACAACCCGAGTGGAGCCAAAAATTGCAGAACCTCCTTCCACCTCGCTCCTGCCTGAACATGGAGTAATCCACTTTCCATCTTTATTGCTTTGAGCCTGGAAAGATCGATATGAATGGCACCTCTTCCAATGCTCTGTTTACCCATTGAGTGCCGAGCACCGAGCGGGATAATTCTTTTGTTTTTTAAAGTGGCTTGATTCAGGGTTTCCTGGAGCAGGGAAATACTTTGATTAAGATCGGCTGGGAGTTGGATGATCCCTGAGTGGGTGGTTTCGTTTAACCCACTGGCGTCATTTATCAGGTTTTTGTTAAGCGTGATAGCCCGATCTTCAGGGATTGGGTCAAAAATAAAGAACACACCGACCCGAATTACTGGGTATGTGAACCACAATATGAGGGTTATTCCAAGCAGCCAAATCCATCGTCTACTTTTTTGAGATAGGGCCTTCAAAATGTGAGATTAAACGACAAATTTTTTACTGGGAGGATAAAACATAATTTAGAAATGACTGATTTTCTTATTGCGTCAATTTCTTTTAAACTGAACTAAAGATTGAATGAGACTCCTTTCGCAAACTTTGTATTTTGTTCTATTTACAATTTTTTATCCTCTGGGTTTTGCTAAAGCTCCCATTCAGGTTTTCATATTGGCAGGCCAGTCAAACATGGAGGGAAAGGGCGGGATTGATCCATTGTTAAATCATCAGATACTGGCTTCGGATACCAAAGACTTTTTTGCCCATTTACACAGAGACGGAGAATATATCGAACGGGATGATATTTGGATTGATTACCTAGGCCGAAGGGGAAACCTAACTGTGGGCTATGGTTCACCAGGGAAAATTGGACCGGAACTTGAATTTGGTAACACCGTGGGCGATGAGTTTACCGAACAGGTTCTGCTGATCAAAACTGCATGGGGAGGGAAAAGCATTGGCCGAGATTTTCGCCCACCCAGTTCGGGGATTCCATCCAATGAAAAAATAGATGAATTTGTAATGAGTATGGCGAAGAGGGATCATAATAACCGGGTGAAGCAAAAATGGAATCAATTGAAGAAAGAAGACCCGAAGGCATCTAGAAAAGAAGCGGAGGCACAGGTGGAGAAATCTATCGATCAAATTTGGAAAGAAAATTCCGACCAGTACAGGAAGGAGGTGATTGAGAGCCATGGCTACTATTACCGTTTAATGATCAGGGAGGTGCAGGATTGTCTATCTACTCTCAAGGCCCGATTTCCCTCCTACCAAGGGCAGGGGTATGAAATTTCTGGCTTTGTTTGGTTTCAGGGATGGAATGATATGTACAATGGTTTCGAGGAAGAGTACGCAAACAATATGGAGAATTTTATCAAGGATGTACGTGAGGACTTGGGCAAACCCAACCTCCCCTTTGTCATTGGTATCATGGGGCAGAACGGCTTTAAGCAAGCGGCCGGGAATATGGCAGTTGTGAAGGCCGCCCAGGCATCCATGAATGAGGTCAATGAGTTTAAGGGAAATGTAATCGCGATCCCAACTGATGTCTACTGGGACAAAAAAGCGGATGAAGCTTTTCCCACATGGCGGGACAATTTTGAAGAGTGGAAAAAAATTGGTTCCGATCGACCGTACCACTACCTGGGTAGTACCATATTTTTTTCCCGGGTGGGCCGTGGCTTTGGAGAAACCATGTTAAAACTAATAAAAAAATGACCAATGAATAAAAATATATTTCGTGTTACTCTCTTTTCCCTCATTACCTCTGCCTTCGTTTTTTCAAGGGACAAACCCAATATACTTTGGATTGTAGGAGAAAACCTAAAACTTGATCTTGGTTGCTACGGGGCGAAGAATGTAAAAACGCCTAACTTGGATAAGCTCGCTGCCCAGGGAGAGCGTTACACAAAAGTTTTTTCAACTTCCCCGGTATGTGCGCCCAGCCGAAGTGCGTTTTTTGTGGGTATGTACCAGACCACGACAGATACACATAATATGCGTTCCCATCGAGAAGATGGTTACCGTTTGCCGGCAGGCGTCCGGCCCATTACCCATCGCTTAAGGGATGAAGGATACTTTACCGCGAATCTCAAGACGATGAATGGAGAAGAGATCGGATCAGGAAAACTTGACCTTAATTTTGTTAATGAGGGTAAACTCTATGATGGAGGTAAGTGGGAAGAGCTAAAAGAGAATCAGCCTTTCTTTGCTCAGATGAACACCCTGGAATGTGAATACGATATTTATGACCGAAACACCTGGCGCCAACCCCGGGTTGAATGGAAGGGTGAAAAGCATCATGAACAGATTGCCACAGTAAAAAATGTAACTCCCCCTCCGTACTATCCTGATCATCCCGTTGTGCGTGCGGAATGGGCTCGCTACCTGAATTCCGTTTCGGGTATGGACAAGACGATTGGGAAAGTGCTCCAGCGCCTGAAAAAGGATGGATTGGCCGATAATACCATCGTTATGTTTTTTGGCGATAATGGACGGATCGAGCCACGGGGTATTCATTGGTGTTATGATAGTGGGCTTCATGTGCCCATGATCATCCGTTGGCCTACAGGTTTTCCTGCCCCTGCAAATTACAGTGTAGGTGCGGTTAAAGACGAAGTTGTCAGCCTAATTGACATTACGCCTACGACTCTTGGTTTTGCTGGGATAAAAAAACCTTTTGGGATGCACGGAAGGGTTTTCCTGGGCAACCGTGTTGGTCCTCAGCGAACCTATGCTTTTTCCGCTCGTGACCGGGTAGATGAGACTGTTAACCGAGTCCGTAGTGTCAGGGGAAAGAAATATCATTACCTACGTAATTACTACCCTGATCGTCATTTTACATCTTTGAACCGATACAAAGAAAAATGTTTTCCGATCAAGCCACTTATGCGTGAATTAATGGCAGCGGGAAAATTAACGGGCCCACCGGCTGATCTTATGTCTCCCACAGTTTCTCCGGAGCAACTATTTGACACCGAGGCGGATCCGCATGAGATAAACAACCTTGCTAGCTCCGCAAAGCCCGAGCATCGTCTGGCACTCCTTCAAATGCGTACTGCTTTGAATACTTGGATCGTGGAGACCCAGGATCAGGGAGAGTTTCCTGAACCCGTAGGAGTGGTCGCTCCCTTTGATAAAGAAATGCACGACTGGTTCGGTACCCCGGAATGGTATGGGAAGAATTAATGCTCCGTTTTCAGTTGCACTGAAAAATGGTTTTTAAAAATTTAATCCAAGTCTCCAATATTTATTCTGCAGCCACATAAGCCCAGGCTGTTGCTCCAGACTTGAAATTGGCTTCTGTTCGTTTGTAGGCACTAACCTCGTAAGTATCCGCCTGTTGTAGTTCTTCCTTGGAAATTTCAAAAATAACTCCCTCTATTTCATCGGAAGGGTTTCCAGTGTAACGGAGGATTGGGTGAATTTCAGTTCCACTTCTTGCAAGAACAGCTTGATCCGTAATTTTGATTTTTGAAATCACATAACCGATTAGGACATCCTTTTTTCCGCAAAGACTTCTTCCAAAAGTTTCTAGCTGTACTTTTTCTAATTGCAGGGTGCCATAAGAAAACAGATTTTCCATTTTAAGAAACCCTTTCAATTCTCATTTTATGCTGTCTCGGGCATGAAGGTGGGCATAATAACACCTCTCGTGGTTGGTTTTTTTCCCAAGCATTGGGCGAAATGAATTTCACAATTTCTAGCTCCCCATGAATAGACAGTTTTTACGGCTTCTGCGGCATTAGTTGGAAGCAGAAATACGGGACTGAATCCGCGAAAAAAATCGAGTTGAGCAGCAAGAAGAGCAGTTGTGATATTTTCTGACCGGGCAACACCGGGACCGATTATCCGGCTCGCCGGGTGATTTACTGAGCATAGAAAGCCAAGCAGTTTCTCATCCCTGTCCCGGGAAATAAGGGTTTTCCAAATGCCCTCTGAATTTTTGATGAAATGAGAAAAGTCTTTCGCCCGCTCAATTCCGACCAATTCCAGTTCCAGTTCAACCATGTCCGCAATATCTTCGGCTACAGCTTCCCGAATGCTTTCACTATCGGGTATCTCAACAAGAGATAATCCATTTGCTGGAACTTGGATGAATAGATCCTGGAAGCTGAGGAATGGCACAAAACCCTTTTTCGTATAAAGCGAGAAGGAATCGAGATTCTGGGCACTTGAAATCAGACGGATAGGCAATTTTTTTTCTTCAGCAAAGCTGGTTATCCAGGATAAAAGGGAGCCTGCGATTCCTTTTCCAAAAAAATCTGAATGAACGTTCATGATCCCAAGTGAAACATGAGTGGTGCGGGGATGATAAAAGCAGGAGCCGGCAATCTTTCCGGATTCTCGGCAAACTGCCAGGATACAGCACCCCGGATCGAGTGCCTCATAGACCTCACAAAAGAGCAGGGCATCTGAAGGCGGGCCGTTGAAGATAGGATTTTTTCCATTGGCCACATACCATGAATTTGTGGACTCGTGAATCAATTCAGCCACCTCGTTCCATTCATCCGTTTCCATCGGACGAAGTTCGAATTTATTTGCGGTCTTTGGCACCTTTTTTTGTTACTTCTGATTTAGTTTATTTAAAAATGCCTGGCAGGAAAATCCGACAAACATAGCCATATCCTGATCTCCAGGAAGTACGATTACAGGGGAGAGGTCGGGTGGTCGGATCTTGTGGGCCCGAACCAGGCATTCCTCCATTTGTTTTCGGGCCTTTTTGGCTTTCTTGCCCAATAGTTCGATGGTTCGAGCGGCATGGGTCACCACGATTAAATTTTCATGCTTTAACTCCTGAATCAAGACCGATAGGGCAGGAGCAGGTTTCCCGCGGAGCAGAAGGGTGTTGGCCGCTTCAATTCGCACCGAGGGCGACTGATCATTCAGGGCATTATTGAGAGCTTTTTTTGCATCTTTTCCCAGTTCTTCTTTGTGGGCGCAGAGTCCAATTGCACCCCAATAGCGAACAAGCTCGTTGGTGGATTTAAGGTTGGCAATCAGGATTGATTCCCCAACCAGGCCAACTTGCGATGCGGCTTTCCTTATCGCCTGAAGGTCTATTTTGCCCGACTTTCCCACCTCCCAACCTGAGCTGTTTTCGAATAGTTTCCAGGCTTCATACTCGGGCAGAAAACCAAGGTCCCGTGTTTGGTTAAGGTGTTGGTTGAGTGCACCGCGTAGTCGGGTAAGAATCTTTTTATGTGCAGCCGAACCGGCCAGGTTTGTAAGATTTTGCGGATCTTTTTTACAGTCATACAATTCCTCAACCGGTCGGGTGGGTCCGGCAAAATGCCATTGTGGAGAAGTCATCTTTTTTCGGTCTGCGAGGCGGTAAAATTCATGCCTAATTTCACCCAGGTCAGGCCAGGCAGTCGGTTGGTTGTAACCGAGGTGAGGCATATAATTGCGGATATAAAGAAAGTTCTGATCGCGGACCGAGCGGGCCAAGTCGCGCACTTCATCCACCCGGTCACGGTGACCGAATACATACCTTCGTGCTTTCACTTGTTCTGGGCCCAAGAAAGGTTTCCCCTGCATGTAGGACGGGATATCGATTCCGGTCAGATTCAGCACAGTAGATGCGAAATCAACAAAAGCGACCATTCGATCAGTGGTTGAGCCCGGCTGGTCAGGGGCGAAATTTTTCCATTTTTCAGGAATCCGAATGAGGAGCGGTACATGCATGCCGGAGTCGAGCAGGGCCCGTTTGTGTCGGGGCATCCCGGATCCATGATCGGAGAAAAAGAAAACAATTGTGTTCTCCGACAGTCCATCCTGTTCCAATTGCCTGAGGATTTCGCCCACTTCTTTATCCATTGCAGTTACACAGTCGTGAAAGCGGGCCACAGTCTTGCGTACCACCGGAGTGTCCGGGTAATAGGGCGGGATCGTGACTTTTGCCGGATTGTGGATCTGATCAGTGCTAAGTTTGGACTGAATTTCTTTTTCAAATCGTTCATGCGGCCATACCATCGACCGGCTTTGGTGGGAAGTCATTAGGTTGAAAACAGAAAAGAAAGGCTTGTTCTTATCCTCCCTCATTCGCCAATGAGCGGAGACAGAATTCTCATCCCATGAACTTTTGATAATCTCCTGGTAGTTTCCTGAATTGTAGTCTGTTTTTACATTATTGGTGGTGTAGTATCCCTGTTTGCGGAGCAGGGCAGGGAAGCCTTTCATGCCAGAAGGCAGAGGGAACCCGGAGCGCATCTGCTGTGTGCCAAGTGTGGGAGGGTAGGAACCCTGGATCAGGCAAGAGCGGGAAGGCGAGCAAACTGGTGCCGAGGCAAAAGCCTTGGAGTAACGAACACTTTCCTCGGCCAATGCATCAATATGGGGGGTGTTCGCGTCCGCGTATCCATAGCAACCTAGTACAGGACTCATATCCTCTGCGGTTATCCATAGAATATTGGGAGATTTTGGATAGAGTGAGAATGTAGAAAATAAAAAAATTAAAACGAGCGGAAATTTCATAGTAGGAGTGTAGCGGAATAAAAAAAATATGTGCAATACTGATTTACACAATTTGATTCTGTAGTTTGGTTAATTCAATTTTTCTAAAGGAGTATTCTGATTAGAGAATACTAAATTAACGAGTCGAAAAAAGGTACTATAGTAATAAATAAAACATATTTTAATAGTAGTAACTTGACTTATATAGTTATTCGTGGGTTTATTGTAAAAACAATAAATATTACATAAAAATGAACTTAATAGCAACAGGTGATGAAGTGTTATCAACTATTCTGCAAGAGGATTATTCTTCTCTTGCTTTACTTCCAAGGGTTGAAAAGTTAATCAATAAGGAGGATCCGACATTGGAGGATGTTTTGAATTTGTGTTCCGAGAATCAGTCATTATTGGATAAGTTGACTCGTAGGGCTGGATTTAATCAAGATAGTGAGGGTTTTGCCAAAGAGATTCTATTTAAGAAAGGATTAAGTTTCTTGAAGAGTCTTGCCATACGCACGATGAACCAGGAGGTGTTCCAATTGCCATTAGGTTTGCTTGGAATAAACGCGACAATCCTGAAGAAACGTTCTGTTATATTAGCTCGGTTTACTAAACATTACTATGACTTATTGGATTTAAGCGCTGATGACGCTTATCTTTGTGGTTTATTTTTCAATTTTGGACATGTCTCATTTGAGAAACTGGTACAGGTTCAATTTCTTAGTGGAAATAATTTCGACGATTATCGAAATGATTGTGCGAAATGGACTGCAGGCGCATTGGCCGATATTGGATTTGATCATGTAATCACTTCCTTTATCGAAGACTCTGTTCAAGATTTGTTTTCTACCTCTTTTCCTCTGGGGCAGGCATTAGCGAGAATTGGAAATGGATTATTGATCAATGTGGAAGAAAGTTCCAGTTCCTCATTTCGAGGGAGTTCCGGTATTGATCGTAATTTACTGGATGCAACCGGATTAACTACTCGGGAAATTGTAAATGTTCTTAAAGATCTAACTCGTGATTATAAGGGTGGCACTAATCATCAATAGATTTTGTCTGTTAATTTATAATTTACATAAATAAATGATAATTAATGGATAATGGAAAATCACTTCACGAACAAAGTTAAATTATTAAATAAACTATTTGCTCGGGTGGAGTATTTGTGTATTTATACTAAGTATGAAATTCACAAATGTAATTCAATTTTTCTTATTGTCGCTCTTGCTCCTTCTTTTCTTTTTCGTAACTTCGAAGCTTTTTTCGAATAGCTTAATCGATTGTTGCGGCCTGTTTTCGCCCAATTCAGTTGTTTTCAGTCCTCCCGATTCACCTCGGTTTATTCCACCAGTTCAAGAGGGTTTAGAAAATCGTTTAAAATTACCTGATAGTACTAAGCTTGGTTATAGTAAGCCAAACAGTAAACAAAATCGAAAGTTTGTTATTGATGAAAAATCTTTTCAAAAAGGTAAGTATGTTCCTCCCGTTAGGGAAAAATTCGAACAAGCCAACAAAGTGCCGCGATTTATTCCCGCCAATCACAATACATTCGTTCCTCAAAAGAAATGCCCCCCGACTGTACAGAACTCCCCGCCCGCATCTCCGGCAATGTTTTATTATGCACCCCGTATAAAAAGTACAAAGGTTTCATCGCCCCCTAATATCGAAGGGTGGGAGAGAAGCATGAGAGAGGAAATGCGATTGAATGGCAGGTCCAAGCATACGGTAGATCGACTACTTGCAAGGATTCGAAAATACTATGATGACAATACGATTACTGCCCATGATTATGCTCCTGGAAATGAAGATTACGCACCCAATTCAGCATCCCGTAAGTTTGCAGAAACCCGCATTCGCCGATCCATTGAATCGATGGCAGATTTTTATAAACAATCCGGTAATCCACAGATGGATTCTGGAAAATCAAGTAATGGTTCTAGGATGATTAAGGGCCAACTCTCATTTATTAATACCCAGCTTGATAAATTGGGCAAGGATCGGGTCGGATTGGAGGAACTTCGTGAAATTGTGGGTTTGAAATTATCCCCATCTCTTCCTCCGAATAAAGCGTTCGCAAAGATTAAAAATCCTGCGGGACTCAATTCCCCTGCCGATATTCAGCCAGTCGAAGAGTTTCTTCCCCACGGGAATAATCTCATTGCCAAGCAGGTCTTGCCTAGAAAGGAAGTTAATAAAGATCTGATCAATGCCAAGATAGAGGAGATTTATAAATCCTTTGCCACATGGTTGGCAGATAATAATAAAGAGTTTCCCTCACTTGACCCGCAAGTGGATGCATTTACACTGCGTTACTTTGAACAAGTAAACCAGGAACTTCGAGGGTTGGGTAAAGTGGATACTATGCAGATCTTTCGAGAGAAGACACTGGCCCACCTCGATGAAGTTTTGGATAATCGGGGTCCAGGTATGGAAGGAATGGACCGAGCTCCTCACCTCGTAGAACCGGATCTACCAAAAGAGGAGGACCCTGTCTTTCGAGGGCCGTCTTTAAAGCAACCCTCTTATATTCATTTGGCCAGTCTGCCCGGAAAAGTGGTTTCTTCGAAAAAGGAGTCCGCGACTCTTCCCGGAAATAGAAACCAATTTGACAACCAGGGAAACCAGAGAGTTTTCCGAGTGATGAACAACCTCCCTGGTAAAGCGGTTTTCTAACTCGTCCTCCGCAATAACTGATTGGAGGAGTAAGGTGGCAGATTTTAGGCAGTGCGGTCCAACTCCTGATCTTCTTCCAAAGTAAGTTCATCCTGCTGTTCTGTATCCCCGCCTGAATCAACCTTGTCAAACTGGGCAAAAGAGACGGGTAATTCTTTTTTGGATTGAATCCCTAGATCCCTCAGCTTTTCCACTCTTCCGACTAAATTCCCACTCCCTTTGGATAATTGTCCGAAACCCTTTTCATGTGCCTCCGCAGCTTTTTGCAATGCCTTTCCAATATCATCCATATTGGTCAAAAAACCGCAGAATTTATCATAGAGATTTCCAGCCTGTCGGGCAATTTCGTGAGCATGCTTATTTTGTTTTTCCAATTTCCATAAGTTGGCCACTGTTTTAACGGTGGCCATCAGGGTGGTGGAGGTCACCAACACAATTTTTCGATCAAAAGCATATTGGTACAGATTAGGATCCTCCCGTAAGGCGGCTCCAAATGCAGGTTCAACCGGAATAAAAAGGAGTACAAAATCGGGTGTATTGATCTGCTCGATTGCGGAGTAATCCTTTTCTGAAAGTTCATCGACATGTTTTTTTACCGATTGCAGGTGTTCTTTCAGTGCTCCCTTTTGCAGTTCTTCGTCCTCCAATGAGATCGAACGTTCGTATGCAGTCAGGGATACCTTGGCATCCACTACAATGGCCCGGTTTTCGGGCAGGCGAATAATGGCATCCGGTCGTTGACGATCAAAAGTTTCCTGCATCGTAAATTCCTGACCCTTGATTAAACCGGATGCCTCCAAAGTACGTTCGAGGATAAATTCTCCCCAGTCTCCCTGTTTTTTGGAATCTCCTTTGAGTGCATGAGTCAAATTTCTCGCCTCCTCGCTCAATTGAGCCTGGCTTTGTTGCATATTTCCAAGGAATTCTTTGAGTGATGCGTGTTGGCTGAGATCTTTTTCGTGAATATCCTCCACTTTTTTTCGAAACAACTGGATATCTTTATCTAATGGTTCGAGTACCGCTTTGATATTTTCCTTATTTGCCTCGGTAAACTTAGCACTCTTTTGCTCGAGAATTTTATTGGCCAGATTTTCAAAACGTTCCTGCATTTGCTTGGCAATCTTTTCCTGTTCCTCAATTTGATTTTCCAGCCTCCGGTTTAACTCTATATTCTGAGTCGCCTTTTGCACTTTTTCATGATCCGCCTGTTTTAGCTGTTCCCGTAACTCTGCTTCGAGCTGCTGGCCCTGTTGAATCTCCTCCTTTTGCAGGCGATTTTCAGTTGCCAGTGCATGTGCGGAACCCTCCAGCTCACTTATTTTTAACTGGAGTTCCTTGGAGTCCTCATTTTTGAGGTTTCTATTTTTCACCACATAAATGACCAGGGCAATTAAGCCCACACTCATACCCGCCATTCCATAAATCACTGCTTCCATAATTTCCACATTTTGAACTTGTGGAAAGGGTACCCCTCTTGTCAAGCTTTCGGGAGGATTATGGATAAAATCTTTTGTTTTTAAAACGAGAGTGATTTTCTATCTTGTCATCGCGAGGGATGAAAGCCCGTGGCGATCCACTGTGAACCAGTGAGCAAAGAGAATACCCGTCCGCGTCCTCTCAAGACACGATA
>CAJQKB010000094.1 GCA_905478775.1 uncultured Opitutales bacterium | reverse complement strand
AAGTGCCACAACGCCTCATTAAAGCACCGATGCAAATGATAATGGCACTCTTGGCTTACTGTTTCAATCGACAGTTTTAAGCAGAAATGAGGTTGATCCCCAACCACCTGAGTTCGAGCTCCCGAGTGAGAAACTGTGGACATGTGGATGTACCTTAAGAATCGAGTGAACTATCTCCCTCAAAGTTCCAATACCTTTTCCGTGTATAATTCTGCCCTCGATAATCCCTTTTCTTGCACATTCATCTAGATATTCAACAACAAGTTCCTTTACATCTTTTGGGTTAAAACCATGAAGGTCTAATGTTCCATTGATTGGTATTTCTACGGGATCTCCTGGTGATGACATATTTACTCTAGTAGGTTTTCTGGAGGGTAGTCATGCCTTGCTTTTCCTTGAATGGTAGGGGACTCCATATCGTGGAAGGATTTTTTTCGGTCCTGTCCGACCGGGAGTGGTTTGGAGGATTTCTTCTCCTGAGTTCTGAGTGGCTTTTTTACCGGTAATTCAGCAAGTAATTCATTATCTTGAACCTTTTCAGGCATCTCGTTTTTGGGCAACTCTTGTTGCTGGGTAACGTCACAACTGCAACAAAAGAAAAAAAGCAACAGGGGTAGAGTTTTAAAGTTCACTTATTAATCCTCGAAGATATTTTGCTGATGGTCAAGTTTCAGTTTAATGACCGCCAATTTTAATTAATAGGTAGGATTTCATATTTTATTTTTACTACTATTTACTCATTGAACAGAAGATGTCTGCTTGTGCAGACTTGACACTCGATGTCACAAATAAGATGAAAGGGTATGCCTCTCCTCAAAGTCCACTATGCCTGCGAACTAAAGAAAGAATTATTGAATTCTTTATCAACTTTACTGTCTAAGAGTATCGCTGATGTTTTGGGTAAGTCTGAGGATTTTGTGATGATAATATTCCAAAAAACCGAATTGCAAAGTTTTGGTAATGACGCCGAAGGTATCAACCTTTATTTCGAAATGAAAAATGTCGGAGTTTTACCACCCGATAAAACAAGTCTGCTAACCTCCATAATTACAAATCTATGCCAAGAATTGATTGAGGTTAAATCCAATCGCATTTATATTGAATTCCAAGAATCTGAAAGGCACCATTGGGGTTGGAATGGCCAGACATTTAGCAAATGAATGCTACTTTTCTTTTGATGCTTTTAAAGTAAGAAATGTATCGTTTTTGAGTTTAGCAGTGGATTTATGATGGTTGATATTCTCAGTATTTTTAGTCGCAAAGGCTCATTTTTCCTTCGTGCCTGCCATTTATTACTAAATTCCCTCCAATGAAATTCAAGAGATTCCCCAATTTAGTGAGATGTTGTTGGTTCGGTTTGAATTATCTCTTTCGCGAGAAAATATCACAATTAGCTATTACAACGGTTCAGTATACTGTCCTCAGGACATTGTATGATTCTCAATCGAAAAAGTTGAATCAAAAAGATCTAGCCATTTTAATTGCAACCAATAAAAATAATCTGTCTTCAATTGTTAAAAGGTTGGAAGTACTAGGATATATTGTGCTGCTTCAGAATCCGTGCGACAAACGAGAAAACATAATTAAGATTACAACTAGGGGGCAAAGGGTCTACCTGGTTAGTAAAGAAAAAGCGAATGAACTACAGGCTGAAATTACGCAGGGAATGGAAAGTACAGAATTAACTGCATTTTTTGGATATCTAGAGCGCATTAACGCAAAAATCAATAATCAACAAGAGGATGAGAAAGGATGCTAGGCTAGTCTGATTTAAAAATATCGAACTTTTTATTCAGAAATATACGGAGCGTTCATGCCTTGATCTAAACTTTCAATGTTCGAATTGAGGCTTTCTAGGTTGTTGCGAATAGAAGAAATTCGTGAGGCCAGTCCACTCATACGATGGGTAAGAGATCTTTGCTGAGTCTCAATAGCAAGTTTCGGTGCATTACCTGCTGATTGCATTGCTTCTTTCCTGACCTCCACATTGGGCCAAAAGAAACCAAATATTGTTAAGATGATACCGCAAGCGGCATGGTAACTGCCCAGTGATTCCACAAATAAACTTGCTCCAGTCGTACCAAGACCGATAACAATTAGAATAACGGAAGTACTAAAGGAATATTCTCTCTTCGACTTTTGACTGGGCGGGTTTTTATAGTTATCAAATAATTGTTTTTTGAGTTCATCCAAGGAAATGATCTGTTTTTCTGCATCGAATGCCTCTTCTTCAAGATTACTTCTTTCCTGTTCTAAATTACTACGCTTCTCGGTGGATTCTTCTTGGTACTTAATCCATTCATTTTTCGCATTTTCGATAATATTGTCCTTGGGGATTCCTCCACCGATTTCAATAAACCGTTGTGTTACGAGTTTTATATCATCGTTAAGGGAATATTGCTTGTTGGTGACATTAAAAATATTTTCACTTTGATCGAGTAACGAAATGATTTCCTCACATTCCAGTTCGTTAAAAAGTTTTCGGCAAAGATTTTTGGTAAAGGAGTCAAATAATTGTAAGTTAACCGGTATCCAATGTTGATTCGGGTTCGGAAATATTGAAGTAAATGTATCAATTATAGTCGCAATAGTGGACATTCGTTCCGCTTCTTCTGGCTCTTCTTGTTTGTGGAATTCCCGCATTTGAGTGCGAAAATCATCCATCATTAGTAAATCACCATCCGGTTGTAATTGAGCGAGATTTTTTTGCCGCTTGAGCCAATTGAAGCAAAATGCCGCATCTCGTGAGTTACAGAAGAATTCCAAATTGTAACGATTTACCTTACTTGGGTAGGATGCAAAGAGGAGATAGTTAAGCTCTTTTTCTGTAAAGTCAGAAAAGTTCGGTGTGTCAATTTTGTCTAGGTTGCTCATAACATTGTCCTCCTGTTTAATTATAGTAGTAGGTTTTTTCAAAATATTCAACAACTTCAGTGGATTACCTTGAGATTTAGTTCTGTGGTCTTCTCCGTCATGAATTTCGTAACCTTTAGAATTTGCAAATTGTACACAGTCCAATGCGGTGAATGGAGGAATGTTTATTTCTGTTATTTTATCAAAACCGAACTTCGAAAAGAACTTTTCTATTCTCTCCTCGAGTTGATTGGCGGAAAAAAGAAATCTACATTTCTCAAACAGGCTGGACTTCCTAATACGCTTGTTAAAAGAATTGCTCAACCATTCATGAATAGAATCATCTAACATTTCAATGTCGTCTATTATTAAGAGGGGGACGATTTTATTTAAATCAATGCCACAATTAATGACTGCATCCTCAAGTCCCGTAACGAAATGCTCTGCGGTCTTGTGGTTGAATTCTTCGAGGTCATTCTCGGTTCGGGTTGTCGATTCAATCTGCACAAGTTGAGACCCATAAAAGCGGGCAAACTTACCGAGTTCATTTCCTCGTATCTCCTTCCCGCATGTAATATTTCTTGCCATAGAAGATAAGAAAGAAGTTAGGTCCCCAAATTGACCTGAGTCAGGTGATATCACAACCGATGTTTTCTCATTCTCCGAGTGCACCTTTTTTACTTCTTCCAGGAAGGTTGACTTCCCCATTCCCTTTGGACCTAAGGCGATAGCACTACGAAGGTGACCAAATTGGGAATAGCCATTTTTGACAAACTGTAATTCTTTTACTCTTCCGAACATTATTATATTAACTGATAAGATTAATCACATTCTCCGCAGACAAACGTGAGTGAATAAGGGCATGATTAGATGCCTTCTGTAATAGTAAGTTTTTAGCCAAGTTGGTATACTCGGAAGCCATGTCTGTGTCATTGATTCGACCCAGTGCTGTAATTTGAGCCGCTTTTTTATTGCCCACCTGTTCCGATTTGAGGCTGATTTCGGAGAAGGTCTTGGCTAAAGTGTAAATTTGGGTTCGTAGACTTTCTAATTCTTGCTCGGACCTTTCTAATGCTTTCGCGGCATTGACTCGTGTACTTATGTCGTACCCCTTGAGGGTCGAGAAACCGAGAGGGCTAAGTTCATACAGTGATCCTTTTTCGTCTATGATTCCCTTGGGCCCTTCTATTTTTTCTGTGTCCCAAGATAATCGCCAAGACCAACCAGTCGGGCTTGTTCGATTTATATTTTCTGGACCCGGTTCATTGACCGCAATTTTGATAACGGTACTATCTCCTCTAGGTGCCTGTACTTT
>CAJQKB010000093.1 GCA_905478775.1 uncultured Opitutales bacterium | reverse complement strand
TTGCTCTGTGCCATTAATCCGGATGCCCATGCTTTACCTCATTATGACTTTCAATTAACCGGTGTGAATATTGCCCGCAAAGGCTGGCTGACCAGAAAGCATGTATTTAATACCCGATCATTGGGAGAAGTGACCCAATATTTTGGATGAAACAATAAGTTCAATCTTCCATTGCCCAAGTTTCGATAGTTCCTTAGTAAGGTTCCGTGGCAATAATTAGTTATCGTAATTTAACTGTGTCTTTTGGCGGACCTCTTCTGCTTGATGATGTCGGTATTAGCATTGAAAAGAAGGAGCGCATCTGTCTGCTCGGACGTAATGGGGAGGGGAAATCAACCTTATTGCGAATTTTATCTGGCCAGGTCATTCCCGATAAGGGTGAAAGTGAGAGGTTACCTAATTTCCGAGTGGCCAAGTTGGATCAGGAAATTCCAGTAGGAGTCCAGGGAAGCATCTTTGATGTAGTAGCAGAGGGCTTGGGGGAAAAGGCGGACATTTTGCGGGCTTACAATCAAGCATCGCTTCAATTGGATGAAAAGCCAGAAGATGAGAAGTTAGCCGATGAAGTTGATCGGTTACAATCTGAGCTCGATCGAACGGACGGCTGGAGCTTAGATCACAAGGTCGCTTCTATTATAGACCGGGTAGGATTAACTCAGGAGCAATCCTTTGCTACTTTATCGGGAGGAAACAAGAGCAGGGCATTACTGGCCCGGACTCTGGTGGGTGAGCCCCATGTTTTAATTTTGGATGAACCAACTAACCACTTGGACTTTGAAGGAATTCAATGGTTAGAGAAATTTCTTCAAAAAGCAGAGTTTGCAGTTTTATTTGTATCCCATGATCGTTCTTTTATTCGTTTTGTAGCCACACGGATTTTAGAACTGGATCGCGGGAAACTGACCTCGTGGACTTGCGGTTATGACAAATTTCTCGAACGAAAAGCAGATCTTTTATCCGCCGAAGAGAAGCAAAATGCAGTATTTGATAAAAAACTGGCGGAAGAAGAAGTATGGATACGCAAGGGAATTCAAGCACGGCGAACAAGGAATGAGGGCAGAGTTCGTGCATTGTTTAAGTTGCGGGAAGAAAGATCCGACCGTAGGGAGCAACAGGGGAAGAGCACAATTTCTTCCAACAAAGGACAAACCTCTGGACGAAAAGTAATTTCGATCAAGGATCTTGAATTTGGCTGGGATGAACAAACTCTCATCAAGAATTTTTCCACGACTATATGGCGGGGCGATAAAATTGGAGTGGTTGGATTAAACGGATCGGGTAAGTCGACTTTATTGAAACTCTTATTGAAAAAACTGGAGCCCAAACAGGGAAGTATTGAACATGGTACGAAGTTGGACGTAGCTTATTTTGACCAGCACAAGGAGATTTTGAATGATAGTTTATCCGTGGCGGAAAATGTGGCTCCTAATGGAGACACCGTTACGATTAATGGATATAGTAAGCACATACTTTCGTATTTAAAAGATTTTCTCTTTTTACCCGAGACTGCCCGGGGCCCGGTTAAAATGCTTTCCGGGGGTGAACGAGCCCGCGTGCTCTTAGCTAAGTTCTTCCTTCAACCCGCCAATTTATTGGTTTTGGATGAACCCACAAATGACTTAGATATCGAAACCATTGAATTGTTGGAAGAACGTTTGTTACAGTTTGATGGTACTCTTCTTTTGGTCAGCCACGACCGCGATTTTCTTAACAATGTGGTCAACGCTACTTTTGCAATGGATGGAAAAGGAGGAGTCATGGAATACGCGGGTGGCTGTGATCGTTGGCTGGAGGAACAGGAAGAGGCCAAGAATTCGAGTAATCGAGCTAAGCCCAGGGTGATTGAAAATAATGAAAAACCCCGAAAACTTTTAAATAAGGAAAAAGAAGCCCTCATTGAATTGCCCAAAAAGATAGAAAAGATGGAAGCAGAACGGGATCAAATTACCGCGATTATGCAAAGCCCGGATTATTATCGAAATCCAAAGAGTGATCCAGCCGATGACCAGGCAAGTTTGGAGAAATTGGAGAAAAAAATCGCCATTTCTTATTCGCAGTGGGAAGAGCTCGAAGCCATTGCTGATTGATGTTTTAATTTTTCGTTAAAATTTCCTTTTAACGGAGAGTTTGAGTATGACGGTTATAAGCCTTTTAACTACAAAGTATTCCATTTCCTGTAATAATAAATTAAGCAATCCTGTTTTAAGAATGTTGCCATACAAACTGTTCAGGGTTTTTAGTGAACTTCATATGAGAGTCTCCCTTTCCCTTTTTTTAGTTTATTTTTTAGTGTGCTCAGTTCAGGCGGAAAGAAAGCTCGAATTTAATCGTGATATTCGACCCATTCTGTCAGATGGATGTTTCCATTGTCATGGTCCGGATGAAAAGGAAAGAAAAGGGGGCCTTCGATTGGACCTCGAAAGTGATGCTTTTAAGAATGCAAAATCTGGCTTCCCTGCCATTGTAAAGGGGGATCCGGATGAGAGTGAGATTATTGCGAGAATCTTTCTTTCGGATGATGACGAGGAACATATGCCTCCCTTGGATAGCGGGAAGTCGATCACCCTAGAGCAAAAGGGAATTCTAAAAAAATGGATAGAGCAGGGGGCTGAATACCAAGGTCATTGGGCATTTATAGCCCCGAAAAGGAGTCCAGTTCCATCGATTTCAGTCACCGGCCACCCGATTGATGCTTTTATTGTTGATCGACTGAAAGGAGAAGGAATGGAGATGCAGGGGCTCGCGGATAAGGAAACTTTATTACGCCGTGCTAGTCTTGATCTAATCGGATTGCCACCCTCGATTAACGAGGTTGATGACTTTGTAAATGATTCCTCTTCCAATGCGTACGAAAAAGTATTGGATCGATTACTCGGTTCACCGCACTACGGAGAGAGAATGGCACTCGAATGGTTGGATCTTGCCCGTTACGCGGACAGTAATGGATTTCAGAGCGATGGGAGTCGGGATATGTGGCTTTGGCGAGACTGGTTAATCAATGCCTTTAACCGAAATATTCCTTTTGATCAGTTTACTATCGAGCAGTTGGCTGGTGATATGTTACCCAATCCATCCCAGGATCAAGTTGTGGCAACCGGGTTTAATCGAAACCATAGGTTGAACGGAGAGGGAGGACGGATTGTGGATGAGTGGTTTGTGGAAACAGTGATTGACCGGGTTGAAACAACCGGTACTACCTGGCTCGCCCTTACTATGACATGCGCCCGTTGCCATGATCATAAATACGACCCGATTTCACAAAAAGAATTTTTTGAATTTTTTGCTTATTTTAATTCAAATGATGAGAGTGGTGTGCTGGCAGCCAATGGGAAAAATGGATTTAATACTGCACCCTTTCTAAAAGTTCCCAATTCTGAACAGAAAAGAAAAATTTCACACTTAGAAGACTCTTTACAAAAATCCCAAGACGAGAGGAAGAGTGCGGAATCTAAAATGGAAGATGCCCTGACTAAATGGCTAAAGCAAACCCGCGAAGAATTAGTAAAAAACAAAGCCCAGCCCAGTCCCTGGAAAAAACTTACCAATGAAAAGGTGCTAAGTAAGGGCGGGGCACAGTTCAAGAAACAAAAAGATGGTTCCTGGTTGGGGACTGGTAAGAATCCATCGAATGATACTTATGAAATTAGAAGTCCTTTTAACTCGAAGGAATTATCGGGAGTTTTACTTGAATCTTTTTCCGATCCATCTTTTAAGGGAATCAAATTTGGGCGGTCAGGAAATGGAAATTTTGTGATGACCGGACTGGAAGTTAGGTTGGAACATAAAGACAAAAACAAAAAACCAATTGTCTTGAAATTGGACAAGGCTGAGGCCAGTTATGAGCAGGAAGGATACCCTGCTATTCAAGTCGTTAAAAATGCTGCGAACCTGAAGAAAAAGGGATCAAAAGGGTGGGCTGTTCATGGGAGCAATCCTCCCAAACAGAGAT
>CAJQKB010000092.1 GCA_905478775.1 uncultured Opitutales bacterium | reverse complement strand
AAAAAAAATCCGCGTTAAGCGGATTTTTTTGTTTAAAGATTACCAGTTGTCTTGGCGAGGAGGTCGTTCCTCACGAGGGCGTGCCTCATTCACTTTAAGGTTTCGTCCAGCCATTTCAGCACCGTTCATTGCTTCGATTGCTTTATTAGCTTCGTCTGCGTCTTCCATAGTCACAAAGCCGAAGCCTTTAGAACGTCCTGAAGTGCGATCAGATATGATTGCAGCTTTTTCAACTTTTCCGTGTGCACCAAATGCATCCGATAAATCTTGATCACTGATTGACCAAGGGAGATTTCCCACATATATTTCCATTTTACTATTTTCTTTGAATTATCCTAGATCGTTCGTAACACTTTGGATCGGGAAATTTAAAATTAAACTTCCTAACCTTTCCGTGAATAAACGAATAAAGGTCACATCGTGACATGATTTGTGAATAAATCAATGGTAAAACGAGCATAATCTTGCTTTTTAAATAGAGTTTCATTTTGATTCATCCCGATGAAATTTTATTTCTTTCTACTTTTTACAGTTTGTGTTTCCTTATTGGGAGAAAAGCCCAATGTTTTAATGCTAGCCATTGATGACCAAAATGACTGGATTGGTTTTATGGGCGGTCACCCCTTAGCCAGTACTCCTAATATTGATAAGTTAGCAAAATCAGGAACTGCATTTACTAATGCACACTGCCAGTCTCCGCTGTGTAATCCATCTCGGACCAGTCTTATGTTCGGAATGCGTCCTTCCTCTACTGGCGTTTACGGCTTGGCTCCCTGGATTAGAACCCTTCCTGAATTTAAGAACCATTTTTCTCTACCGCAGTATTTAAAGAAATATGGCGGGTATCAAACTTCAATGGGGGGCAAGATTTATCACGGATCTAATGGGAGACAAAAAGGTGATCAAGAATTTGATCATGTTGGAGTTCGATCTGGAGTTGGGATAAAACCAAAAACAAAGTTGGTCACCACTCCTTTTGGGAATCACCCCTTGGTTGATTGGGGAGTCTTTCCGCATGTGGATGAAGATAAGCAGGATTATAAAGTAGCGAGCTGGGCAATTGAAGAACTGAAAAAGGACAGAGATGAACCTTTTTTTATTTCTACGGGTTTCTTCCTTCCTCATGTACCCTGCTATGCCACTCAACAGTGGTTTGACCTTTTTCCTGATAATGATTCAGTATTACCCAAAATACTTCGTAATGATCGCCAAGATACGCCTCGTTTTTCGTGGTACATGCATTGGTATTTACCGGAAGTACGCCTTAATTGGTTAGAAGAAGCCAACCAATGGAGAAATTTGGTTCGTTCTTATCTTGCCTGCACTAGTTTTATTGATTCCCAGGTGGGGAGGGTACTTGATGCACTTGAAGAATCAGGGAAACGCGACAACACAATCATCGTTCTTTGGTCCGATCATGGGTGGCATTTAGGAGAAAAAGAAATAACCGGGAAAAACACGCTTTGGGATGACAGCACACGGGTACCTCTTATCTTTTCCGGTCCAAAGGTGAAGGCTGGGCAAGTTTGTAGCAAACCGGTGGAGTTGCTTGATATTTATCCTACACTGATTGAACTTTGTGATCTTCCTCAGAATGAAAAATTGGAGGGTTTGAGTTTACTTCCGCAACTAGAAGATGCGAATGCCACCCGGATTCGCCCTGCAGTTACCACGCACAATCAAGGTAATCACGGAGTCCGCTCAGAGGGTTGGAGATTTATTCAGTATGCGGACGGAACCCGAGAACTGTATGATATGCGCAATGACCCAAATGAATGGAAAAATCTGGCCGAAGACTCGAAATTCCGAAAAGTTATCGAGGAGCACTTACAATTCTTACCTAAAGTCAACAGAGCTCCCGCGAAGGGAAGTCGGAGTCGCATATTAACCGTGGAGAAAGATCATGTGATTTGGGAAGGGGAAATAGTGCGGCCCGAAGATCCTATTCCTGGGATCTAGTCTTTGTAGTTCAATCTTCCATATTTTTTGTTAATTGGGATTGTTTACAGTTAAAATTTTTATAGTCTAATGCTATTACTATGAAGTTTCTTCCTGCTTTACTATGTTCATTCTTTTTAACTAAACTTGTTAATGGAAAAGATAACTTGCCTGATTTTGCTCGAGAAATCCTGCCTATCCTCTCCGACAAGTGCTTTGCCTGTCATGGACCGGACACAAAAAAGAAAGACTTGGTTCGACTCGATTTAGAGGAATTAGCAAAGAAAGATCTGGGTGGTTACCATGCAATTGACCCGAATGCCCTCATGGAGAGCGAACTTTTATTTCGGATTGCTGATGAGGATGACCCCATGCCACCCGAGGATTTTGGGAAATCCTTGTCTGCCCAGGAGAAAAAATTAATTGCGGATTGGGTAAAGTCGGGCGCCAAATATGCCCAACATTGGTCTTTTGTTGCCCCGACCAAAGGGCGAGTGGAGCCAACAGGCAATCCAGTCGATCATTTTATTGCCCGTGGTCTGAAGAGAGCAGGATCTGGTTTCGCCGAGGAACCAAACCGAGCGACTTTGGCAAGGCGTGCTTCTCTTATTCTTAACGGTTTACCCCCTGAGCCAGAGGAGTTAGACGAATTTTTAAGAGACGATAAGCCAGATGCCTACGAGCGTTTTCTCGCCCGCTTGTTTGCGAAAGTTGACTACGGTGAACATGTTTCGCGCTACTGGTTGGATGCAGTACGCTACGGGGATACCCATGGATTGCACCTCGATAATCGTCGGGGGATATATCCTTATCGGGATTGGGTGGTGCGTGCTCTCAATGCCAATCAACCCATCGATGAATTTATCCGTTTCCAATTGGCAGGAGATTTGATGCCCAATCCTTCGGAGGATCAAAAAATTGCTACTGGCTATGTACGATTGAATCCCACATCGGGGGAGGGTGGAGCAATTCGTCAAGAATTGCAGGCAAAGAACAATTTTGACCGGGTGGAAACCACTGGAACTGCGTTGCTTGGCTTATCGCTTACCTGTTCCCGATGTCACACGCACAAGTACGACCCGATCACTCATCAGGAATACTTTGAGTTTCTTGCTTTTTTCAACAACACAGCAGAAGAATCGATGGATAGAAACAAATATGTCTACGGCGATCATTTGACTGTGGCAAAGGATCCAGTGTCGAAAAAGAAATGGAACGATTTTCTTAAGAAAGAAACGGAATTTTTAAAAGAGGTTAAGGATTCAGGAAAATACAATGGAATGGATGGCAGCCTTTCCTCACTTACCGATTTGCTCAATGCTGATCTTGGAAAGCCAGGAAACAAGGTAAGAGGTAGTTCCACTAATTATCCCAGAAACCAAAAACCGGAAATGGCAATTGATGACAGACCAGGCACCAAGTATTTAAATCGGGATGGAAATGGAAGCGGGTTGACCATTATTACCCGTTTGGGAGTCGTTGCCGGGGTAAGCCTAACCTCAGCTGAGGATGCACCTGGGCGTGACCCTAAAACCTACAAGTTAGAAGGATCGACTAATGGTAAGTCCTTTACTGTGATTTCAGAAGGAGAAGTACCCAGCTTTACAAAGCGTCGCCAAAAGAAAGAAATTTTATTTGAAAATAATTCATCCTACCAGCATTACCGGCTGACCTTTCCGAAGTTAGTGGATGTTTATTCAAAGGAAATGCAAATCGCCGAGATCGAACTTCTCAAGAAAGATGTAATTGCAAAGGATGATCTACTTGCCCGTGCCCAGGTGTTGAATGCCGAGAGAATTAACTCCGAAAAAAATTACCTTACCACCACACTTATTGCCCGCGAATTACCTCAGCAAAGTAGGCGGGAGACCAAGATTTTGGAGCGTGGGGAATATACAAAGCCAATCGGCAAAGCCTTGAATCCTGGAGTGTTTTCGGTCTTGGGCAAGATGAAAGAGGGGAGTCCTTCCAATCGTTTGGGCTTGGCCAATTGGATGACCAGTGACGAGCAACCCCTGACCTCCAGGGTCTTGGTCAATCGGTTTTGGCTTATGGTCTTTGGGGAAGGTTTGGTACGTACGCCCGAGGAGTTTGGATTACAGGGTGAACATCCCACTCATCCTGAATTGTTGGATTGGTTGGCAGTGGATTTTCGGGAGAACGGATGGAATCTCAAACGTTTACTCGCCCAGCTTCTAAGCAGCCGGACCTTTCGGCAATCTTCCGTCCGTCGGGTGGATTTTCCCGACCCCGAGAATAAAAACTGGGGCAGGGGGCCTTCCTTTCGCTTGGATGCTGAAGTGGTGCGAGACCTTTCTCTTTGGTCTTCCGGGTTGCTCAACCGTAAGATTGGAGGAGAAGGATTTAAGCCTTATCAACCTTCGGGAATGTGGATCGCCTTGTCCCATCCCAACAGTGATACGAAAAACTACAAGATGGATACTGATGATAGTATTTATCGTCGCAGTCTCTACATGTATTGGAAGCGCACATCCCCGCATCCCATGATGTCCCTCTTTGATGCCCCCAGCCGGGAGTCCAGTTGTGTGCAGCGCTCCCGAACCAGTACCTCTCTTCAATCATTGGCCCTTTTGAACGAAACACAAAGATTGGAAGCTTCCCGTAAATTAGCCGAACGCTTAATTCGTCATGCGGACGAAGATACTGCACGGATTCATTATCTGTTTGAATTACTTACCTCACGAAAACCAAAATCGATCGAAATCGATGCCCTTTCTGAATTACTCCAAAATTCAAAGGCTCGCTATTCTAAGAATCCCAGCGATGCGTTAAAACTTATGGAGCAAGGGCTTTCTTCTGTAGATCAAAAGCTTCATACAGAAGAGGTGGCCGCATGGACTCAAGTTGCCGCCACTATGCTGGCCAGCGATCCTGCACTTTTATTATATTAAATAATGATGAACCCAAGCGACCTACTTCTCGATCACTCTTTAACAGTCACTAGGCGGAAATTTTTTGGCCGATCGGCCCTCGGTTTAGGAACAGCTGCAATGGCCGGATTATTAGGGAGTGATTTGCTCGGTAAAAAATCTTTCGATGGGATGCATCACCAGGCCAAGGCAAAGCGAGTGATCTACTTGTTCATGAGTGGTGGGCCCAGCCATATTGATATGTGGGACTATAAGCCCAAATTAAACGACGAGTTTGGCAAAGATCTTCCACCGGAGGTGCGGGATGGTCAACGGATTACCGGAATGACTTCTGGTCAAAAAACTCTTCCATTAGCTCCCAGTAAGTACAAATTTACAAAGCAGGAAAATAATGACCGGGGTGTGTGGGTAAGTTCGTTGCTTCCGCACACTGCCAAGGTGGCCAAAGAATTATGTGTCGTGCACGGCACTTTTACGGAGGCAATTAATCATGATCCAGCAATTACTTATATCCAAACCGGTAGCCAAATCCCTGGCCGGCCGAGCTTGGGAGCATGGCTAAGTTATGGACTGGGTAGTATGAATGAGGATCTACCTAATTATGTGGTGATGCATGCCCGGAGTAACCATCCGCAACAAAGCCTGTTTAATCGATTATGGGGCACTGGCTTTATGCCATCCGATCACCAGGGTGTTCTTTTTCGGGCGGCTGAAAACCCCGTTCTTTATCTGAAGAATCCGGCTGGAGTTTCTCGAAGTGATCGTCGTTCCCAGCTTGATGCCCTCTCTGTTCTTAACCAAAATCACTATCAGGATTTTGCTGACCCCGAAGTTCTTTCCCGAATCAAGCAACACGAAATGGCTTATCGCATGCAATCGTCCATTCCGGAACTGATGGATCATAGTAAAGAACCGGACGAGGTTTTTGAGTTATATGGAGAGGATGCCAAGACAGCCGGTACATTCGCCGCCTCCTGCCTGAATGCCAGACGGATGGCTCAGCGCGGGGTGCGCAATATACAAATTTTTCACAGAGGCTGGGATTCTCATGGTAACTTGCCCAGTCAGCACGGTTCCCAATGCAAGGATATTGACCAAGCCTGTTATGCATTGATTACGGATCTTAAACGTTTGGGTATGCTTGATGACACTTTAGTTGTGTGGGGAGGGGAATTTGGACGAACTAATTATTGCCAGGGGAAATTGACAAGAGAAAATTATGGCCGGGATCATCATCCCCGAGCATTTACGACCTGGATGGCGGGCGGTGGAGTGAAACCCGGAATCACTTACGGACAATCCGATCAGTACGGATACAACCTGACAGATCGGGACGGAAATGTAATTAAGCCCAATATGGATCATTGGACACAAGATACGATGCATGTGCATGATTTGAATGCAACAATTCTACACCTTCTCGGGATTGATCACCGAAAACTTACTTATCGATATCAGGGACGGGATTTTCGACTGACAGATATTCACGGTCATGTGGTCAAAGATATTATTGCATGAATTGATAGTATTACGGTCGACTTGAAAGGTGAATCTCTCATAAGAGGATCCATGAAAGCATATTCTCTTTTTCTTCTGCTCCTTATTTTTGTTGGTTGGGCACATGCCAAAAAACCTAATTTTGTCTTTTTAGTTTCGGAAGATAACTCTATTCATTACCTAAAGCATTATGGGGCAAAATTCGGTCGCATGCCCAATGTGGAAAAAATGGCTGAAAGAGGAGTCACCTTTAATCATGCTTTTTC
>CAJQKB010000091.1 GCA_905478775.1 uncultured Opitutales bacterium | reverse complement strand
TTCATAATCGGAGAGAATCGGGCGATCGCGCCACAACGAAGATAATCCCCGAAGGAAAATCCTCCCGGTACAATAACCGCCTCCGTTTCTGCCGGCAATGGCGACTTATGCCAAACTCGATTGGCGGGAATTCCTAAAACATCCTGCACCGCGTGTTCCGCATCCCAGTCACAATTGGAACCGGGAAATTGTAAAATTGCTACTTTCATGAAATTACTTCTATTTTACTGTTCTTTTGGAGTTTCGGCTTCCTCCTCATCAAAAATTTCTTCCACCACCGGATTGGTCAATATACCAATCCCTTCAATCTGTACGGTGACTTCGTCCCCAGGCACAAGGAATCTTCTCGGCTCTCTTGCTTCTCCCACTCCCGATGGAGTTCCCGTTAAGATAAGGGTTCCAGGTAGTAATGTGGTACTCCCACTTAGAAAGGAAATCAAGGTGGGAACATCGAAAATCATATCACTTGTTGAAGATTCCTGCATCTTTTCTTCATTCAAGAATGTTCGCAATGTAAGTTTACTGGGATCGGGAATTTCATCCGCGGTGGTCAAACAAGGACCAACTGGGCAAAAGGTATCAAAACTCTTTCCTCTACAAAACTGGCCTCCCCCTTTTTCCTTCTGCCAGTCACGGGCACTTATATCATTCGCACAGGTATATCCTAGTACATAAGAAAGTGCCTCTTCCGGTTTTACATTTTTACATGGCTTTCCAATCACCACGCCTAATTCTCCTTCGTAATCTACTTTATCACTCCGCAAATAGCGTGGGATTACCACCGGATCTCCCGTACCTTGAGTGGTGGTCGGAGCTTTCATGAAAATCATCGGATATTTCGGAGGTTCCTTTCCTGTTTCCTGAGCATGGGCTTTATAATTAAGCCCGACTCCATAAATGCACCGAAAATCAATCGGAGTAAGAAATTGAAAAGGGGTAATACGATGAGTGGTAGCCTCGAAATCTCCATTATCCTTTTTTAAGATTTGAAACATTTGGCCCTGTTCATCAAATCGACCGAACCCCATTGATCCGGACTTATCGAGGTATCGAAAAATCTTCACCCCGCTTCGATCTCGAAACGATAATCCTCAATCACTGGATTACTTAATAATCCATCGCATAATTGATCGACCTGAGCACGCATCTCGGGCGTATCCTCTCCATCAATCTCAAAGGTGACGGTCTTGCCCACGCGAACAGCCCCCACAGTTTGATGGCCTAAGCTTTTGATAGCTTGTTCGACCGCTGCGCCTTGGGGATCCAAGACAGTTGTCTTGGGGGAAACAAATACAGTAACCTTCACGACATACTTAAAGAAGAGCTATGCCCAACCTTCAACCTTATTTTGCGCACGTTGAGAAAAAAATTGTAAATTAATCACTTTTTTGAGCCATAGGATGAAAATTCGCATGTTCATCAAGTAACCGTTCAACCTCCACCTGAGTGTAAACCTGCGTCGTTCCAATATCTGCATGACCCAACATTTCCTGAACCGCACGAATATCCGCTCCGCCCATTAAAAGATGAGTTGCGAAAGAATGCCTCAATCCATGGGGACTGAGATTTTTCTCAATTCCCGCCTTTCGAGCATAATCCTTAACTAATACCCAAACCATTTTTCGGGAGATTGCTTTTCCACGAATACTCAGAAAAAGTTCTCCTCCCGTTCCCTCCTTTACCAATTGTGGACGTCCACCATGCAAATAATTTCGGATTGCATTCGCGGCATGCTTGCCCACCGGGACAATTCTTTCCTTTGAACCCTTTCCATAAACCCTTGCATACCCCTCTTCACAATCCACCGATGTCATGGGAAGCATACAAATTTCTGAAACCCGCAAACCACTTCCATACATCAATTCAAATAAAGCCCGATCTCGCTTTCCCAATGGGCGAGTCAAATCGGGAGCTGAAAGAAAGCGTTCCATCTCCTCAATCGTTAAACAATCGGGCAAACGCCTTCTTTTTTTCGGATTGGGTAGAAGTTCGGTAAAATCTTCTGTCATTATTCCCTCGCCAACCAAATACTTCGCGAGCATACGAACAGCGGATAATTTTCGAGCGAGGCTTGCAACTGCATACTCGTCCTCTGACATCGAAGCTAACCACTTGGATAAATTAACCAATTCCACAGCCTGCCATCCAGAAACACCCTGACCGTGTAAATGTTGGGCACATTGAATTAAATCATTTTCGTATGACTGAACCGTATTTTTCGCTAATCCCTTTTCCAGCTGAACCCAAGCAAGAAAACCACTCAATTCGGCCTCAAAGGAGGGAGGGATTTCAAGCCTGACTTCTCCCTTTTCTCTTCTCTTTACCTTACTCTTTGCCCCCATTTCTAATCAGGTCAGTCTTCTGGCAAACTAACGGGGGAAAGCTCGCCTGCAAATAATTTTCGATAAATCCGATTTACCGGAGTCTTCATTCTACTCACCATAAATTTTTCCTTCCGTAATGCACCGTACCCGTAACGATAGCTAGCCGCGAGACGCGGATAAGAAAACAAATCCACACTTTCAAGCATTCCCTTCAATCTGGCTAAGTAGAGAATACCCACCTCCACATTGGTTTCCCATTCAAAAGCCTGCCGGTAGTGCAACTGGGTCACATCCTGCCAAGCCGCCTCCGTTAACTGCATCATTCCACGAGCCACCGAGGACTCGGCATTTGCATTTAAGCTACTCTCCGCATGGCAGATCGCATAGATAAAAGAAGGATTTAACCCATGCCTGGGTCCCTCGGTCTTTATTTTACGCCATACTTCTTCTTCAGAAATAAAATTCGCATTTCGATCGAGATACTTACACGAAG
>CAJQKB010000090.1 GCA_905478775.1 uncultured Opitutales bacterium | reverse complement strand
GACCAGTCCGTCTGGTTATACAATGACAACCTAAAGTGGATATGGACGAAGGAGAGTGCGTATCCGTGGCTCTATTTCCATACCGACGAAGTATGGCGCTATTACCTAAGCGAAAAGGGATTCTACGACGAAAAGCAAAAGGAATGGATTGAACTAACTCCGTAACAATATTTTACGGACGTGACAATTTTTCGATGGTTGCCCTATCCATAAACTGACCCCAATGGGATGAGTTGTGGAACAGGTTTTTTATGGAAAATCAGAACTTGGATACATTTTCACCCCTATCAAGGGCCGGAAATCGATTTTAGATCGAAATTTTTACGCCTCGCCTAAGATAGGCAGGAACATCCAAATCTTCTCCCGCATAAATATTTCGGGAAGGTAAATCGCCAAAGATCCCCCGTTGATTTTCTGCCTCCATAAATTCAAAGGTATTTTGATCCAGGTCATCCTTTTTCTTATTCCGAGGTGCTGCAGGAACTGTCTTTAATTTCGATCCTTTTTTCTCTTTCGCTAATTTGGAAGTGTGTGCCACTTTACTTTTGGGAAGAACCGCAATTACTTCTTTGGCAGTGGGAGCCACATCGGCGGTAGGTATACCCGCTTCCAAATCAGTGGCGCCTAAGACTGTAATTTGCACCCGGTTGCCCATATTTTCATCCACATGAGCACCAAAAACGATATGTTCACCCGCTTTGAATTCCTCGCGAATTTCACTGGAGACCTGTTGAAGAGCAGCCATTCCCATACCCGTACCTCCCGTTATCAGTATTAACAATGCATCTGCTGCTTTTGAAACATCTGGAAGGTGTAACATGGGACATAAAAGGAGCTCGCGAACGGCCTGCCGAATTGCATCTTCTCCATCTCCTTCTCCATATCCAAATAAAGTTCTTCCGGCTCTGCGGTTAAAGGCTTTGCGAAGGTGAACAAAATCAACATCGATCATTCCCCTGCGAAATACGAGTGAACAGATGGCAGAAATTCCCTTACTTACATTTCTCCCCGCTTCGGCAAAACATTCCAGGGCAGTGGCATCGGCACCTCCCATTTGTAATAGTGAATCGTTGGGTAATGGAACCACGGCATTGGCAAACTTACGCAGATCGGCGAGGCATTCCTCGGCCATGGAGTGTCTGCTTTTTTCCCAGCTGAAAGGTAGTGGAGTAAAGGCAAAGACAAGTGCGCCTGCCTCCCTGGCTAATCGGGCAATTACCGGAGCAGCTCCACCACCCGTTCCTCCCCCTAATCCAGCCAGTAAAAAGACCAGGTCAACCCCTTCGAGTTTTTTGCGAATAACATCTTTTTCCTCCTCCATCGCTTTGCGGGCAAGGGTATGCTCCCCCCCGGTTCCCATGCCACGGGTATGTCGACGGCCAAAGGCGAGTTTTTCTCCTGCAATCGAATCAGAGAGTGCCCGACTGTCCACATCCACAGCCAAGTGCTCGACACTTTGAAAGTTATCAAATCGTAAACCATCCACGAGAGAAAGTCCTGCCCCTCCGATTCCAATTATTTTAGCCCGTATGCCCGGGATTTCATTTTCGGGTGAGAAATTGGTTTCTTGGGGAAATAAATTGTCTTGGCTCATAGGATATTCTTTCAGTGTTATGTCTATTTTTATTCGGTTTAGCTCTGTGCTCCGAGTCCCACCATTTTTCGAAATTTACCGAGGAAGCCAGCTTCCACTTCTTCTTTCTTGCGTCCCGGTAATCCATGGTCTTCCAATCCATAATGCAACAGTCCGAGGACGGTTGCATTTTCTGGCTGTGCGAGTTCCGAATCAATACCGGTTGGAAAACTAGCCCGTCGGGCAGTAAAACCCAATATTTTACTGGCGATCTGTTCCACTCCAGGGAGAAGAGAAGCACCTCCCGTTAATAAAATTCCTCCCTTTAATTCATCCGGATCCAATAAGCCTTCCAGTTCCTTACTTAATATTTCAAATAATTCGGCAATACGAACATGAATGACATCGGTAATTGCTTTTCTGGGAATGGAACGGTCTCCAATTGTTTTGTTACCAATAATCCAGACATCCTCCCCTTCATCCATGGGGTCTGAAATTGCTTTTCCATGTTCGATTTTTAACTTTTCGGCATAGGGTTCGAGTACGCGTAATCCCATACTCAAATCCCCGGTCACATGATCTCCCCCCACAGGAATGACTCCGGTACAGGCAACAAAGCCCTGTCGGTAGAGTGCAAAATCTGTTACTCCCGCCCCCATATCGATAACCAAAGTACCCGCTCTTCTCAAATCAGGGCCGGCCATCATGGTGGAAGATGCAATTGAAGAAAGAATTAAGTCCTTTACCTCCAAACTGTAATTACTGATCACATGGAGTGCCTGTTTGATTGCCTGGTCGTCCCCATCGATAGACCAATAGCCCAGATCGACCTTCGATCCAAACATGCCAACAGGATCCTGTACGATACGACCATCCAATAAAATAGGAGTGCGGACATGATGGACATAGGTTCGTCCATCATCTGGTTTTCTACGCTTTGCCTCTTCCGCGGCACGTTGAAGATCCGCCACATCCACTCGGTTATCCGAAGAGGCAACCGATGCCGAACCCCGAAGCATATGACCTTTTAAATGAGAACCAGTCTGTGCAAGGTACACTTCATCCACTGTTGTACCGGACATCTTTTCCGCATCCTCCAAGGCGGAGTGAACTGCAGCCGCGGCTTTTCGAAAGTCAACAATCTCTCCCTTTCGCATTCCTTCATTCGGACGAGAAGCCATTCCCACCACATTTAAACTTCCATTCTCTGCAACCTCGCCAATAAGAGCTTTCGCTTTGGAAGTTCCAATTTCTACAGCACCAATAATTTTACTCATTTTGTGATCGGGTTCAATTTTGTGTTCTTAGAGGACAAAATTACGAGGGGTTTAGTTTTGCAAAGACCGAGCGGTCATGGGATAAATCAATTGATTCAATAACGGGGGTCCTTCGAAAATCGGATTCCATTAAAAGATATTTTAAACGACGTAATTGTGCCGCAAAACCCTGTGGTGCAAATCGTAAATTTCGAACTTTTCCTGACTTAATATGGATATGTGCACCAGGATCACTATCATGGGGTCTTTGATAGGAAATAATCTTCCAATTCTGATAAAATCCTGGATATTCCCGACGGGCGAGTTCCATGAGGGGTGCGACCGCAGTGATGCCCTCCAATTTTGCATAGCCCTTCCCCTCTGGGTTTGGAGTAAGGAGAGACGGTTCTATATTCAAGAAAGGAAGGTGAACCAGGCTGGCATTACTATAGCAGGTACCGAGATAAAGTGATCCATCCGAGGAAACCAACCATGTTTGTTCCCCTTTTGTTTTGGAACGTAAACAGAGGCGCAAAATTGGCTTTTTTTCCTTCAATTCGATCTTGAGGGTGGAAGGAAATTGCCTGCTTACCCGGGCGAATGAGATTTGAGATTCTTTTTTTAATTCTTTTTGGATTTTTTCGATATCCAAATCCATAAGGGTTCGATTTCGTAATGGACCGAACCAATTTTGGAACCAGTTCTTGTGTAATACCCCATCGCTCACGAACATCAATTTGGAAACGGGCATACCAGAACCAGTAATATCAAGGGGACCCGAATTCGGTTGGCTACGCTCTTGAAAAAACTGAACGACAATTCCCACTAAGCATAGCACTACAATTAGTGCAAACACCTTGGTGATACCCAGTAATCTTTTTCGAAATGCTGCTCTGGACGCTGGTTTCCGAGAAGATTTGGGGGCTAATTTCTTCCAGTTCCCGGAAAGTCCGTCTTGATTTTTATTCTTTTTATTAGTCATGGTAAATTCTACACGCTGAGAAGAACATGTTCATTGAAGCGGTCCAATGCAGGGAGTAGAAGTTGATTGGATAGTTGTTCAAAATTATACCCCGAACAAGAGGCACTTTTCGGCAGTAAGCTTGTTTCGGTAAGTCCGGGTAAAGTATTAACCTCCAAAAAATGAGCATGCCCGTCTTCACAAATGATAAAGTCGACTCGTGCAAAATCTCTGCATCCACAGGCTCGAAAGGAATCCAGTGCAAATGATTTTACCTCGTTCTCAATTTCACAATCCAGTACGGCGGGGTACCGGTACTCTGTGGAACCGGAAGAATATTTCCTTTCAAAGTCATAGACTCCCCCTTTGGGAATAACCTCCACTATGCCCATGGAACAGTCCCCCAGAATCCCCACTGTAACTTCCCGGCCAAAAATACGCTTCTCCACCATCCAATTCCCCGGATCGATTTGATTGAGCGTGTTCCTTAATTCTTCTTCCCCATGAAGAACATACAAGGCAACACTACTCCCCTGATCGGTTGGTTTAATAATTAAATCCTGACCAAGAGAAGAAAGAACTTCCGGTATATTCACTTCACTTGGATGATGAAATACAACATCGGGAGCGACTCGAACCCCAGATTTGGCGACTGCTTTTTTGGACTCAAACTTATCCATACACAGACGACTTGATTGGGAATCGCTTCCAGAATAATTGATTCCCCTGCCTTCCAGCATTTTTTGCAATCGGCCATCTTCTCCAAAAGTACCATGAATGGCAGGGAAAACGATACACTCTTCCGGATTAATGCCAGTGGGGAGTTGCTCTTCGGTTAATTCAATTAGTTCAACTTGAAAGTTTTTCTTTAATGCTTCAGAAAGTGCTTTTCCAGTACGGTTTGAAATCTCACGCTCCGGTCCAACACCGCCAGCTAATACAACAATCTTAAAATTTTTATTCATAATCATTTCTTTCTAAGATAAATATTCATTCCACGATTTCCCCATCAGAGTGACTTCTGGTTCAAGAATCAGTCCTTTTGATTCCTTAATTCTCGCACGAACTCGTTGGATTAAAGAAATTACCTCATCGGCAGTTGCACCTCCTTGATTAAGAATAAAATTAGCATGCTGGTTGGAGATGACTGCTCCGCCCTCCCGTTCGCCTTTCAATCCACTGTCTTCAATGAGGAAACCAGCGGAAACATCTTCCGGGTTACGAAAAATACAACCCGCACTTGCTTCCCGAGGCTGTGTCGAGCGCCGGCGCTTCGCTAATTTCTCAATGGCTTTACGAATTGCCCTGTGATCGGACTTCCCTTCCGATTTGAGCTTGGCCCGCAGTGCAATTCCGTCAAATGCTTCCCGGCAATATCGATATCCCACATTTAAATCGGTACCAAGGATTTCCCGAATACTTCCGTCTGGTAATAGAAAGGAAACCCATTCGACAAGGTCAAATGTTTCCCAGCCCATTGCCCCTGCATTCATTCGCAATGCACCTCCTAATGTACCGGGAATTCCTTCCAGAAATTCAAATCCTTTTAAGCCATTTAAGCAGGCAAAACTACAAATTTCATTTAACCGTGCACCCGCACCGACCACGAGGGATTCTTCGGCGCGGAAAGTAATTTCTTTCCAAAATTTTCCACGCAGGCGAAGGACAAGTCCACCAAATCCATCATCGGGTACAATTAAATTGGACCCCCGCCCCATCATTGCGCGGGGGATATTAAAAAGTTTACATGCCTCCACCAAGGAACGCAGATCTTCCGAGTGGGCGGGTTCTGCGTACCATCTTGCACTTCCCCCCACTCCTATTGTGGTTTTATTTGCCAATGGTTCGTAGGAACGAAGAATAGTACTTTTCGACAACTTCTTTTCGAGGTAGTAAGAAAATGCATCCAATTTATTACCTTTCGCTTTTTCCCAAGCCGAAAAACCATGGGCCCACTTTTCTAAATCTCCCGCCCCCACAAAAAGAATTTGATCTTTTTTATTCTCTAAGGGAGTGGGTCCTAATTCGTCACACAGTTGTGTGAAATCGGAAAAGATGTTGGTATGTTCCCGAAGCCGTGGTGGTAAATAACCAACCAAGCTCTCTACAGAACCTGCTGGGTCAAATTCTTCGAATGCGGCATAGGTCGGAAGGAGGTGAAGATCATCTGCCTGAGATAACTCTTCCGCAAAGTTCTGGGCTAATGCTTGGGTCCGGGAAAATCGATGAGGCTGAAATACAACTTGTAAGGAATGCTGGGGAAGTACCAATCGACGCCGGCTCAGAAATGCATTAATTTCTGTGGGGTGATGGGCATAGTCTTCCACAATTGTCCGGGTCGGGCTTTGGTGGAGTATTGATTGTCTACGTTCGATCCCAGGAAATTTACTGTAGTCCAATGTGGATAAATCAACCTCCAATACTTTTCCTGCCGCAACCACAGCGGCAATGTTATTTTCTAAGAATGCAGAAGGTTCGCTCTTTAAATCAAAAGTCGACAACAGGGACTCATTTTCAAGCTTTGCCCATTCAGACAGTTCCGAATTCGTGGGGGTAATGATTGAAGAAGTGGTCCGTGAAAATAATGTGCGAAAGGTTTCTCCCATGGAATCTTTTGAATCATACTGATCGACATGATCCCAATCACAGTTCAACGCCAAGGTTACGGAGGGTGTGAAATAATCAATCGTGCCATCACTTTCATCCACCTCGCAAATGACCCAGCTCTCTTTAACATAGCGCCCAGAAGGAAGTTGATTATCGGTAAACATTCCCCCCACTAGATAAGAAAACTGGAATCCCACCTGATCTAATGCCCAACAGAGCATACCGGTAGTGCTTGTCTTTCCATGACTGCCTACAACAGCCAAAAACTTCTTTTTGGCCGTAAAACGAGCCAGGAATTCACCTCGTTGATAAACCGGGATATTCTGGGCAACCCAACCTTGGACTCCCTTATTATTTAAGGGAATGGCACTCGATCGAATAATACAATCGGGTTTATTTAATGGAGTGGGTTCGCTAAGTACATCGATTCCAGCACTTTGTAAATGAGAGCGTAGAGGCTCGCGAAAGCGATCATCATAAGCCTCTACTTGAACGCCAGCACCATGCAGATAAAGGGCAAGTGGAGCCATGCCCATTCCACCCGCACCTAAGAGCAGTACTCGTTTGGGGTTATTCATCCGATCATTCGAAGGATTCCGCCTTGAACGGGATCGTGGAGAGCCTGTTTTTTTAAGCACTGAGAAATATCGTCTGAAATTCGATTGGCCACATCACCATTATCTAATGCGAATAAATTTCGGCGTATAGTGGTGCGAAATTCTTCATTGAACATTACTTCGCGGACTTCATTCAAAAGATTTTCTGCCATGTTTTCTTCTGGGCAGACAATCGTGGCTCCTTTTCTTTCCAGAAATTCTGCGTTTAAAAATTGGTGATTATCGGCAGCAAAAGGATACGGTATTAAGATGGATGGAATTCGGCAACGGATGATCTCCGCAATTGCCCCGGCACCTGCCCGAGAAATAACCAAATCTGCGGCAGAAAGAACGGCATTCATTTCATCGGTAAACGAAACAAACCGGTTGGTTACTGTCTGGCCTCCCATGCCTTCTAATTGTACCACTCCTGAACTTTCTTTGTTCATTCCAGTCAAACAATAAGTCGAAATTCCTTCTGCAGCGAGTGGTTCTAATTGATCCTTTACCCACCGATTTAATGATGCTGCACCCTGGCTCCCCCCCAAGACGACCAATAAGCGGTCGCTCAACGAAATCCCGAGTTGCTTTCTGGCCCGTTCTTTTGGAATTCTACGAAATTCCTTGCGTAAAGGATAGCCCACATTGCGAATTACATCGGGAGATATTCCTTCCAAATGCATCCCTTCAGGTAGATACAGGCGAGTAGAACGTTTTGCCAAAAATCGCACCGCTTTTCCAACTGCCCGGTTCGCCTCATGGATAAAAACTGGAATTCCTCTTGCCCGTGCAGCCATGGCCGGACCAAAAGAAGAAAATCCTCCAAACCCAACCATCGCATCGGCCCCTATTTTACCATAAAAACGATAGGATCGAAGAAAAGAGAAGAGAAAACCGTGACCAAATCGGGCCATTCCCAAAGGAGATTTAATTAGAGGTGCCCCAGGCATTGCCTCAAAACTTAGTTTTGGGTACTTTCGTGACAAGCGGGTATCCACTGCCTTTTGGCTAATAAAAAGCCAGGACGGATAACCGCGCTCCTCCAAGTTTTGAGCAAGTGCGATACCGGGTGTTAAATGGCCACCGGTTCCACCACATGCAATGACAATATTCCTCATATCTCTCTTATTTCTCTTGGTTGGTGAAGTTTTGGATTATCCCAATTGCGAAAGACATTGATAATGATGCCTAAGAAAACAAAAGTAACCATTAAGTTCGACCCGCCATAACTGATAAAAGGTAACGACATCCCCTTGGTTGGCATCGAACCTGTCACCACTCCCATGTTTATAATCGCTTGCAAGCAGATAAAAAGAAGGGAACCCATGGCGAGTAAGTAATCGTATAATTTGGGTGCCTGCCTGAGTCGCCATGCAACTAAAACAAAAAGGAAAAGGAAACATGCCACGATTCCCAATGTACAAATTAAGCCAAGTTCTTCGCCGATAACTGGAAAAATAAAATCGGTATGTGCTTCCGGTAGAAAATGCATTTGTTGGCGCCCCATTCCTAAGCCTACCCCATCTAATCCTCCCACTCCAAAGGCCAGCATACCTTGCCAAAGTTGGTAGGCACTATCATTTGCATTTGCCTCCACATCCAAGAAAGAAGTTACCCGCCTGATACGGACGGGGTCAAAATATACAAGCACGCTAAAAGCGGCAATGGCAAGAAATGCGATTGGTAATAGCCACCTCAAACTTGTTCCGGATTGAAACATCATGGTGGCGGCAACTGCACCACATAAAAAGCAGGTTCCAAAATCAGGTTGCTTGAGTATTAATCCACAAATTACCCCGATCAGAAGTGAAGGAATTAAAAAGCCAGAAACAAATGTTTTAATTTCTCGCTGTCGGGAAGAAAAATAAGCAGCTAAGCCAAGAACCAAGCCAATTTTCGCGAATTCAGATGGCTGTATTCGTAAAGGCCCTAAACCAATCCAACGCTGGGCACCATTTACTTTAATTCCGATGCCGGGGACCAAGGTCAAAATGAGTCCCAGCACACAAAAGCCAAAAATCCACCACGACCTCTTTTTTAACCACTCTAAGTTCATGAATGAAACATAGAGACCAATCAAAACGGATAATCCCACCCATACAATCTGCTTGGTTAAAAGAGAGTGGGCATCGCGCACAACACCGGCACTAAAAAGCATAACCAGACCAAGGGTGGTCAATCCCAGCGCAATTGCGATGAGGTAGACCGTGATCCAATTAGTGGGTTTTACTACGCCTCTACTTAGAATTGTCTCCGCCACTCTTTTCTTTCCACATTCACCAAATTGATAACTCTAACGACTACGGTTGTTCAGGCACATCAATAATAGGCTTTTCTTCCACTACGCCCTTAAAAAAGTCTTCCACCCTGGATTCTTCCTCTACTACCGGAATTACCAATGCATCCGCTTGTGGAGATAGACTACTATCAGAAACTCCCGTTCCCGATACTACCAAAGCTTGGCCCACCTTTATTTTACCGGCATCAATTAAGTTATTCCATTCCATGATTTGCTTCACTGTTGTTCCGTAAATTGAAGCGATTCGAGTAAGGTTTTCTCCTTTTTGGACCTTGTGTATACTGGAACCTGGGGGGACAATACTCGGAGCAATGGGGGCAGATTGTGAAACCACAGCCCCACCCGGTAATACCAAGACCTGACCGGGTCGTATTATCGAATTTTGATTCATACCATTCGCGTTCATTAAGTCGCTTAGTGAAACCGAATTGTTTTTGGCAATCCGGGAGAGACTGTCACCTCCCCTTACCGTATAAGTTGAACTTCCTGCAGGCGTTTGCACGGGTGCAGAAATTACTGACGGAACCGATACACCAGAGCCCTCTGAGATCATAATTTCCTGACCAATTTTCAACCTTGAATTTTTCGATAAACTCGGATTGGAACTTAGTATACTTTGTAAGGTAACATTATTTTTTCGTGCGATGCCCCACAAGGTATCTCCTTTGACAATTTTATAAACAGTGAGACCAGTGGGTCGAAGGTCAAAAGAATCAGAGGTTCCGCTACCTTCTCCTATGATCGATGGTAAGGGTGCCGGATCAATGCCCAGGTTTTCGCCGGGGACAAATAATTCGCCTGCAACCGGTCTTGTTGGTTCACTCAATCCAGAGGGTGGTTTTAGAACCTCTGCCGGAACGGATGGCTTCGACAACCCTTGATTAAAAGAACCAATCTCTTCTTTTGGATCGACCTTCTTCTCAGTGGTACTGGCCGGATCTTTTTGGCTGCCCGTTTGGCAACCTGGTTGAAACATAACAAGCAGGATAACCCCCACATGTAGTGATAAAACAATTCCAAATATTTTTGTGAGTTTCATAGTATTTATTTCTTACTGGTATACGAAATTAAGCGAGTCTTTCAGGGGTAGTCATAGATGATATATTCTTCAAATCCAAAACAAACTTTTTGAAAGAATTTCCTCGATGCTCGTAGTTTTTAAAATCATCAAAACTTGCGAATCCGGGACTCAATAAAATATTTGTTTTTTCGGTTACGGTAAAAAATGCTTTTCTTACCGCCTCTTCAAGAGAGTTGCATAACACACTTGAAAATCCTGCTTCTGAAAAAAGTTGGGCAAGGGCTTGTCTACTTTCTCCGATTAGGAAGGCATGTTGGACGAGTGGCCTAATTTTACTGGCAAACTCATGGAGAATACCCCCCTTGCTTCGTCCTCCCCCAATCCAAAATAAATTCCCTTTGAAATTTTTACAGGCAGCTAATGCCGAAGAAAAGTTGGTCGCTTTTGAATCATTCCAAAAAGTTGCTTTTCCCACACTTCCAATTTTTTGTAAGCGATGCGGTTCTGGGGTGTAAGTTTCTATCGCGTTACGAAACAATAGGTCATCAATTCCTTCTTTCCTCGCAAAGGAATAGGCCAATGCCATATTTTCCCGTTGCGGATAGGTAGAGAGGAAGTGTTCAGAATCAAAATTAACGTTATCTACCTCTGAACGATCCACCACCTCGCATTGCACCGGTAGTTTATAGTGAATCTTTTTTGCAAAATCATTTACTGTTCGGCCCACCATTACCAATCCATTCGCTGTTAATTCGAGCAATTTTGCTTTTGCGTAAAAGTAGTTCTCCCTCGTTTTATGATAATCGATGTGATCCTCATCAAAATTAGTCCATAAAGTTGCCTCAGGCTTTGTAAACTCGAAATCCGCAGACTGAAACGAACTTGCTTCCAAGAACACCGTGGTCCCCTCCTCTATGCCATCCGCAACTAACTGACTTAAGGGTACCCCTACATTACCCGCACATACTGCAGTTCTTCCAACTGCATTCCACAAATGAGTAAGAAATGTTGCTAATGTTGTCTTTCCATTAGTGCCCGTAATCGCGATTATTTTTGCTTTTGTATAACGAGAAGCAAAATCAGTTTCAGTAATTACTTTTTTATTACAATCCTGAGCAATTTTTCTCCATTTGTGATCTTTCTTAAATCCTGGACTGCAGATCACGATTGAGCATTTACGCGCCTCCTCATCAGTGAAGGCACGCCCTTGCTCATCGTATATCCTGTGATCCCATCCTAATTGCTTCAATAAGGCAGATGCCCCATTTCCGCTGATACCCGCGCCAAGAATTGCGACATAGTTTTGTCGCAGTTCCTCCCCATTTTCCAAAATATCATTCATCTTATCGCAATTTCAGGGTTGCCAAACCGATTAGTGCAAAAAGTAAAGATAGAATCCAAAATCGAATAACAACCTTGGTTTCCTTCCATCCTTTTAATTCGAAATGATGATGAATGGGAGACATTAGAAAAATTCTTTTCCCCCGACTTTTGAAAGATGCTACCTGCAAGATTACTGAACCTGCTTCCATTACGAAAATACCGCCCACAATGATTAGAGTAAATGGCTGGTGTATCATTAACGCGATTATTCCGACTAATCCACCGATTGCCAATGAACCGGTGTCTCCCATAAAGATCTCTGCCGGGTGTGCATTGTACCATAAAAAGGCAAGACTTCCCCCCAGTAGAGAAGCACATACCACGGTTAACTCTCCTGTACCCGGAACCCAACTGATACGAAGGTACTCTGAAATTACAAAATTTCCAGATGCATAGGACATAATGCCATAAGTGAGTGCCACTGTCACAGTGCATCCTATTGCCAACCCGTCCAAGCCATCTGTTAAGTTGATTGCATTGCTTGATCCGGTTAAGGTAAATAAAAAAAGTGTAAATACTAAGACAATTGGCATGCTTGTAATTACAATATCTTTGTAAAATGGCAGCCACAGTTCCAACATTTTTGCCGAACTCCCCATTGCTTTCCCCTGCACACCGCTCAGAATATCTCCCAGTGGGCCGAGTAATAAGATAAGTGCCACGGCAGTGGCGAAGAGTTGTCCAAGCAGTTTGTACCTTCCGGGTAAACCCTTGCTGTTCTTTTTTGAAATCTTGAGGTAATCGTCTGCAAAACCTACTCCCGTTAGTATAATGTAAATCACCATTGCAGTGACCACATAAATATTGGGTTCTGCCCACAAGAGTGTTGAGAAGAGTACGGATCCAAAAATTAAGAGTCCACCCATTGTTGGTGTTTTTGCTTTCGCCTCGTGGAGTGCTGCTAACTTTCCCACTTCGTCCTTTCCCCTGAATGCCTGTCTTGCCCCAAAACTCCTTAATGTTTTTATCAACTTTGGCCCTAAAACGAATCCAAATAGCAAAGCAGTTATTCCCGCTAGAATTGCACGGATTGAAATAAATTGGAATAATCGAAGGGGGCCAAACCAATCCTCGCCGAATTGTAAGTAACTCAGCATTGCTCATCTGTTCCATTCTCATTTTCTTCCACTGCCCAGGCAGGAAGAAGTTTTTCTAACTGATAAGAACGACTGCCCTTAAATAGAATCGCTCCGTCGAAATCCTCCACTAATGAAATCGCATCATTTATTTCTGGAAGGACAATAATTTGACTTTCACTGTACCCATTTTCCAATAAAGCGGGGGCCATCCAAGTTGCTTTCTCTCCGATCAAGATTACGAGATCGGATGGATCAAGTTCAATACACTGCCCAACGGAATGATGTAAATTCTTTCCCTCTTTACCTAACTCCTCCATTCCAGCCAAAACATATAATTTGGGTGAATCCGAAAATTGATTTTTGAAAAACTCAATCGAATCCATCATCGATGCCGGATTTGCATTGTAACAATCCACTAGATAGGATCGCCCTCGACCTTGAAAGCATCTTCCTCTCAAGGTCGAAGGACGAAAGCGGGGTAGGCGTTCAGAAATTTCTTGGACTGAAACACCCAGCTCAAGTGCAGCTAGTACTGCAAGTGCAGCATTCTTCCCCATTCCCTTAGATAAATAAGGTAATGATAAAGAAAAAGAGGGGGACCCGTGTCGCCAAAGCCTTAGCAACGACGAGTCCCCGTTCTTGTTTGTTTCAGTCCAAATGGAGTAAAATGCTTCAATCGGACTGGGTTCAGAGGTTGGTTCTCCCTCGCGGAGGACCACTACCCCTTCACCAGTATTGTAAAGTGTAGAAAACTTTTCGTATTCCAGACATTCTTGTGGAAATATCACTTTTCGCACATTATCGGGTCGGGAAAATAATTCTGCTTTCTCGGATGCGATATTCTCAACCGATCCCAAACCCTCTAAGTGAGAAGGTGCAACAATTGTGACTAGTACAATATTCGGCGAAATTGTTTCTGCGAGCATTGACATCTCGCCCGGTTGATTAATTCCAGCCTCCACCACAGCAAATTTGTGTTTTTTATTATCGCAACGTAAAAGAGTTAATGGAACGCCTAAGTGATTGTTTAAATTACCTTCCGTACACAATGCATTCCCTTCTCCGAGCAACAAACCCAATATGTCCTTGGTCGATGTTTTTCCACAACTCCCAGTGATTCCGACCACTTCACCTTCAAATTCCAAGCGGTGCTGGTGGGCAATCTGATGAAATGCACGTAGTGAGTCTTTGACCAATAGTTGGGGTAATGGAATATCTAGTTTTACATTTTCTACAATGCCAGCACAGGCACCATTCTCGGCTGCAGATCTTAAAAAATCATGCCCGTTACGATCTGCTTTTATTGCGACAAAGAGATCTCCAGAATGTAAATTCCGGCTATCAATTGAAAATCCAGAGATATTCCCCTTCGGAGTATCCTTCCATGTCCCGCAGGACCATTTCTCTAACTTATCTGGATCGAAGATCGGCATTAGTCAGTTAATTGCTTTGCACTTAATAATTCTCCCGCGACAGTCCTGTCATCAAAAGGAATCGCAGTATATTGTACTTCCTGAAAAGTTTCATGTCCTTTACCGGCTATTAAAACGCAATCCTCATTTCCTGCCGAATCAAGTGCCATACTGATTGCTCTTCTTCGGTCATCCACAAAATATACTTTCGAACTTTTTGAAATACCCTTCCTCATGTCATTAAAAATATTTCCCTGAGATTCGGTCCTCGGATTATCAGAAGTTGCCCATACCCGATCAGCACCAGCACATGCAACCTTTGTCATTTCTAATCGTTTTCCTTTATCACGGTCTCCCCCACATCCAAAGACCAGGTGCAATTTTCCATTTGTACACTCCCTGAGCATACTCAGTGCGTTTCGTAATGCGTCTGGTGTATGGGCATAATCAACCACTACTTTATATCCCTGCCCACGATCCACCATTTCCATTCGGCCATCCACTCCAGAAAAACTACTTATCTTATGAATTGCGTTCGAAACTGGCATTCCTAAAGCATGGACAATAGAAAATGCGGCTAGAATATTCATTACATTATACCTTCCCAATAATGGACTTGAAACTACAGTTGACCCAAATGGCCCATCCAAAATAAATTCTGAACCTACTGAAGATAAGGATATATTTCTTGCACGAAATGTACTTCTCTCATGTTCTCCAAATGATAAAATATGCACATAAGGAGGAAGTTCATCCATCAATCGTCTTCCATATGGACAATCTGCATTAATTACCGCAACTTTGGGCAATCGTCCATTTTCCCCATTAAAAATTTTTCTTTTTTCCCGGAAATAATTTTCCATATTTCCATGATAATCAAGATGATCTCTTGTCAGGTTCAAAAAGACTGCGACCTCCATATCAAGTCCCGCCACTCGATTTTGGTGAATACCATGGGAACTTACCTCCATTACTGCTTCTGAACAACCAGCAGCAAGCATACTTTTTAATAATGGATAGATATCAGAAGCTTCGGGCGTGGTTTTAAAAGAAGGAACATCACGGTCGCCAAGATGGTATTTTACCGTACCAATTAAACCGACTGGTCGGCCTGGTCGTTCTAAAAAATGTCGAGCTAATGCAGTAACCGTTGTTTTGCCATTGGTTCCAGTTACCCCGATAATATTTAAAGACTTATCAGGTGATCCATTATGTTTTTTTGCAAATTTTGCTAAGGCAAGTCGAGGGTCTTTGGTGTGAATTGCAGTTACGCCCAAGGGCAAATCTTCATTTTTTTGATTTGAAATTATTGTCTTTGCACCTCGACTGATGGCTTCCTCTAAATAATTATTACCGTCAGTCCTTTGACCTGGAATCGCAAAAAAAGCAGATCCCGGGGTTACTCGACGACTATCCGTAATTAAATCTGTTACCACAGTGTTTAACGGTCCATTAGACACCACCATATCACTGTCTGATAAATCCTTCAGCATGCTTGGCTTTGCGAGTCTGTTACGAACATCAACCAATGATTCACTATTTTGTTTTTTGCTTTTCATGATAAAAAAATTATTCCCTAATATGCCTGTCGATCATTTCTATTGTTTACTGCTACTTTGATATCTTTTTTCTTTGGTTCTATGCCAAGATAGCTAATTATTTTTCTGGCAACATTTTGAAATGCGGGTGCGGCAACCGTTCCACCATACCCCAACATACCTCTTTTCATCTTTGCCTCATCCACCACCACAGTAATTACAATTCTTGGCTTTTCTGCTGGAAAAAATCCTACAAATGAACCCACATGGTGACTTCTCGAATATTTTCCATTAATTAGCTTTTGAGTTGTACCTGTTTTCCCGGCCACATCAAAACCATCCACTCGTGCTTTCCGTGCCGTTCCCTCATTGGAAACAACGCTCACTAACATTTCTGTTAATGATTTTGCCACACCTGGTTGAATCACCCTTCGTACTGGTTTTGAATTAAATGGGGTCACCGTTTTTCCTTGTTCATCAAATACTCGAGAAATAAATTTCGGCTTCATTAAAACTCCGCCATTTGCAATTGTTGACATTGAAGAATGTACCTGCATTGCGGTCGCACTAACAGCATGCCCCATGGGTAGTCGGGTAATTGTTAACCCATCCCAATTTTTGGGATGATGTAATATTCCCTTCCTTTCCCCACCGATGCCAAACCCCGTTTTTTCACCAAAGCCAAATGCTCGACAATATTCGTATAATCGCTGAGATCCTAATTTTATCCCTAATTGAGCAGCTCCCCTATTACTTGATTTCTGCACTACTTTTTTCACGCTAATTTTCCCCAGTGGGTGATGATCCCCAGGGAGTCTTAATTTTTTTGCTCCCTTCTGAACTGTTGAAACTGAACAATCAATTATATCATCAGCATCTACTAATCCGTCATTCATACAACCACTCACTGCTACAATCTTAAAAGTCGAACCAGGCTCATATAAATCTGATAAAGCTCGATTTCGTTGAAATGCTAAATCTGATTTATTATAAAAATTCGGATCAAAATCTGGTACATTTGCAAGTGCAAGTATATTCCCCGATCGAGGTTCACTCACAATCATACTGGCACTTAATGGATTATAATCCTCGACGATCCTGGCTAATTCTTTTTCCACCATATCTTGAATCATCCAATCAATTGTTAATTCAACATTCAGACCATTTGTAGGGGAAACTTCTAAAATTCGATGCTGAGGCATTTCCCTTCTTTTACCGTCTTTCTCGCTCTCCTTCCATCCATCCTGCCCTTTTAAGTAGTAATTTGCAAATCTCTCAACTCCCATGGTGGCCAGTCCTTCTTTGTTCAGATATCCTAATATATGACTCCCTAGGCGGTTACCTGGATACAGACGGGAATGCTTAAAATTTCCATATACGCCATCCAATTTTAAAGTTTTTATCTTACGGTAGGTTTCTTCATCCACTTCTTCCTTTAATTTAACCCAACGCACTTTTTTAATTTCTCCCTTAAATTGAGTTCCTTTGGTTATCTTTTTTGCGACCGCGTCTTCAATTTTATCGAGCGGGATTTCGAGTAATTTTGAAAGCTCTTCAAATTTCCCATAATCTTCCTCTTTAATTGAATACGGATCCATTCCTACATTTACTACCGAACGGGTAGTCGCTAAAAGATTCCCCTTTCGATCTACAATATCTCCCCGCCTTGCCTTTAAGGTAACAAAATTCTTACGGGCACCCTGTGCAAAACCGACAAATTCATTTGCTTTGAATACTTGGAGGTAAACAAGTCTGCCCCCCAACGAGCAAAAAGTTATAGAGACAGCAAAGAAAACGAGGTAAAAACGAAAAGGAGAAATAAAAACGCTCTTCATTACCGCGTTCCGGCAAATTCTCCCTGAACCTTGTAGAGTCTAGGTCTACCATCACCTACCCGGTCCACCAAATCCGACCCTGAAATATGAAAAGTATTTCTTGCCACAGGCATCGATAATCGACCTTCCACCATAACAGCCAATGAAGAAGGCCGGAGCGACTTCGACTTCTGCCCTCTTAATTGATTTACCTCTCGCCCCACAATCTCCATTTGCCCCTCCAGTTGACCGCAATTCTTTGCCACTGCAGAAATCTCCATCCTCAACCAGACAATCGAAAGTGCACCTCCCCCAAAAAACAACAATAAGGCAGAACCGAGAACAAAAATATATCGACTGAAGTTTTTTGTGTTACTATTCACTACAGATTAGGTTGCTCTATTTTCTTCAATACACGCATTCTAGCGGATCTACTGCGCGGGTTAGCCTCTACTTCTTCCTTGGATGGAATAATGATCTTGGTATTCAACATCTCTGCACATACCTTTCGATCATCCAATACACTCCTATCCCATCTGTGAACGGGGCGACCCGCCATTTTCCTCATGAACCTCTTGACCATCCTATCCTCCAATGAATGGAAGGAAATTACCGCAAGAACTCCACCGGGCTTGAGCGAGCGGAATGCCTTAGGCAATGTCACTGCCAATGCCTCCATCTCACCGTTAATGGCAATCCTAATTCCTTGAAAAGTCTTGGTTGCGGGATGAATTCGCTGCCTAATCCTGAGACCACCCACCGCATTGGAAACTAACTCTGCAGCACTCATTGTTCTTTGCAGCACCCCAGTACCTCTAGCATCAAGTATGGCATTAACTACGCGACTCCAGCGGCGCTCCTCGCCATACTCTCGAACCGCACGCACCAAGCTTTCACGGGATGCAGTTTCTAAAAATTCTGCTGCACTTTGACCCTCTCTTGGATCCAGGCGCATATCAATAGGTGCATCCAATCTAAAAGAAAAACCTTTTAGCGGCTCCATTAATTGGAAAGAAGAAATCCCTAAGTCCATCAGCACGCCGTCAAAATCTTCTGGCGATGATACTTCGTCCATCTTCTGGAAGCTTAAGTCGTGAAAAGTAAAACGATCCCCAAACTGACTGGATGTTTTTTCGGAACGAACCAGAGCATCGGGATCACAGTCAAAGGACACGAGCTCCGCCTCCTCACTTGCTCCTAAAATCGCATCTGAGTGACCGCCACCGCCGTAAGTCAAATCTGCAAATCTGCCTCCATTCTCAGGCTTAAGAAAGCCCAAACTCTCCTCCAATAAAACTGGAACATGCTTTACCATAGAAGGAGCACACACAAATTCAACAGCACCACAATACATCAGAAAAATCCAATCCTCCCTCTTGACTCTTTAATTTTCTAGCTGCGAGAAAATCACCTGAGTGACCCGAAAAAGAAACGCGAGGGAACCGGGGCAGTTCAACACATCCTCCCTTTGTGCAAGCAACCACCCTAAAAGTTGCCCGCAGAATGTGTTCTAGAATCATAACCCCAACTCCCTCATCGCATCAAAAATATTTCTTTCATCCGCTGCCTCACGTTTGCCGTACCGGTCCTCAGACCAAATCGCAAAAGCGGAAAAGTTACCTACAAGAACAGCTTTACCAGATATTCCCGCATGTTCTAAAAGCTTGTCATTTAAATTAATCCGACCCTGCTTATCGCATCCAAAAGAATGCGCCTTGGAGAACAACTCCATTAATAAAGATTGAGCCCTCGCATCGCTAAGACTTGCAGCCGACACCTTCTCCTCTAGACGAGAAACCATCTTAGGAGGATAAACGGTCACATACCCACCGGGATTCGGCAGAGCGAGATAGGTATTATCCCCCCCCGATATTCTCCATTTTGAAGGAATAGTAACCCGGCCTTTGGAATCAAGTGCATGCACAAATTCACCGACAAAATAAGTTGTATTATCTTCTGCCATTTCCAATCCAATATTTATCCACTAAATTCCATTCCTACCCATTTCTTGCCATTTTAACCCACCATGGTCAAGTTTTTTTTATATTTTTATTCTTTTATCTAAAACTCAAGGGTTCTATTTTCTTTCAATTATCCCTTCACAAGTCCATTATTAGGAGACTCTTAATGAAGAAAAAAGGAAAAATCAGAGCAGATGAATTGGTATTAAAAAATGGCCTCTGCGAAAGCCGAACCCAGGCCCAAGCCTGTATACTTGCGGGGCAAATCAAACTGGGAACCGAAAAAATTGACAAAGCAAGTAAGATGCTGAGTCAAGATAGTGAATTGACTTTAGTTCGTCCCCCACCCTTTGTTGGACGCGGAGGATTGAAGCTTGAAAGTTTTTTTAAAAAATTCCCTATCCCCATTAAGGGAAGCGACATTCTCGACCTTGGTGCATCGACTGGTGGGTTTAGCGATTATTTATTACAGCAGGGAGCAAAAACTGCGACCTGCGTCGATGTTGGGCACGGTCAACTCCATTACAAATTAAGAATGGACGAAAGGGTCGCTAATTTAGAGAAGACTAACTTGCGTAATTTATCGGCAGACCGGTTAACTTTTTACCCATTTCCAATAGTGGTAATGGACTTATCCTTTATTTCGCTTTCAAAAGTACTAGTCCGGGCATGGAGTTTTTTGGATACTGGAGGCCACTTGATTGCTTTAATCAAACCCCAATTTGAATGCAAAAAAAAGGAAGCTGATCTTGGCCGGGGTATAATTAAAGATGAATTAATCCACAAAAGAGTGCTCCAGGATATGATTGACTTTGCAAATCAAAACCTAGCGAACTCAGAACTTTTTGCCCAAACCGAATCCAGTCCGAAGGGAGCAGATGGTAATTTGGAGTTTTTCCTCGGATGGAAAAAGAAGGATTAATTACTTGGTTTCTCTCCTAGAGTGCTCCCTGAAGTAAGTTTTCTAAAATAAGATCGCGTGCACTCTCTGCACGGGCTCTTTCAATCTCGGATACCCGAGTTGTCACATCTGCTTTTTCCACCTCTGTCGCCTTTAAAGAATAGACGTCAGAAAGCTTCACAAACGTGGCAAGGTCTTCCGTTCTTTCTAACTCTGACCAACCACTCCCTATCTTAAGGTTGGGGCAAGCCTCGGCCAACTGCACAGAAAGCGTACGATTTTCATTCGATTCGTCCTGTTCAATACGAAGATCATCAATTAATTGATCTAAAACTACTTTCCTTGCCACTTGTGTAGCGGTGGCATTTGAGTCCCTCTCCGCTTTAGAAATTTCCCCGCGCTCGGTTTCGAGCTTACCAAGACGAGCTTTCAATCGTTGATTCTGACTCTCGAATGAACTTTGCAGTGCCGATAAACTTTTCGCGTCAATTGAAATATGGCTCCCTCGCTTTAGTAAAGTTTGATTACTTTCATCTTGTAGCAGTCCGTTATAAGTTTGTTCGGTCCAATCGTTGAAAGCATCGTTACGAAGGCTGTTCGAATATTCTCTGTAAAGGTCAGCAAAGGAAGCTTTTTCAAAAGTACCCGCCTCTTCTTTTGTTTTACGGTCGAGAACGAAGACAGCATAGCCATCCCTTACCGTTCGGCTTGATCGGGTAAAGAAGAGTCTTTCATTGAGGGCAAAAACTTCCTGCAGTGGTTCACGATTATTCCTTCTTTCACTCTCCCTTCTTTCAATACCCAGAATAGCAGATTGGACATTCATATCATTTTCCGTAAAAGAAATTTCTCTTGCGACTCCCCCACTCTCGGAAATCAGGGATTTTAACTCATTCGAATTTCTTCTTTGTATGAAATTTGAGTATTTTGAATTAAGCTGATCTCGCAACGAGTTGATTTGATCCAAGAATTGCAAGGACGCCTCGCGGGCAAGTTCTTTTGCATCTCGTTCCGCATCCAATCGATCTTCCTCAATTATTCGTAAGCGAATTTCCTCTCTCACATCTTCAAAGCTCACTTCTTTCTTTTTACTTTGATTCGAATCATTCAAAGCGGAAGAAATAAAATCAAGTTGTTCACCACTGTTGTTGGAATCGTTCTCTCCCTTGGGGCCTTTCTCACCCTCAACAGACAAATCGGGTTCGGGTGCACTGGGTACGGGATCAAATTGATCTCGGTTAAGATCGTAATAGCCACGCAGCCTGGATTCTTCCGGCTCAGGCGGAATCGATAAGAAGTCATTGGTTGGAAAGCGGATCATCGTAGCAAAGGTTCGTGCCGGTTCAGTAAAGATGGGATCATTTTTACTCTCATCATGAAAACTCTTCAGTTGTTCTGTTAACAAGTTGGTAACTGCGATTGCTTCACTGGTCGAAAAAAGCTGCGGAGTCACTCGAGGAAGGCTTTTTATTCGAGGGGTAATAATAACTGCTTCTTCTTTCGATTTGGTACATTCAAAATCAAAATCTTTCGAATTGAGTGCTTCAATAAAATTGATGATGGTGGCTTGAAGGTTGGCTCCCAATTGAACCGACAGATCAGAAGAATTCTGATCTGCGGATTGATTTACAAATGTGATCTTTTCTGAATTCGTACCGTAGGAAATACTAATCGAGTCATCAACTGAGGGTTGCTTGAAAAATTTGAACCTAAAAAGTGCAGGAGGAGTATCTTCAATTTCTGATAATTTCAATGAGAGTAATTCAGCTTTCCAAGCAAATTGATTACTATACAAATCAATTTCACCCTCTTTATCCAAGGTGAAACCACCATCAGAATATATCCGATCTACTTGATTCGCACGAAAATGAGAGAATAATGTGGACTCTACAAAACTTGTTCTAACTCCTTGGCGAACACCAACAAGCTTCAAGGCACGAGATCGATTTTCATCCGAAATTAAAGAGGGAACGAGTTCACGAACATAACGATTAAATCCGTCGTTTATCCCAATATGATTTTCAGTATCTGACAAATAAGACCACGACTTTGCCTGACCTTCCATAACTAATTTTGCCCGGATTGCTGCTTGCGAAAAAACGGGATCGTAAATACCGGAACGGGCAATTTCCTGGACCTTAAAATTCTTGGGTAAGTTAGGCCACGATTGCATAAAACCAAAAAGTCTTTGCAACGCGGAACGGTCAATATCTCCTTGGTCTGCCTGGAAGGCAGCCTGTAACTGAGCCTGTAAAGACTCGAAGAACTTTTTATCGGCCTCGAGCATGCTATCTTCAAGAGGCGGAACTACTGCGCCAAAGTCAGAAGCAACCCGATTCTCGATTGATAAAAAACGCATTTCATCCGGGTTATTAAGATCGGAACCATAGAATTCTTTCTTTTCCCGGTTGGGATCAGGCAAGAGATCAAAAATCGAGGTGCCTTGTGCTAGGTAAAGAACAAAAGAAATAACCACCACGAAAAGTAAAAGTACAAAGACGAACTTTCCTTTCTTTGAAATAAAATTTTGTAATGCTGTAATCATGAGGTTTTGTATAATTTAAAAGAGAAGATCATGGACATGATGCACAATACGTCAAACCTTTGAATATTCAAAAAATCCTGAATTATCTTGGTTTAAGTACAGGACGATCCGAAAAAACCAAGGAACTCATCCAACTTTGACGCCTCGTTCCATCTTCGTTTAAAAAGGGCCGGGTGATCACCATTTTTTCTAAATAAAGATTGTCACCCCCCTCTTCTTCCCAGGTCAAAAAATATTTATAAGTTTCTGCCGGTTTACTTCCAGTTTCCTTCTTTTCTTCGGCCATAGCAACGCTGACAGAAATTTGATTACCTCCCCATTTCCATTTTCCAGTGTAGGCAATATCCTCCTCCGAGGTTTCAATACGAACAACATCATCCTCCAAAAATGAAATTTGGAAGGGATAAGATGCCTTGCGGGACTTTCCTTCGTTTCTCATTAACAGAATAGGACTGCCGTCATCATTGCTAAGCCCCTCTTTCGTCTGAAAGGCAAATCGAGCACCGCTTTTGACAAGAAAATACTCGGAAGGGGATTTACCATCATTAAAAAATACACTTCGATATCCATCCTCCACCTTCCATTTTCCTGTCCTGGTTACCTTTTCCATTTTTGGGTGTTGAAAAATGAGCTGTGAAAGGAAACCTTCCGGTACTTGCTTAAGAATTACCTCAATTTCACATACATTTCCTTGGGTAATTAATGGAGCCTCATAGACCTCGTAAACCCAGTCCTTAATTTCCCCCTGATAACTACCACTCGGATCTTTCTGCCAACAGGACACCAAGAAAAGGTTCAAAAAAAGAGCCCATAACCATTTCTTCCATTCCACCCTTTTCTTGGTACTACACATTAGAGAATGAGTTAACAGGGAAAATTTAGTTTATTCAACCATTTCTCCGTTTGTCAGAACTAATTTTTTTAATTCTCGGTGATACATTAAACTGGCGAGAATAAAACCTAAGGCAAAAAACAAAGACCAGCGAGTACTACTCTTTTCTTCTTTCACGAAAAGAAGTTCAGATTTCTTGATCTTACCTAAGCTCGTTTTAATTCGTCCTTCAGGAAATAATCGGGGCACACCATTTTCCCGAACCCCTGGCAAATAAGTAGAACGAGAATCTTTCCTCTTGATGAGGAGGAGTGCATCTCTTGCACGATCGTACCGCAGAAAATCCTCCCAAATGAAATAATCTTCGTCCGAGGTTTTTCCATCGCCTATAAATTGCCATAACTTTTTCCCGCTCTCTTCTTCCCTGCTTTTTTTAAAGCGCTTAAATTTTAAAACAAAAAATCCATCTTCCTTACTCCACTCTCCGACCACATCCTGCCCACCATCTCCCTCTTCATCATAATTACCGGGCACAATACCCCATGCTTGGCCGCTAAAAAGACCAGCCCCCATTTGATAGCTGTCCAATAAACCTTCGAGTGAATACTCTGTCCATGGAGCAGGAGCCAATAACAGATAAATCGAATAAATTAAATAAAACACAAAGCAAACTCCTCCAATTAATGCGGTTATTCCACGCTTTGCTTTTAGGGTGCTCAGTTTTTCTTTTAATTGAAACTTCAGTTCTCTTTTCAAGCGAAGTTCCTCTAAGTCAACATTGGACTCAGTCGAATCTGATTCCACTTTTATTCCAAAACGAGAAATATCACCCACATGAGGCATTGCATCCATTGAATGAGCGGAGGAAGGGAAAGGTTCCCGTTGTTCTTTTCCTGTCGCCCGTGATGCCCATTCTTCCCAGTCTTTCCATTCATGAAGTGAATCAGAATTGTGCTTTGCTTTTTCAATGATCCCAAAAACGATCTTGCCAAGGGCAAATAAATCCCAATTTTCCTCGGGTAATTGCTGATGATCGATGTCCTCGGGACGAAATTTTTCTCCTTCAAGAAAAGAGGCACGACCATCGATATTCATCACCGTAACCTCTTTTTTCTCTTCATCAGACAATCCATAGGGAGTAAATAAATTCAATCGATAAAGACCAAATTCTGTAATTGAACTTTCCCACTCTCCGTCCTTATTTTGTTGAACCAAAATATTGGAAGGTTTTAAGTTTCCATGGCAGACACCAGACAAATGAGCTTTGTATAGCCCCTGGTGCATAGTGATCATAATAGTCAACAACTGTTCGGGTGAGATTTCGGTTATCGCGTAGTCACAAAGATCTTCAAGCGATCGAATATATCGAACCTCTTCGATACTAGTCTCGCCCTCTTCCCCCTCCTGCTTGATTTCAATTTTAATCTCTTTTCCTGCGAGCCAGGAATATCGAAACCAATGCTTCCACTTCGTCACACCGGTGCTTAAAACCGGCCAGATACCCGGTCCATCTAATTGCTCTAAGGCTTGTCCCTCCTGAATGAAATAATCTTGAAAGCCCTTCCTTTCGGAAACTTCCCTGGGGATTAACTTTACATAAAACTCTTGTCCCTTAATTTCACCCTCCGAACCCTCACAATGGTAACTTTGTCCACACGAACCCTCCCCTAGCCAATTTAAAATGCGAGTAGATTCAATACGGGTACCAGAAGAAAGCATGGTTCGGTTTTAAAAGTTCATTCCTTTTCCATTAATCCCATTTTAATTTATTTCGTAGAACACGAAAATGAGAATGATCCTTTACTTCAAGTAATGGAAACGTTTCCTGCGCTAACGATATTTGTACCGGGAAATCTGGAGTTTTGTCAAAAGCAGGTTGTCCATCAGCCGAAACAAATGGCTCTTCCGTATTTGCCAGGGCCTTCACCTGTAAGGTAACCCCCGCAGGAAATACCACACTGCGACTCGTTAAAGTATGAGCTGAAATAGGAGTCATGAGAACGACCTGGGCGTCTGGGTGAGCAATCGGGCCACCTGCGGCTAAATTATATGCCGTTGAACCAGTGGGAGTAGAAAAAACAATTCCGTCGCAAGCGTAATCTGCCACTCTTTCATTTTCAACATAAACAGAAAATCGTGCCAAACGAGCATTACTTCCGCTCTTGATTACTAAATCATTGAGGGCAAACCTCGATTCGCCCCCCCCCTCCTTATATGCAATCATACTTCTTTGCCTCACCTGGTATTGCCCCGCAAAAAGCAAGGGAAGGAAGTGATCCATTTCCTCCGGAGAAAAGGTGGCTAAAAATCCAAGTTTCCCATGTCGGATTCCGGCCACGGGAACATTATATCGAACGGCTTCGTTCATCATTCCAAGTAAAGTACCATCACCTCCCACCACAAAACAGGCATCCGATCCTTCAATCAATCCGGTTTGACAGGGAAAATCAGAAGTCACGACCGTAGATACTCCGCTTTCTTTGGCAATTTGCTCCAGTTCAGATGCCAATGCCTCTGCACCAGGCTTTGATGCATTCGTTACAATTGCTATTTTTTGGAGGGGTTTCAATACAGTAGATTGGGTTCGTTTGATATTCTATTTATAATCTAGCCAAAAGTTGGCTCATCGGTCAAGTGTCCGAATGCCAAATTAGATCTTCTAAGTTTAATGGTTCTCCCCCGGTTGGAACTAAAATCTGATCTGCCTGATAATATTTGCGAAACCATTTCCTTTGCTTTGAAACCAATTGCCTTGTTGATAATGCAATGGCGGGTCCAAGTTCATCCCGAGAAAGTTCTCCTCTTAAATAAGACAATATTTCACGATAACCCACAGAGGAAGAGGCGGGATAGTTATGCAATAATCCTTGATCAATTAAACCTTCGACCTCCTCAATTAATCCATTTGCCAACATTGATTGTGTTCGAAGCTTGATCAGGTTTTCAATGTCTTCGTCTCCTCGGTCCACTAAGCATGTCTTTTTTTGAAAATTGCAGTAGGGTGTCGGTTTTTTCTCAAATTCTACCTTTAATTCCAGAAGAGTAGATCCAGTTGCCATGCATCTCTCCAGTGCTTTTATTACCCGGACCGGATTGAGATTATCCAGTTTACCAAGTCCAGATGGATTGAGATTTTTTAATTTTTTGATTAATCCATCAAGTCCTTCCATCTGATATAATTCTTCCACGGAATTCTTAATTTCATTGCTTACCTTTACCTCGTCCACTACGGCGGAAAAAAAAGACCGTAAATAAAAGCCGCTTCCTCCTACCACTAAAACTGTTCCATTTCGCTGGTATACTTCCTCTATAATTGCCTCAGCATACTTTTTATATTGGGAAACATCATATCGTTGATCGACATTTGCCAGGTCCAATCCGTGGTGCTTGACTCTCGTTTGTTCCTCATGATTAGGTTTCGCTGAACCGATATCCATTCCTCGGTAAAGTGCAACCGAATCACAAGAAAGAATTTCGGCCTCATTTCTCTCGGCCCATTCTAACGCCATTGCAGACTTTCCTGAAGCAGTTACCCCAGCTAAAAAATATAAGTTTGGCGTTCCAGATTTCACCACCGGTAAAGGAAGACAATTTTACATTTTAGACAAACCTGTAGATAAAGACTCAGTACGGGCAGAAATCTTTTCCACGATTAAATCTGGATTCCCCAAATTTGCAGAGATGCAGTTGACCAGTGTACTTCCAATCACAACCCCATCGGCAACTGCACTGACTTTACTCACCTGTTCGGGCGTCGAAATTCCAAACCCAACCACAACGGGAAGATCCGTGTATTTTTTAATAGTGGTGACTCGAATGTCTAAATCATCCGCTAAATCTTTTCTCTCGCCGGTAACTCCCGCTCTTGAGACGTAATAAATAAACCCGGACGAACTCTCTACAATTGTAGGAATACGATTCTCGGGAGTGGTAGGAGCAATAATAAAAATATTTTTTAGTCCGTTCTGACGGCATGAAGCAACCAATTCGCTCGCTTCTTCAGGCGGTAAGTCCAAAGTCAGTAAACCATCCACGCCCGCCTCACGCGACCGTGCAACATATTCTTCGATGCCCTGCGAAAAAATAAGATTATAATAAGTATAAAAAACAATTGGTACTTCTGAAAACTTTCGAATCTCTTCCACTAAGCGAAAGACATCATCTCGACCACATCCCGCCTCTAACGCACGTTGTGCGGCTAATTGATTCGTCAAGCCATCTGCAAGCGGGTCAGAAAAGGGAACTCCTAATTCTAAAATATCAACTCCTCGTTCAATCAAAGCTCTACAAACCGATAATGATGTATCAAAATCGGGATCACATGCACACACATAACCCACAAAAGCAGCACGCTTTTTTTCTTGGCAACTTGAAAATAGTTTCGCGATTCGATCAATAGTCTCCATAAGTAATTACAATGCATCTATTCTTATCAACGGCCCTTTTGGCAATGGAAAAGCTTTCCAAACTGCTTTTTATTTAAGTGATTTTTCTTTATCGTATTATCTATCCTGTTTTTTTTCTGATCCTCTCTCCCTATTATTTAAAGAGGATGATTAAACGGGGAGGCTATGGTAAAAAATTGAAATACCGCCTCGGTTTCTGGCCACGGCTACCGGACAAAGATTCAAAACGAACAAGAATTTGGATTCAAGCAGTCAGTGTGGGTGAACTGTCTTCTATCCACTCAATCCTTCACTCTTTTCTTTCCAGTTCAAATTTTGAAATTGTACTCAGTGGTACAACTAGTACCGGGCAGAAAATTGCTGAGCAAAAATATTCAAAAGAACTCCTCGCCTCCGGTCCATTCCCCCTCGATTGGTTCCCCTTTTCATGGCTCACCTGGTCTCGAATCAAACCCGACCTTGCGATTTGCGTGGATAGTGAACTTTGGCCCGAACATATGTACCAAGCAAAAAAGAAAGGGATTCCATTTTGCATTATCAACGGCCGGTTGTCGGATCGATCTTATAATCGACTTCGTAAGTTGGGCATTTTCCAAAATTTATTGATTCCAAAGCACTTACAAATCCTCGCCGCCTCGGCAACTCAAGAAAAAAGGTGGCAGGAAATTGGAGTCGCTAAGGATAACACTTTTTCCACGGGAAACCTAAAAATTGATATTTCTCCTGCCACCCCACCCTCTGATTCGAAGAAAGACCAGAGGAAAAAAGAACTCGGGTTTCCTGCCTCCTCTCTCGTACTGGCCGGAATCTCGACATGGCCGGGTGAAGAAAAACTACTCTTGGATGTATTGCAAAAAATTCGCCAAACGAAGATTGATGCCCGACTTCTTCTTATCCCCAGGCATGCAGAAAGAAGAAATGAGGTAAAAAGCACGCTATCTGCTTTTTCTTTTACCTATCGGCAAAGAACCCTTCCATCGAATAACACGAGTGAATGCATTGTTTATCTGGCCGATACAACGGGCGAACTTATTGATTTAATCGAGGGCGCTGATATTGGCTTTCTCGGAAAAACTCTCCCCCCACGTGATGAAGGACAAAACCCAATCGAACCGGTTTCAATGGGAATTCCTTTGGTCATTGGCCCTGCCTGCACAAATTTTCCAGAAACTTGCCAAGAATTAGTAATTTGCGGAGCCGCTCAACAGGGAGACTCGATTGAGTCAGTCATGGAACACCTTCATTCTCTAATTGAAAATGAAGAACTGAGACTTCAAATGAAAAAAGCCGGATTGAAATGGAGGCAAGAACAGGGATCACCTACAGAGAAAACGATAGATAAACTCTTGGAATTCTGCAAAAATTAATTCTTCCTGGTGGACGGAGATTCAGAATCAATAAAAGAAACCACATCGGTCAGTAAAGGAGTAGGCCAAATGTGCCAGGAAGTAGTTCGTCTCACCAAAGAAAAATGTCCGTGAGAATGATAAATCCTAGTCTGGGCATGTCCCCCTGCACTTCTTAATTTTTCAGCGAATTCAGTCGCCAATTCATGCGGAATAATGGGATCAAAAAAGCCGTGCATAATGAAAAAAGAGGGGATTTCTCCCTCGACTTTAATTCCCATTGGCATGAACAGAGAAACATCGAATTCCGAAGGAAAAAGATCCCGGTAGAGAAATTCTTTCGAGGGTTCAAATTGAAAAGGACAGGACATCGGGATCACCCCTTTTATCCAATCTAAGTTACCCCCTAATTCACTGAGGTATTTTGAATCAAGGCCAACTAAACTTATGCTGTGTGCACCCGCAGAATGACCCATTAAGAAGATCTTATTTCGGTCTCCGCCAAATTGGGCAATATTTTCTCTTACCCATTTTACGGCTAACGCAACATCTTTTGGAAAAGCGGGGAAACGAACGGCGGGATAAAGTCTGTAATTAATCGTAGTGAACACGATTCCTTTTCGCGCAAATTGTTTACCAATTTCCCGGTGATAGTCTTTTTGTCCCCATCGCCAACTTCCACCGTGAGTAAAAATAATCACCGGAGAATCATGGCACTTTTCAGAACTCACCACATCAAGAATTTGCCTGGGATCACTCCCATAAGGAAGATTTAAGGTTTCTTTAGTGTCCTTGCTTTGGGGAAATAAGGAAGGAACAGCATTTAAAATTCCACTTACAAAAAGCGGTACAATAAAAAGGTAAAATGTAGTTGATAACCTCAAGAAGAAAGGGATGGGGCGACAGACCGGATTCGAACCGGCGACCCTCGGCACCACAAGCCGATGCTCTAACCAACTGAGCTACTATCGCCATATAAGAGCTCTATATCTAAAGAAGTACACAATTCCGTCAATGAGAAAGCACACAATAATCAACCGAGCTTTCTTGACCAATCATCCAACTCAAGACATAATCAGCGGTTTTTTAATATTATGTTACAATCCGGAATTGTTGGCCTACCTAATGTAGGCAAGAGTACTCTTTTTAATGCCCTTACTAAAAGCCGTAAAGCAGAGGCGGCAAATTATCCTTTTTGCACCATCGATCCAAATGTGGGCGTAGTTCAGGTACCCGATGATCGACTTACGCGCCTGGCGAAAATCGCAGGGACACAAACCATTATACCTGCCGCAATCGAAATGGTTGATATCGCCGGTCTCGTTGCAGGAGCAAGCAAAGGCGAAGGCTTAGGCAATAAATTTCTCGCAAATGTTCGTGAGGTCGATGCAATTGTTCATGTGGTCCGTTGCTTCGAAGATGAAGATATTATTCATAATATGGGCCGAGTCGACCCAGTGAATGATGCCGAGGTCATATTGACGGAGTTAGTTTTAGCGGATGCAGATTCCGTTTCAAGCCAATTACAAAAGAACGCCAAGAAAGCACGGGGAAACGACAAGGATGCGGAGGCAAATGTCGCTCTACTAGAGAAGTTGATTCCGCATTTAGACGAGGGAAAACCTGCCAACCTTTTAGAAATGGATGAAGATGAAGTTAAAAGACTTCCCAGTTTTTGCCTACTGAGTTCAAAACCCATGCTCTATGCCTGTAATGTGAAAGAAGATGAATTAGCAGACTTTTCCACGAATGTACATGTGACTAACCTTAGGAATTGGGCGGCCGAACAACAGGATGCTGACTCCTGTGTGATTTCGGCTAAAATGGAGGAAGAACTATCCGAATTGGGAGAGGATGATGTAGCAGAATACCTCGAAGCAATTGGAGTTTCTGACTCCGGAGTATCCACATTAATCCAATCCTCCTACAATTTGCTCGGACTCGCGTCATTCTTAACCGCTGGAGAGAAGGAAGCCAGAGCATGGACATTCAAAAAAGGAATGACCGCCCCTCAATGTGCCGGAGTAATTCACACTGATTTTGAAAAATCTTTTATCAAAGCGGAGGTGGTTTCCTATGATGAACTGCTCGAAGCAGGTTCAATGCAAGCGGCAAGAGAGGCGGGTAAACTTAGGCTAGAAGGAAAAGAATACATTTTTGCAGATGGGGATGTCACCCTCTTCAAATGTAATGCATGATTTTGGCTCCCCACGCTTGCCTCGAAAGTTTATTTTCATAGAATTATAAACCTGAGTCATCTCCTTTGCTCAAAAAGGAAAATTAAACTACTATGCTTTCGACCTTGATCCAAAATTTTAATTACACCCTCTTTCGGTTTCTGTACCCTCTTCCTGTACTCCTATTTATTCTATCTTGTTCTGAGGAACCAAAGATCGAATCCTTCTCCATTCCATCTGAATATGACGGACCCATTGTATCCTGGAAACTCCCTCCAAACTGGGGAGAAAACCCTGACTTATCAGGACCCATGGCAGGTTCTTTTCATGTAAAAACGAAAAGCGGTCCGCAAGGACGAATTGGAGTTATGCCATTTCGGGAAAATGTATCCACTGTTGATGTGGCAAATATGTTTGGACGCGAAATGGGATACCCCCCTTTTAATCAAGAAAATCTAACCCCTTTTTTACAGGAAAAAAAAATAGGGGATCGAACCTTTGAATGGGTGTATCTCAATAGCAAAGTAGAAACTGCATCCTCACCACCGCGAACTGCTCTGCTCGCATTGTTAAGGCAGGATAAAGACACATGGCTCTTTCCCTTTATCGCAGATCAAAAATTGGTACTGAAAGAATCGGAAAATTTTATTCAGTTTCTTGAATCCTGCTCCCTCCGGTCTGAGAAAAATAAGCCGATCCTTGCCAGATCGCCTGCCCCGTTGCCCAAAACGGGAAATACCAACTCAGCCAAACCACCCAAAAATCCTTGGTCTTGGTCAAAACCCTCCACTTGGAGTGAAGGCAAGGCCTCTTCGATGAGAATCGGAAGTTATAAAGTAGCGGGTCCCAATGGAACGCAGCTAGATATTTCAGTGACTTCTTTCCCCGGTGACGTGGGTGGATTACTTGCGAATGTGAACAGATGGATTGGACAGATTGATCTCGCCCCAATCCAAGAGGCTTCCCTCGACCAGTACTGTAGCTCCATTACCCTGGCGGGAAACTCCGCTCATTTAGTCGAAGCCTACGGAGAAGAAAAAGCAGTTCTAGCTGGTACTCTCTTTTTAGAAAAAGAGTCGTGGTTTTTCAAATTAATTGGAAACCGCACACTTGCTGAAAAAGAAAAGAGTAACTTTATCTCTTTTCTTAATTCTATCTCACTACGAGGGGAGACTGAATAGAAATGAAAGAATCAAAACGAAAAAATTCACTCAGCCAACGAAGGAAAAATTTCAGCTTCCTCATCCCTTTTGCATCTCTTCGACTGACCATTACGCTCTTGAGCTTATCCATGATTCTTATTTTCGTGGCTACTCTCGAACAGGTAAGGATTGGAATTCGAGGAGCCCTTGCAGAATATTTTGAATCTTTTTATGGTATTTGGTATTACCCTGAAAAGTTCTGGGGTGGAGAATATTTACACAGTCTGCCTTTACCAATTCCTGGTGGCTATCTTTTGGGTGGGCTCCTTATTATTAATCTGACCGCCGCCTATATTGTTCGTTTTCAATGGACCGGAAAGAAAATTGGAATTCAGCTCATTCACTTGGGAATTATTCTTCTCCTTGTCGGTCAACTAGTGACTCAGGCAATTCAGGAAGAATCGCGCATGACCATTAATAAAGGCGAACGTAGTAATTACATCGAGCGATTTCATGGAGTTGAACTTGCCCTGCGCAATGTGACTGACCCAGACCAGGAACGAGTGGTTACTATTCCCCAAAATCTTTTGGAAAAAGGCGGTACATTGATAGATCAATCTCTTCCCTTTACTCTCAAAGTTCATCATTTTGGAGTGAACTGTAATTTTGACTTTGTTGCTCCGGGAACGCCCAAGTCAAAAATTGCAGAAATGGTAAACCGAGGGGTTGGGCAATCTGCCAATTTGAATATTACCGATAAAGATGAAGACTTTAGTGGCGATGGAATGAATTTTGGATACTTAGTATTTGAACTGACTGACCAAGGAAAAAGCCTCGGGAATTGGATGACGATTTCTCACCCCGCTGGCAGTCATGTATGGTCTCAGATATCGCCCAAGCTCGCTGACCTTTCCTTTCAATCTATCCGACACAATGGAAAACTATGGGGAATCACTCTCCGACAGAAGCGGGAATATCTTCCCTTTTCAATCGAACTTCTCGATATTGAGCATGAAAATTACCAAGGTACCGAAATACCTTTTAATTTTGAAAGCGACATCAAGTTACACCTCGATGAAAATCAAACACGCCGGGCATTAGTCTACATGAACACCCCGCTGCGCCATGGAGGGAAGACCTTTTACCAGTACCAAATGAATGATTCTGCTAACTACACTGTCTTTCAGGTGATCAGTAACCCCAGTTGGCTTGTTCCTTACATTGCCTGTATATTAGTTTCGATAGGAATGCTTTGGCAATTTAGTTTCCACTTATTTAAATTTCTGAGGAAAAATTCGAAAACTCCTGCGAAAGCGTAATATGTTCAAACTCCATACCATTGTTTTCTCCGTTATCCTTTTCTTAGGTTTGTATATTTCCTTTTTGCCAAACACCTGGACTAAGGCATCAATCTTTGACTTTCTAAGCTCCGGTGATCCAAGCACAATCGAATCCAATGAATCGTTTAATCTGGACTCTTTCTCCCAACTCCCTGTGCTGCGTGGCGGAAGGGTTAAACCACTCGACAGTGTAGCTCGAAATATCCTGCTTGTTCTCCGAAATAAACGAACTGCGCTTCGAGTTCTGGAAAAAGAGGAGTCGGAGGAAATAGATAATATAACTCAACAGAAAAAATCGGGAAATTCACTTAGTGAAGAACAGGTAGACATTTTAAAAGAGTACAAAAAGTTAAAAAAAGTAAAAATACCACAAAACGGTGTCGAAGTAGTCGCGGTCGAAGTGCAAGCAGTTGATTGGCTTGCTCAGGTTCTCTTCGCACCTGAAAAAGCAGATAAACTAAAAACATTTCTTATCGATCACGACCAAGTCCTGGGGCTACTTAGTCAAAAGTTGAGCACGAATGGAAAACATTATTCCTACGAAGAACTTAAACCTTTTCTTTCTAACATCGATTCCTCTGCGAGGAAAGCAGGGGAAGTAGAAAGCGAACTTCGGGACAGCTTTCAACAAAACATTATCGAACTTTATGGGTCGCTCCTCATCTATAAAAAGCTGAAACATTCCCTTTCCCCTCCCACTACGCCGGATCGTACCGAGGTATTGAAGCAATTAGGAGTTACTGAATTAGTGTATGATCCTGAACGGGACCGTGCGGTAAGCGATGAATTTATAAGGTTTCGTGAGTTGACTGCTAAGTTGTCCCAAAATCCATCGGTAGTAAAACTAGGAAGTGAAGAGTTCGCCAAGGTGGTATTCTTCGTGGACCGCTATAACCAAGCCAATTTATGGACTGAATTTCTTCCCATACCACCCATCATTTCAGAGGGTGATGGAAAATGGTTGAAAGTTACTGAATCTCTTGTTGGGGCAGAACCTCTCGAATCAAGGGAAAAACAAAATATGGACCCCGGACAATTTGCCCTTATTTTAAGAGAACTCCTTTCTTTGGACAGAACTTCTCTCAAGGAAAGAGTTGAATACATCAAAGAGAATGAAAAGCTCAATCCTTCCGCACTCTTTGCTGTCCAGTATGCCGAAGCCATTAAAGTAAAAGAAGGAGTGGATCCAATTATCCTCCAATACGAGGAGCTTGCACTCGCGTATCAGGGTAACCATTTCGAAAAATTCAATAATCTTGTCACTGAAATGTATCAATTAATTACACTTCGTGCAGGTTCAGCCACATCCACACTCTCTTTTGAAAAAACTTTCAACGGGTTTGAACCATTTTACCGAAGCGCAATTGCATACGGTCTGATATTCTTGGTTGCCAGCTTCTCCTGGTTTTGTGCAGCACTTCTAGGGGACTCTGCAATGGTTAAATCGCTTCGTAATGCAGCATATTATTTAACCATCATAGTATTCTTTTGTCATACTTTTGGATTGGTAGCGAGAATGTGGATTGAAGGTCGCCCCCCGGTTACTAATTTATATTCTTCCGCCCTCTTTATTGGATGGGCTTCCGTTCTGCTCTGCCTGGCTACTGAAAAATATATCCGACTGGGAATAGCCTCGGCGATGGGTGCCCTGATCGGATTTGGCAGCTTGGTAATTGCCCACAGCCTAAGCTTGGATGCATCACTCAATCCAACGGGTGACACGATGGAAATGATGCGCGCAGTACTGGATTCCAACTTTTGGCTAGCTACTCATGTGGTCTGCATAAGTATTGGCTACTCCACGACCTACCTAGCCGGTTTTCTTGGGATTGCTTACGTTTTTTATCACCTCGGTTGTTTTGTTTTCAAAAAACCGGAAAAAAAGTTGAAAAAAACTTTAGACTCAATGATTTACGGTATCACCTGTTTCTCACTACTATTCAGCCTGGTGGGAACTATTCTTGGGGGAATTTGGGCAGATCAGTCATGGGGAAGATTTTGGGGTTGGGATGCCAAGGAAAATGGTGCCCTATTGATTGTAATCTGGAATGCACTCCTTCTCCATGCCCGCTTTTCTGGGATCGCGAAAACCAAAGGTCTTGCCTGCATTGCAATTTTTGGAAATGTGGTCACCTCCTGGTCTTGGTTCGGAACCAATATGCTTGGTGTTGGGCTTCACTCCTATGGGTTTATGGATAAGGCATTTGATTATCTTATGGCCTTCATCGTGTCCCAATTGATTATTATAGGGCTAGCATACTCCACGCCAATATTACGATTTTTCGGTTTCGGAGCCATTAACAAACCGAAAGAGGAAAAGGAACTTCCTGATTATAATTCCCTAGACTAGTGCACGAGGTGTTTTGTCGTGGTTGTCACGCAAAACCTTCAGTATATCCTCGACCGGTCTTCCAAATGTACACGGAAATGCAATGGGTTCATCTTTGAGTCCCCTTAACTTTTGAGATTTCTTTCTTAGACTCACTATAATAAGCGGGCGGGCCGCGTAGATTTCAGTATCAAAACTTTCAATTTCTTCATGACGATAATGCTGTTTCCTCCACCATCCGCGAAAGGAATAACCCTCCGAATCAATCAATAATCGCGACCATTGAAAAAGTTGATCCAATAGATTGAGCAGTGCTAAAATAAAAAAGACAATCATAGCTACCCAGCTAAAAAGAACTCCAAAATAATTTACCATGGAAAAAAAGAACGCCGTAATACACAAAAATAAGGTGAACGCCGTCTGTCTCCAAAGGACTGGTTTGATTATAACCTTTTGTTGATCTCCCTTGTTTTTAACCTTCATTAGTGAGGGAATTGAACGGAGATGCTTAAAAAGGTCGAAGGGTAGGGAAAAGAATTGTATCCCGAATATTGGCCGCCTTGGTCAAAAATATAACTAATCGATCAACCCCTAAACCCATGCCGCCGGCCGGTGGCATGCCATGTTCTAAAGCCAGAAGAAAATCATCATCTAATTCCTGAGTCTCCTCACCCACTTGTTTCATAAATGCATCACGCTGAACGGCAGGATCATTTTGTTCAGAATAAGCCGGTGCGATCTCCTGGCCATTAATGCATAATTCAAACACATCGATGGTACTGGAATCATCTTCAGTGATCTTAGCCAAAGGACAAAGTTCTTTAGGGATATGGGTCACAAAAGTGGGTTGTATAAGGGTGTGTTCAATAATTTTTTCGAACACATCATTAGTAACTTCAAAATCTTCTAACTCTGGATCAACTTCAATTCGAAGTTCTTTGGCTTTTTCCAACTTGGCGGATTTAGGCAATTCAAACCAGTCATCCCTTCCCACCGCATCGATAATTAAATCTTTGTACTTGGCTTCTCTCCATTTACCCGAAAGGTCAATTACATCTCCCTCATTTCTCTCCAACTGCAAAGTACCAAGAGAACGTTCCGCAACTTGTTGGATCAAGGACTGAGTTAATTCCATCATTCCACGATAATCCGTATAAGCCTGATAAGCCTCCAACATAGTAAATTCTGGATTATGCCTCCTCGAAAGTCCTTCATTTCGAAAAACTCTGCCCACTTCAAAAACCCGATCGAAGCCACCTACTAACAATCTTTTCAAATGAAGTTCCAAGGCAATCCGCATATTAAAATCGCAATCCAGAGCATTAAAATGAGTCCGAAAAGGTCGGGCTGCTGCTCCACCAGAAACTGATTGTAACATCGGAGTTTCCACTTCCAAGAAATCCCGATTCCAAAAGAATTCTCGAATTTCTCGAATAATTTGACTCCGTGTACGAAATCGTTCACGGGATTGATCGTTCACAATTAAATCTAAATAACGTTGACGATAAATTTGATCATTATCAGTTAATCCATGCCACTTTTCAGGAAGTGGACGAAGGGCTTTTGAAACCAAGCGATATTCCTGTGCACGGATGGTTACTTCCCCTGTCTTAGTGCGAAACAATTTCCCTCGGATACCAATAAAATCACCTAAATCCAATTTTTTGAAAGTGGCATATTCCTCTTCTCCAATTTCATCTTTTCTCACATAAGCCTGAACCTTACCATCTCGGTCGAGGACTTTTAAAAAGGATGCTTTTCCCATCAAACGAAATGCCACTATGCGCCCGGCAACCGAGACCTCTGGACCTTCTTCCATGTCTTCAGTCAAAAGTGATTGTGCTTCAGTGGAGGTATGCGTTTGTTCCCAATTCGACCGAAATGGATCAAACCCGTTTTCACGAATCTGTTCAAGTTTGGCTTGCCGGACAGCAAATTGATCGCTTCCATCAAGTGGAGTATCTTGTTGAGGGGTACTATTTGGCTTATCTTCGCTCATCACAAAAGACTAGAAAATGAATTTACTTTCCCAAAAGAGCAACGGAAATCCCTCAAAATTGCAGATGAATTAATACCGCTGCTTCAAGTATTATTGGTACGAGCCAAAGCAACCCGGAACCCTAAATTTCTAAATCGATGGTATAAAGAATTTGTGGACCGGGTCGATGATTGGCATTCCACCGCAGTTTTCATGTAAGCACCCCCCCGACTAATACGAAATTCATCCTGCTCACTATCATTCAACAATGTATTTACAAAAGAATTCCCCACCCATTCACGAACATTTCCGTACATATCAAATAATTTCCATGGATTGGGACTTTTTAATCCAACTGGATGAATTTTTTTTCCACTGTTTCCACGAAACCATGCGTGGTTATGTAATTGGGCAGGTTCATCGCCAAAATAATAGGAACTCGATGTCCCCGCACGGCAGGCATATTCCCACTCAACTTCCGAAGGTAAGCGATATTCATACCCCGCGGGCAAGGTTCCTTGTGTAGATGATAAAATTGATAATGCCTTGGAGAATGCAACTGCATCCAGCCAGGATACATTATTTACCGGTAAAGATTGATTCGATAAATCACTTTCAGAATCTGTAAAACTGGGATTGGCTCCCATTACTTGGGTGTAAACCTCCTGAGTCACTAAATATTGCCCGAGCCAAAAACCGTGCTCCACCTCCACCACTCTTTGTTCTTCTGCATAGGGTACCCAAATCGATAGCTTACCGGATGGAATCCACGAAAAAGTTCCCGCATAGTAATCATTATGATTCCCTTGGGGAAAGTCAGTCTGGCCCTGGCTCTCTTCATTAATCGATACATCAAATGCGAGCGGGTGCCTTGTCTTCCCACGACCTGGACGACCGCGAAGCTTTAAAATTGAACTCTTATCTGGAATCGTTTCCTGAACGGGTCTTTTAATCTCATTGGTCTGGCTGCTCGAGATCACATTTTCCGAATGTATTCCGTTTGATTCAGCATTTTGTAGACCTCTCTTTAATTGGACCATCCATACCCGGTCCCAGGACTTCCACAATTCAGCCCCATGATCTACTGGTACTGGCCCCCGGTCGACTATAGTTGTTTCTTTTTCCAACTTGGGGATTTCATTCAGTTTTTCCAACAAGGTTGCGCCGGCTTTTTTCTGCCAATTCTTCTCCGAAACAAAGACCGATTGGAATTGTTGTAAGCAAAGAGATAGTCCAGCTGGCAATGTGGTATGTTCGAGATAAATTGTGAGAATATCTTTATTTTCACTCAGGGCATATCCCACCTCACTTTTAACAAAGCGGGAATCAACGGATCGAGGAGATACAAAGACAACAAATATTGCCGACTTTTTAATGGCATGGGCAATCTCTTCCACCCATTCTCCAGCAGGTTGTATGCCTTCATCATACCACATATTAACCCCAGCATCACGAAATTCTCGCATAGATTGATAAACGGGAATCTTGTCCGCGTGAGCATAACTCACAAATACATAAGGTCCTTCCCCTGAGTAACTCTCAAAAGGTTCGGGTATGTCAGCAGAGGAAATCATTTTAAAAAGTTCTCATTCATCATAATGATAACCAGTTCGTTGTAGAATATAAATCGGATAACTTCCAAAATTTTTGGCGAGTTCTAAATTCCCCACATATTCAAAATCAAATCCGTCATGTCCAAAAGAAAGTAATGCCGCAACTGTTTCGGAAACAAAGACAGAACCCGGCAGTACGATTGGTTCAATTCGGGCAGCCTGATTCACATGACTTCCGAAAAAATTTAACTTTCCCAGGATGGGGTCAAATTTTTCATAAGCCGGTCCTGCATGCATTGAAATGCGAACCTCCATCCCCTCCATCATTCCCAATTGAGTCCAGTCTCCTTTAGAAAAATAATCTCGTAATTCAAGAGCCAATTCAACCCCGTCTTCTAATTTATCAAAAACTGCGAAAAAACTATCTCCCCAAGTATTCACGAAGGCAGGAGGTACAGAAAGTCGTTCAATAATACTGGATATCCCTCCCAGGAATTTTTCCACAAAGTACGGAGTTTTACTTTCGTCTAAACGGGAAAAACCTTCCACATCTGCAAAAAGCATAGTCTTGATTGTACGCGGTAATACTGAGGAAGCATCCCCCCCCATTAGGAATGTCGGATTTGTCTCTCCGCCGTGAGAGGGTAACTCGTTTGCTACAGGAGTTGCATCTAACACTCGATTTGCATCAATAATAACAGGGTCATTAAAATTCTTTTGCCATTTTTTCACCAATTCTCCAGTTCCTCCTTCCGCGCCGGGCTGGCCATCCCAAAATACGAGCAACTTGGGATCTTCATCCAATCCACGGCCTCGCATCGCAGCAAATCCAAGTAGCACATCATTACAGAAAGAATACAGAGTGTCCTCCCCATTGTATCCATCCTTGGTCACAAAATGAATGGAGGTCGCCTGATCAAGAACACTTTCAAATCGAGCAACCCAATTCCCCCCCGCCCGTCTCACACTCGTCTCAATAAATTCTTCCTTTGCAAAGGGTAAAAAAATATGTGTTTCCCCACCTCTCTCATTCATTGTCTCAAGAAATAAGATGTCTGTACCACAAGCTGCAGAACTAAAACCACAATTTGCCTCCATTTCTTCCAAGGATTCCACAATTTCTTTTTTCGCAATTTCTTCTGCTTCGGGTGGAAAACGAGGAATTGAACCAGGACGGTCCAAGACATGTCCAGAAAATGCCACAATTCCTAATGTGGGGAATGCGTTCTGTATTTTCTGCCTGATCTCTTCCTCGTCGTAGGCACTTGCAATTTGAAGTGCCTGTTTACGAGTGCTGGCAATCCAGGAAGGCTTAACATCGGTCATTTTCACTGCCTCAGAATAAGAAAAAACCGCATCGTCCACCGAGCCTAGTAGTAAAAGTGCTTCTGCCTCAGTGGCTTGAATCCAATAATCATGTTTTCCATCGGCCTTTAATTTTTCACATATCTTCCAGGCTTTCTCTGCATATTCTTTTCCAGCCTCATCATTACCGGAGAAAAAATGCATAAATGAAATATTGATGCAGGGGTAATATTGGGTTTCCAAATCCTGTCTCTGACTTGTCCTTAGATTATCAAAGCTATTGGTGGAAAAGCCCTCCTCGTATCGAGCAATTGCAAGTTCTGCATACTGCTTTTTGGATTCTGAATCGGTTGCCTGCTCCCACAAATCTTTGTAAGCACTGGCTAATAAGCTATGGGTTTCAACCCCCCTGTCTCCTCCGCCAACTAACTCCTCTAGCAATTTAGAGGCAAGTTTGGGAGACCCTGCCTTGCTTAATGCATGAGCAGCTCGCTGACATAATTTCCGGTCATTTTTGTGAATACTCAGACCTGCTTTTGCGACATCATGGGCTAACAAAAACTCACCAACTGAGATCATTTTTTCACAAAGAATAAGGTACTCAATCGAAGAAGAATTTTCCTGATCAAATAACTTCCACTCCGCACGAAGACTCGGAGTTATTCTATTATTTAATTGGGACATCTTATTTTTTGATCTCCCCTCAATTAACTTTTACCAAGAAATCCAATTAGGATTCCCTTGAAACTACATTTTCTCGTAACGAGTACGAAGCATCTGGGTAAAAGCTGCCACCTTTCGGGCTTCTCTTTTTTTATCGGAAGGTTTTGCAAAGTAACGCTTGTCACGCACATCTCGTATTGTACCTTCACGGTCGAGGCGCTTTTTTAAACGACGAATTGCCCGATCGATAGGCTCGCCTTTACGTAATTTAATTTCAATTGTCATATAAGAAAGGTTTAAAGTAAAGATTCACGCCCAGAGGTCAAGGCGGAAGATAGCTTAAAAATTTTTCTTTCCATACTTTCTTTCTTGAGGGGGTTCCGGAGTTCGTATGAGCACCCGTGCCCCCTTGACGCATTCATGCTTACGCCAATCCTTAAAAATCGAAGAGGAAAAACGCATTGAAAATCGACTATCGGTTTCCACCACAAGACCTTCGTCCTCTCCATTTCGTGCGTACGCAAGGCGAATCAAAGTCCCTCCTTCTCCCTTCTCTCCCAGGGCAAACATGTCCTTTGTAAATTGTTCTGCCCCTCTATGCTCCGGGTCCAATAACCAAGTAACTTCCTCGGTTAGCGACGAAATCGCATCCTCAACCGGTCTTACATTGGTCACATTGGTTCGTAACTCACCGTCTTTTTTCGATGCAACTCCCTCCATCACGACAATTTTCCCCTCTTCCAAATGTAAGCCATATTGCTCAAAAGCCTCCGGGAACATGGGGATTGAAAAATCCTTTTCTTTTGCAATTAAAGTAAATCGGGCCCAGGGCTTGGCATCTTTTTTGGTATATCGTCGTTCGATTTCAGATAATACTCCGCATAAACGAAAAGATCGCTTACTTTCCAAATTATCTAATTGATCAGAAGTAATGTCGTCTAACAAAGGTCCTAATCCACCAAGAGTATCAACTGGATGACCTGAAAGAAAAAATCCGAGTAATGCCCTTTCATAGCCCAATTTTTCCAACTCATCCATTTTCGGAACCGAAGGCCGATCCGTAATCGGGGCAAATCCGCCGTTTTCAGCCGAGTTCCCCCCACTGGAATCGTCCCCCATCATATCAAATAAATTAACTTGGCCCGCTTCCCTATCTTTCCTCCGCAATTGGGCCTCCCCCATCGCCCGGTCTAAGTCGGCAAGTAATTCGGAGCGGCTATCCTCCAAGGAATCAAATCCCCCCGCCTTGATCAAATTTTCAAGCACTCTTTTATTTACCGCTTTCCCTTCCACTCGTTCAACGAAATCAGAGAAATTAAGATAGGGACCATTTTTTCGCTCCTCTACTATCACACCAGACGGGGCATCCCCTACTCCTTTGACCGCGGCCAAACCAAATCGAATTGAATCCGCTTTATCTTCTTCTCCCTCGACTGGAGTAAAATTCTCCCCCGATTCATTTACATCCGGTCCCAAGACCAAGATTTTCATCTCGGTACACTCGCCTATAAAATGGGATAGTTTATCAGAATTACCCAATTCACAGGAGAGGACACCTGCCATAAAATGAACGGGGAAATTAGCCTTCAGGTAACCCGTTTGATAGCTGATAATTCCATAGGCAGCCGAGTGGGATTTATTAAAACCGTACCCGGCAAATTTTTCGAGAATATCAAAAATTTCATTGGCCTTCTTTTCGGCAATCTCGTTCGTTTCTTTTGCACCAGTTACAAATATCTCTCTTTGCTTGGCCATCTCTTCGGGCTTCTTCTTTCCCATCGCCCGACGTAAAATATCTGCCCCACCCAATGAATATCCCGCGACTCGACGGGCGGCCTCCATTACTTGCTCCTGATAGACCATCACTCCATAGGTTTCCTCACAGACCTCTTCCAATAAGGGGTGTGGGAATTTAATCGTCGAGGGATCTTCCTTGCCTTTAATATAATCCGGAATCCACTCCATCGGACCAGGGCGGTAAAGTGCGATCAATGCAATAATCTCATCCACATTGGAGATATTCATCTGCCTGCACAAACGACGCATTCCATCTGATTCCAATTGAAAGACCCCAATTGTTCGGGCTTCGTTTAATATTTCGAATGTCTTTTCATCTTCAAGCGATACATCGGCCACCCGAAATTTTTCAAATCCTTCTTTTTCGCGAATATGTTTCTCTGCCGCCGCAATAACAGTCAAAGTTTTTAACCCAAGAAAATCCATTTTGAGCAATCCCAAATCCTCCACTGGGTCTTTGGGGAATTGGGTAGTCAAAACTCCATCCTGACTGGTTAAAGGAACTAATTCCCGTAATGGACGGTCGGCAATAATAACTCCCGCAGCATGAGTTCCCACATTGCGCACCATTCCTTCAATCACTTTTCCCGTCTCAATAATCTGCTTGGCAATTGGATTCGTTTCACACTCCTGTCGAAACTCAGGACTCTTTTCCAGGGCCTGCTCCAAACTGATATTTAAATCATCGGGCACCATTTTCGCCAGTTTATCTGCCTCTGCATAGGGTACATCGCGCACACGGGCCACATCTCTCACCACCATTTTTGCGCCAAAAGTGCCAAAAGTAATAATGTTGGCCACACAATCGCGACCATATTTTTCACGGACATATTCAATCACCTCACCCCGCCGTCTCATACAAAAATCGATATCAAAATCCGGGGGTGAGACCCGTTCTGGATTTAAAAATCGTTCAAATAATAAACCAAATCGTAAGGGATCAATATCAGTAATTCCTAAAACATAGGCCACCAGGCAACCCGCTCCCGATCCTCTTCCCGGACCTACCGGGATATCCTGGTCCCTTGCCCATCCCATAAAATCGGCAACGATCAAAAAGTAGTCATTAAAACCAGTCTTGGTAATCACGCTCAATTCATAATCCACCCGCTCACTGAGCTCGCGTACTTTTTCATCGGTATCTTCCCCGCGAAGCTCCTCAGCCAGGTACTCTTTTTCATACCTCCCCTTTAATCCCTCAATACAAAGAAGTTTCAGGTATTTCACATTATCCACCTCCTTGGTATTAATCTCGGGTGGTAAAGTAAAGACCGGGTAATGATTCTCCCCAAAGGGCAGCTTAAGTTCACACATTTCCGCCACGGCAAATGTATTGGTAATTGACTCAGGAGCCTCTCTAAATAACTCCTCCATCTGCTCCCTCGACTTCAAATAAAACTGTTTCGCATCGTACCGCATCCTATTCTCGTCGTCGATCTTGGAACCGGTCTGTATACAAAGCAGAGCATCATGGGGAGCCCAGTCCTCCTCTTTCACATAATGCACATCATTGGATGCGATTACCTTTAAATCAAACTTTTTGGCAAATTTTAATAATACAGGCACAAGTTGAGCCTGTTCTTCAATCCCGTGATTATGGAGCTCAACGAAGTAATTTTCTTTTCCAAAAATATCGATCATCTGCCCCATCGCTTTTTCTGCCTCGTCCTCTTTTCCGCGCAGAATTAATTGGGGCACCCAACCCTGCATGCAACCGGTAAACCCGATCAAGCCTTTCGAATGTTCCGCCAAGGTTTCCAAATCCGTTCGTGGCCGGTAATAAAATCCGTCCACATGGGCATCTGATACGACCTTAGATAGATTTTGATAGCCCTCATAATTCTTCGCCAACATACCGATGTGGTACGATTTATGATTTTCTCTTCCGGGTTTCTCATCGTTCTTATGATCCGTTACCATGTAACCTTCACAACCAACGATTGGTTTAATCCCATGTTTTTCAGCCTGTTTAATAAACGAAATCGTACCAAATAAGTTCCCATGGTCAGTAAGTGCCATGGCGGACTGCCCCAGTTCCTGTGCTCTCCCCATTAAACGATCCATCCGACAACATCCATCCAGTAGACTGAAATCCGAGTGGACATGTAAATGAACAAAATCTTTATCCTTTGTAGCCATTAAATAGTAATTGTTTTCCCCTATCCATCATCCAAGAATGAAATGGTTTCAAGGCAATCTTGCGCACATTTTCAAACCCCTACTTCCTATCAGGATGAAATGGAGAAACATCCAAGTGTTTTTTCATCGCTTTCCGACATAGGAAAAATGCCCATACAATTATCGGGAAGATCAAAAGTTTTAACAGCGGTATATCATCCTGGAATAGAACAAAATCATAAAAGCCGTGGAGCAGGACAGCATACAATAATCCTTTGAGACTCTTTTCAGTTCGGGCGTTCCCCTTGTAATATTTAGATAATCCGATGTAGTATCCCATGATCACCGCAAAAGCTGCATGCATGGGAACAGCAGTAAACATCCGCATAATTGCCACCCCCAATCCCCCTTCCATCACATAAATAACATTTTCAAACGCGGCAAATCCAAGACTGACCATTACCGCATATACAATTCCGTCAAAGGGTTCATTAAAGCTTGGCTTTCGAAAAGCATACAAAACCACCACTAAATATTTCAACAACTCCTCCCCCAGACCAACCACAAAGAAAGCCATAAAAAAAGACACCAGCATGTCATTATTTTTGTCCGCCAAGTCGAACTTGAATATTTCAAATACCCCTGAATTCCAAAAGCCTGCAGGAAAACAAATTAAGACCCCTAGGATAAAGCACATGACTAAAACACCCACGGGTTCCTTTTCATGCTTATCTTTCCAGTAAATATAAAGTGCAATGGCGAGAGCCGGTGCAAGTGCCATAACAAGGTAAATTAAAGTCATAGTTTAATTCCTTGTTACTTACTAAGTTTTTGAATTGTAGTCAGATCGAGTCGGCGAAATTCCACTTCTGAACCTTCTGCCTGAATGGAAAGTTTTCCCCTCTTCGCAGTGCAGGAATGACCATGGTTTACCAGTTCACTATTTACCCAGACTTTTACTTCATCCCCCAAACACTCAATCTGCATTCGATTCCATTCCCCAACCGGATTTTCGGATCCGTCAGTCAAATTAAGAATTCGTCGGGCTTTTCCCTCGGTAATTCCCCATTTCTCCTTGGCCCCTCTCCTTGTTATCATATTGGGAACTTCAATATTTTGCACGATACACCAAAAATCTCCCGCATGAGTATGGTTCATCTGTACCTCAATTGATTGAGGGTACATTTTGTACAAGTTTCGCAGTTTTGATGCATGGACCAAAACGCCACAGTTTCCGGGTTTACCGGCAAAACGATACTCCGCAATCAATCGATAATTCTCAAACTCCTTTTCGGTCAGCAAATGCCCAAATGGCTTCCCTAGACTCACCAGCATACCATCCCGAACAATAAATGGTTTTGGCAAATCCGGTTTTTTATCACAGGCCGGAATATCCATCGTCCAGCCAGTTAAATCTTTTCCGTTAAAAAGAGATTGAGATTTTTCCCTGGCCCCTAAAACGGAGTATAGAATGACGAAGGGTAGAAAAAAGAAGTAGATGGTTTTCATAGTATTATAATTGATTTCTATCAAAAAATTTTATCGCTTTTCTGCCAATCAGAAACCACCCACTTCAGACCTTTTTTAACTTCTAGTTAGGTAATTTAAATAACAGAACTCGAACTAACCTAGTTTACTGTCTAAGTGACCCTTATTTTAGTACCTTTTGGAAACTTTTAACGAATTTGTCAAATGGCATGTCAAACTGGTGTATCAATAATAAAAAGAATCATGTGAAGCGATCTAACCGGTTCGTCCCCCAGGTAAACCTTAACAAAAAGAACGATTAAAATATTTTCTGCACAATAACCGCCAAGCAACAATAATAAATGCGGTCAGTGGGATACCGAATATCATGCCTAGAATACCTCCCAAGGCAGTACCCCAGAAAAAGATTGAGACCATAACCACAACCGGATGAAGACCAGTTTGCTGTCCCATTATTTTGGGTGTCAGGTAATAGCTCTCGATTACCTGAACGATCACAAAAGATATACCACACCCAATCAAAACATTCCATTCGCCGGTCTCTGCAATTCCCTCTGGTTGCAAATAAGCAACCAAAAGCGCGGTGATAATTCCGACAATCGATCCAAGATAGGGTACTATATTTAACAAACCAAAGAGTAGTCCTAGAGTAATTCCAAATTTTAATCCGCTAATGCTAAACCCGATTGCATATCCGACCCCCATAAGCAGTCCAATCATAAGTTGTCCACGAAAGAAGGAAACCAGTATACTTACAAATTCCCGGATTAAGAAAAGCACATCCTCTCTTACTGAATCAGAAAGAAAGCTTAATTCCCGGTCTAATTCATCAATTAGATTACGATTGGAGCTAAGAAAATAAAAAAGATAGATAGGAATAACGGCAAGGTAAGTCATTTGGGCAAAGAATCCGAGCAATCCACTCCAAGCTGACTGAATAACAGCCGCCGACTTTTCAGCTATTTCACCACCCTGCTTTTCCATTGTCTCCATCGCACGGTTGTGAATCTCGCTTGCCTTGCGATCCAAGTATTCGATTTGCTCGACTTTTTCTTCAATTGCAAAAAAGACATGCTTTTCCTCCGAATCAAGTAAGCGAAAAGTTTCCCTTTGATCAGTTCCAAGGGTATCATAAATCTCCTGCTCAGGGGGGGGTAAAACCAGAATGCTGTTAGTCTCTTCTCCTACAATTCCTTTCCAGTATTCTTTGAAAGATTCCACCTGTCCGGAAATCGACTCCCAAGTTTCAGGTGGAAGTGAGTCCTTCGCTTTTTCCTCGAGTTGATCTGGCCAATCTGCTGCGGTTCCCAAAAATTCTTTGGTTTGAAAAATTACTTTCCCTCCTAATAACCAAGTCGCAGAACCAGCCGATGTTATTACTAGTATGTAAAGTAATAGTATGGAGGAAAAACGACCCAGTTTAATCTTCTCCTCTAAAAAGGTCACAATCGGGCGAAGCAAAATGGCGAGCATACCCGAGATTGCCAATGACCAGATGACCCCGCCAAACAAGTCAAAGGTACGATTCAATATCAAAATGACTGAGGCCAGTAAACATCCTAGTAATAATGCACCGGCGAAACAAGCCACGAACCCTAGAAACTTCCGTTGCCTGTCGGAAAGAATTGGTGAGGCACTTGAACTGTCTTTCATGTATCTTTTCCTTTTGTTTTCTTGCTTGAGCCTTTACTCAAGGATAGACATCAATTGAATGATGTCGAGTTCGTAGTCAAACGAAAGAATTACTCCGTTACGCTTATACATTATTCCATTATGCTCAATACATACCGAAACATACTACTTTTTTGCTTACTATTGAATTCCTATTCATGGGCAGAAACTCAAAACGCCCCCACCCTGCCCCTCGCTGAAGCAGTGGAAAATGTGTACCCCGCAATTGTTCGAATCGAAGTGGTTTCAGAACAGGGTTCGAGTGGAAGGATGATGAAATCACGGGCAACAGGGAGTGGAGTCATTATTTCCAAGGATGGACGCGTGGTGACTAACCACCATGTGGCGGGCAAAGCAACCAGAATCACCTGCAGGCTACATAACGGCGAGGAAGTTATGGCCGATTTATTAGGTGCAGATCCGATGACTGACCTTGCAGTACTACTTCTAAGAATGGAGGATCGCCCTGCAAATAGTAAACCTCTCACTGTGGCCAATTTTGCAGACTCGGATAAGGTGGAGATTGGAGATGTATGCTTTGCAATGGGAAGCCCGGCAGGACTTTCCCAATCCGTAACCCGTGGCATCGTTTCCAATGTCGCACTCATTTCTCCCAATAAGGGTTCTTTTAGGCTGGATGGAGAGAATGTGGGGGAATTAGTGCGCTGGTTGGGGCATGATGCAGTCATTTTCCCTGGAAACAGCGGGGGACCACTTGTCGATGAAAAGGGATATATTATTGGTATTAACGAAGTCGGAATTGGTAGCTTGGGCGGAGCGATTCCGTCCAACTTAGCACGCACCGTTTCCAAAGAATTAGCCGAGAACGGATTTATTTCCCGTTGTTGGACTGGACTGGAATGTCAACCCGTACTGAATCCCAATGAGAAGGGAATATTAGTTGCTGGTATTATTGAAGAATCCCCTGCTGAGGATGCCGGCTTGAAACCCGGGGATTTAATCAAAACTTACGACGGTCGTACAGTCATGGCTCGAATTGCAGAGGACCTTCCTCTTTTCAATCAATTATCCTATGGAATGAAGGTTGGTAAGAAGTTGAAGATAACGGGGCTTAGGAAAAATAAAAAGATGTCATGGGTACTGACTACGGCCACTCGCGAATCTGCATTTGCCAAAGAAAGAGAATTGAAAAGTTGGGGTATTACCATTCGGGACTTCACCTTAATGTCATCACTTGAAGCACGGCGCTCATCGAAGAAGGGTGCACAGGTTCACTCGGTTGGCCGGGGAGGGCCTTCCAACAGTGCAAAACCTAGCCTAAACCGCGGGGATGTGATCACTGGAATAAACGGAAGTCCGGTAACTGGTATAGCAGATCTGGTTCGCCTATCCAAAAAAATAACCGAAGGGAAAAATGAACCGGTTTCTACTCTGGTCAGTTTTGAACGAGACATGGCCAAGTTGTTAACGGTAGTTAAGATTGGACCGGAAGCGGAAGAAAATCGCCCAGTTCAGGCTTGGAAACCATGGTTAGGGGTATCCACACAAGTATTAACCCGTGAACTTGCTGAAGCCCTTAATATGCCTAAAACAACAAGAGGAGTTAGAATTGCACAAGTCTACCCCAGAACACCTTCCCAAAAAGCTGGCATGCAAGCGGGAGATCTTCTGTTTCGAATTGATGGGCAGATTATCCAAGCTTACCGAACTGAAGATGCAGAAGTTTTTGGAAATATGATCAAAGAATATAAACCTGGCTCACTTGCCCTATTTTCCGGAATGCGCGACGGAAAAAAACTTGACCTTAATGTTACTTTGGAAAAACGCCCGGATCCTTCCAATGAACTACCGGATTATGAAGAAGAGACCTTCGAGTTTACAGTTCGTGAATTATCATTTGGTGACCGAGTAAGCAAAAGGCTCAAGGAAAAGGAACCCGGATTGGTGGTCGAGAATGTGGAACCTGCAGGTTGGGCATCTCTTGCTGGTCTGAGACAGGGCGATTTAGTTCTCAATATTAATGGAGAGAGTATGAGTGAGGTTGATTTGTTCGAAAAGAAAATGAATCAATGGATCAAAAACGAAGAGAAACGAATTATATTCTTTGTGAAAAGAGGCATTCATACCCTGTTTCTTGAACTTGAACCCGATTGGGATAACACGTAAACGGAGTCTGACAAAACTTATATGAAAAAACTCGTACTTTTCACACTCGCTCTTTTTCTTGGAGTTTCATTTCAAGCATTGGGAAAAAAACCGGAAATACTGTGGAGAAAATTGCTCAAGGAAAATGCGAATTGCGTTACCTGGGTTTCAGTAACGGTAAAATTGGAAATTAGTGCGGGGGGAAGAAGCCTTCCTCCCCAAGAACAAAAACTGGAAGCACTCGGAACCATTATTGCAGAGGATGGTCTTACCGTGCTCTCTCTGAATAAAGTCGACCCGACTGCCAATATTCTTTCGCGAATCCGCACCCCTGGTGCATCCGTGAATGTAAACTACACGGAAGTGATGCTTTTAATGCAGGACGGGACCGAGGTACCCGCCAAGCTTCTATTAAAAGATGTAGACCTCGACCTCGCTTATGTCCTTCCGATTAAGGAGAGAAAGGATGAATATAAAGAGGTTATTTTTTCGAAAGTTCCATCCCAAGCAAAACAAAAGGCCGATCCATTAATTTTAGACGAGGTAGTTTCAATTGGAAAGTTAAGACAGACTCTTTATCGACAATCCACCCTTCAACGAGGTTGGGTAAATGCAGTCATACAAAAACCACGCAAGTACTTTGTAATCGAAAATACTAGCCCAGGTACTCCAGTTTTTGATCAGAGTGGAAAATGGTTGGGAGTAGTGGTATATAAAATGGTCGGTGGCAGACCATCAGAAATTGTCACTTTACCGGCGAGCGATGTCCTTGAAATTGCCCAACAAGTTCGAACAAGGACTCAATAAGTTTTCCTTGCGACTGTTATTAACTTGTAGATATTATGTTATCTCATGAGCATTCAATTCAATCATACATTTAGAAAATTCTACCGGACCGCTTATTTAGTATTTTTCTTTTTGCTTGCTGCATGCTCAGATAAAGAACTTCACCCCGATGATGTTGAATACAGGAGGGATGAGAATGGAACACAAATCCTGTACCAGTTAGGTAGTGAGAAACCTTTCGGGAGCACTAAACGAGCTTTTATTGTCGACCATTACCCAGATGGAAACGATCACTTCAAAATTGGTTTTGTAAATGGGTTAAAGGATGGAAACTTTACTTTCTGGCAAGAAAATGGCTTAGAATTAGTAAGCGGGGCATTCAAAAAAGGGAAACGAAACGGTTTATTTATCGCGTACGGAAAGACCGGAGAATTGGTCTATGAAAAATCGTATAGTAATGGAGAATTAGATGGCACTTTCAAACTGTATTATCCTAGTTCTCCGAGTGATGTAAATCGTTACCACGATCAATTAAACGATAAAGGAATGGATCCTGGTGAATTGGAAGTAACCAATCATCTTCGTCTCGATGCTTCTTTCTCAGATGGTAAACCAGTCGGTCCATACCGCTCCTATTTCCACCCTAGAGGTAAAATACTAACTTTAGATGAACTCCTTCGGGAAGAAGGTAGTTTTAATGAAAATGGCGTGCTTTCAGCGGAACAATACACCTACTATCCACAAACTCATGCTTTAATTGTCAACATGCCGGATAATAAAAGATTGGATACCGTTCACCCCGCTAGTTCAGACGGGTTTTCACGAGCAATTGATGAAGCGGCAAAAAAGATATTGGAGATTCCTTCCTACCGAAACCCAAATAATGCACCGGCTTTAGTTTGTGCAATTGACGAAAGAGGAAATGAAATTACTCCCATTTGGTCCTCACATATTCAGGCAATCGCCATCCGAAATATGGACGGCTTCCTTCTTAATGCTCGCTTCAACGCAACATACGAAGATTTTGTCTTTGATGCGATGAATTTGGCGAATGAAACCTTGCTTGCCATTGACACTACTTTAGATCCTGAGATGTTATCTCAATTCGAAAAACAGGGAGCAGCAGTTGAGATTGTGGGATTGGATTCAAGGGGTGTTATTATTGACATTCTGTGGTCTAGCAAACAATCCAATGATATCATTCCTCTCGACGAAAGAATTGATCGGAAAAGAACGAAGTTAAAGAGAATGTGGCAGAAAGGCATGACCAGCGAAGCAAATTGGCTCCTTTCCAATGGTTCCCAAATTACCATTAAAAACGAGAACTCAACTTTCAATTCAAACCCATTTTTACGGTAAGAATTTAGTTCTTAGGCAAAGCATCAAATGGGTTTCCCGGTAAGGGAACATTTTCAAAGGGATTGGATTGCTTCCCCGCTGGGGCAGGAACATTATCGAATGGGTTATTACTCAAGGGCGATTTAGGTTGTTGCTTACTATTGCCCGTCTCATCAAACGGATTACTCGAAGGTAAACTTGGTGAATCGAAGGGGTTAAAAGGGCTGGAGTTAGGCACTTGATCAAATGGGTTGGCTTGAGGTGCCGGAACCGCTTGATCAAATGGATTGGCTTGGGGTGCCGGGACCGCTTGGTCAAATGGATTAACCGAGGGACGAACTGATTGTGAATTAATTACACCGACAGGAATTGTTTTGCCTTCATAAAAAGGTACAAATACATCCTCTATTTCTTGTTCTATAAATCGCTCGATTCGGGGACGGTGGTCATAACTCCAAACGATACGAACTGGCTCGTTCACATCAAACTTATCAAAGAATGCCAAGGTGGTCGGATTATACCCACCACCAGATTCAGGCATACCACCAACCCATTTTGGATAAAACCGCCAGGGTAAAAAACTATCCTCACTTTCCACGTCAATCCATCTGTCTCCTTTTTGAACAAGAATGCCGTTCATAACCCCATTTCTTTTAAATGGATTGATAATTTTGATTGAACGAACTCTTAGATGACCATCCCAAAACCAATCCAATCGTACCCGGTTTCCGACCACGAGTTCTTTAAAAACACCAAGCGTCTTTAAATCAAAACCGCCCCCTCGAGCAGGCGAACCTCCCTGCCACGGTGCAAGATAACGTTCGAGCAAACCTTGATCCTCCTTAACCTCGATCCAAGCATCTCCTTTAGCATTTAGAATCCCCTTTAAATTTCCTGCCTTTTTAATCATGAAATCTTCTCCCCATAAAAAGAAAGAGAAAAAGAAGAAAACGATTGGAAGAAACTTCATAAGCCTAGTTTCATAGTAGAAAAAAATTAAAAATCGTCAATAGACGTAACGATAATAAACTTCGAGCATCAAGGTGCAAAGAGTAGTACGATAGACTTCTGCATCCTGTCCACCCTGACTTGAAGTCTTTCCCCCACCCTCTTTAGGCCAACTTCCGTCTGCGAGTTGAGAATTGAGCAACATGGGTTCCATCTTTCGATTCCAGGCAGTCCAATAGGCTCCCCCATAATTAAAAAGGGCCTGGGCATCATAATACCAGGAATATAAATTTGCATCCGCACTCGTATAATCCATTGCCAAGTTATTCTTCAAGATATGTTCCATTGCCTTTTTTAAAGTTGCCCTCTTTTCCTCTTCGGAAGGATGCCCATGCTTCCATGATTGAAGACCAAGCGAACCCACTCCGGTTAGCTTGTGTTTTATACTCTTTGCATCGGATGCCTTACGATACCCAAACCCTCCATTTCCAGAGGAATAGACCCGATAAAAATTTTTGACCGAAGCTTCCAATGCAGGTTCAATACCAGGGAAAATTGCTCCCGTATTATACGCCGCCTTTAAGGCCTGGAATTGCCAACCACTCACGGATGTATCGCTCGATTGTTTTTCATTTTTTCCAAAATCTACGAATCGTAGATTATCCACACCGGGCCTTTCTTCCATGTAGACCCATCCGCCATCCTGTTTTTGTCCGGCGACAATTCGATGGATTGCTTTTTGCAAGATCGGGAGTATGAAATCCTTCTCAGTCATGCCATAAGCTTCCGCAAGGGCGTAGGTTGCAATGCCATGCGCGTAGGCGGATCCGTGTTTATTGTTGGTAATGTAAAGCCAGCCATCCTTTTCATCACCAAGTTCAACCAGATACTTAATCCCCTTCGCTACCGCCTCCCCATATTCGGGAGAGTCAGTCAGTTCACAATGTCCCAAATAACAAAGAAGGGCAAATCCAGTCATCGCTCCTTTCGCATTATTCCCCCAAGACCCGTCTGCATTTTGATCCTGATTCAACCAGTTCAGTGCCTTAATCACAGAAGTTTCAACCCGATCCGGATTCTTCACTCCTCCCCGGGCAAGTCTTGCCACCCGACCCACTTTGTCGCATCGCCCGCTCATTGACTTCGGTACGGAAACTCCCAGTGAGTTTACCGCAGCCCGTAGATTAGTTATTTTGTCTCCTTTCGCTTTGGAAATAATTTCATTGGGGTCTTCCGCCCCGTTAAATACTGTCGAATCAAATGCAAGGGCATCATCTTCATTTTCTTCGAAAATCAAAGCATTAGGATCACCAATATCTTTATTCTCTTCATCCATTCCAATCCGGGAGAGAAGTAAATCTTTTGAGTCGAACAATCCTTGATCGAACTCACCCGGTTCTATGTTCTCCTCCATATTTTGAGAAGATATTTTGGTCTGGTCAGAAACACCGTCATCTGCTCCTGCAATTGCCGGATTAAAAACCTGTGCTTCACGCATGGCATTTTGATTGTCCTCGTTCGCACCTCCAAGTGCGTCCAAACCCTCCCCTCGTCCACTGCTGCCTAAACGGGCACGTTCACCGCCGGATTCCACATCCGTACGCTCACTTTGGGGAACGGTGGAACCCTCCGTTTCGTTTCCTGCCACTTGACCCGCTTTGGCGATAGTTGTCTGGCGAGACTCAGAAGGAGAAATCAGAAGAAAAAGAAAAGCTCCCAAACTGAGAAGAAGTAAACAATAGGACATTCCTAAGTTGAGCCAGGGAATCGGGCCAGTACCCTGCGGTTTTTTTTTCTTCTCTTCAAAAAAAGCAAGATGGCACAGAATCCCGGTACCAAGACCAGTGAAGACTAGAACAGAAGAGAGAATCAAGTTCCCGGCAATGAGATTACCGATTAACGCCAACCCAAGGGTCGAAGAAAGAACAAGAGAAAGTATGGTCTTGGTACTCATACCAAACTTCTCCTAGTAAAAAATGTATGCTCCCTTTTTATAGGAGAAGTAAAAAGGAGAGCTCAGAGATTGTGAAGATCAATCAGCCGATGCATATTTATTTTTACAACCCTTGCAGCAAAACGCGACTGTCTTACCATTAGCACTCTTCGCAGTTATTGATGGGTTTGCCTTGCGGTCCTTTTTGATAGGGCACATTTCGTTCAAAGAAGAAGTGCTGGAAGAATTACCGCTTAGTTTTGCATTATAGCGACCATCTTCCTGTCCTCCGCCGTATTTCCCAAGATCCAAACCAATTTTACGGGATGCTTCCATGATCAAATTCATGTAATAAGCGGGATCACCTTCCGAATTTACATGATATTCGTCACTGAATACAATCCCATCACGGTTGCGAATATTGTCACCATTTTCCTGCCAGTAGTACGGCTTCAAGTTTTCACCTGCACCGGAAAGATAACCATCTCCACGCCAGGCGTTTTCCACAAATTCCTTAAATGATTTGGCAAAAGTCTTCCCTCGGTCGACTTGGAACATGATTCCACGGTACAGTCCACCGTATCCGTTTAACCCTTTTTTAAGATCATTCAAATCGTCCATGTAGTGATCTTCTGGTTTACGATTGAAATTGGGAAGGTGATATGCGGGTTGGGCTTCATCTTGGAAGACAAGTGCTAACACATTTTCTTTCTTTGCCGCATCTGCAAAGAATTTAAGTGTGCGTTCTCCTTCACCATCCACCACGAGTACCCGGCGATTGTAAAGATCTTCGTCGTTCTTGTAATAAGGAAGTAAGGCATTTTTAAGAAGAGTATCTTTCATCTCGTCCAACGCCTTTCTTGTGCTTAGAATTGAGCCACTTCCATCCACATGCATCATAATGTAAAGATTTCCATCTTTGGGAAGGTGATCGTAATCCCAATCGTCGCGTCCAACTCCGTCGCCATCGTTAATACCGATTCCAACCCCGACCCCGACATCTGCCACTCCCAATCCGAGAGGATGAGTGACCCTACCTGAAACCAGACCGGCTGCTGCACCGGCTCCGGCACCTCCGACCAATCCGGCCACTCCACCCGCGACTCCGGGTGCAACTGCAAGAGCTGGCCCCCCCATTTCACCAGGGTTGCTGGCCGGGTTTGTGGGACTAGTCATCGCAGAGATTTCCTCTCCGTCAGTAAATCCATCGCCATCACTGTCCGAATTGGATGGGTCCAGACCGTAAAGAGCTTCCAGTGAGGCGGGGACTCCGTCCTGATCACTGTCAGCACCGGGAGCAGGTGTGCCCGGTTTACTACGGGGATCACGCGGATTGGACATTCCCTTGACCTCGTCCGCATCACTTACCCCATCCTTATCCGTATCATTGGATTGAGGGTTCGTCCGAAAAGTAGATTCCATTGCATCCGAAATTCCATCGTTATCTGAATCAGGACCTTCCGGTTGACTGGGTGCAGCGGGCGTGTAGGTTCCGATTCCTCCCAATGCGGGAACTGCTTCACCATTCATTACCGCCTGCCCAATTCCTGCTCCAAGCCCAGCAAATCCAGCTGCAGCTCCCACGGCTGGACTTCCAATTCCTGCCCCTACACCCTGTGAAGGAAAGTTGTATGCAAAAACCTCAGACCCTTTCCCTACTCCAGGCATCGAGCCCTTTCCAAAACCGGCACCATCTTTATCAAATTCTCCCACGGCACCCAGTTCTTCATCATTAAAATTTCCGCGGCGAGCATCGGGAACAAAATTTCCCACATCAACCCGATCATTTCCGCCCCGGTCCAATCCGATATCCTGTCGATCCAATCGGGCCACTAAGTCATCGTCATTATCATCGATGATAATAAGTTCATTGTCGTCTAATCTAGCTAATCTACGATCTAGCAAGCCGACATCAACATCGTCTTCAATCACAGTGCGATTTCGGCCACCATGTATTCGACCGTTCCCACCATTTCCTCCGACTACCCTTCCGTTACCTAAGTCATTCCCTGCGAGTCGGAGATGGCGATCATCGTTGTCCACATAAACGATATCATCATCGTCGTCACCAATCACAGCGGTTATTCTTTTATCATCCAATATCACACCATCAAGTCGGTCATTATAAGCGACATTTGCACCAGCAATAAAGCCACCTGCGTTAACCGTAACAAATCGCTCCACTGAATCTGATACCTCTCCAGACTTAGGATCTTTGACAGTGTAAATAACTTTGTATTGCCCAGGAGTAGAAACATCAACGAAAGAGACTGTTTCGACAAATGCGGTTAGATCTTCATCTCCATCAATCGCCGTGTACCCAGGGTCTACCCAAAGTTTGCCGATCGGCCAAGGTATGCTAGTGCCTCCCGTTAAGGTAATGACAGAAGATTCTATCTCTGCTCCCTCAGAAGCACCAACGACTTCGCCCTCTTCGGTAATAGTTTCGTTTACTACGACCTGTAGGTCTTGTTGGGATCCCCAATAGAGAAGGGCTCCAAATCCTAATGCCAAAGCATAACCTGCCGCTAAGCTGGATAATGCAATGGTTCTATGCTTTGGATTGAGTTCCCGTTCTTCAGACTGCGACTCGTCTACCGCAGTCTCTTCAATCGTCGAATCCGTCGCTTCCTCGTTCTTCTCTTCCTTCTTCATTTTTGGTACTTTCTTTAGTGGTTTGGACTGAAAGGTTTTTATACTGATTAAATGCTAAGTGAGCCATTACGATTTGACCGAGTATAATCGCGAAGCCAAATAGCAGAAAAAACGGGCTGGAAAGTAAACTCGTCTGAACCAAACCCAAAAGGACACAACCCAGTAAAAATGTGCCCAAAATAAGAGAAATAAGAAGTTCTTTCGACATAAAGATTATAATTCGAGCAGTTGGTAGCTTAGGCAAGGTAAAAGAGCAGTCATTTGAGTCATTTTAAACATTACGAAAAAGAAATAGTAATGCGGACCGAATAAGATCGTTCGGAAACTGAACTGGTAAGAGTAAATCCATTTTAATAGTTCTGCCAGTAGTAACCAAATTTGGACAAATAATCGGAATTACTCTAAAATTTGATTTCTTACCAAAAATTTCGTGATTCTTACCCGGCCAAATTGAAGAAAAACATTCTGTTCATTGCACTTTCCAAGGAACATTGTCCGAGCGCAGAACGAGGGGAAGTTCAGCAATGGGAATCCAATTATAATCTAATTTTCTTAAAACTGCTTCGTCTCGAATTTTATTAAAAATCGCAAAATTTTCTGAATCGGAAAATACAAAGAGGTTCAAAAAGAAATTTTGACGAACTAAACGGGGGGCATCTCCAACCGAGGAGAGAAACAAATCCAATGCATCATCATTCATCGGATCGACTCCCCTGCTTGGATCGACTTTTACCTGGAATCGCTTGTCGGGAGTTTGATTCCATACCAATCCATCTTCATTCTTTTCAACCGAACCGATCCCCAGAGAAATCATCGGATACATTTTACCATGTGCCACAATAACAGGGAGTGGCTTTTTACGCGTGTCTTTTTGTTGAGGAAGGCTGACCTTACGATAGGGCTTTTTTTTCAACTCTTTACTTAATTCCTGGTGGGCAAGAATCGTTTCCAAACGACTTAATTCTTCCTCCATACTTAAACGTTCTTTTTCAATTGTTACTTCGCTATCCTCGAGTTCATCAAGTTTTACTTGTTCACGCTGCATTAATTTTTCAAGGGCGAAAGAATCGCTATTTAAATCGTCTAAATTATCCTTTATCTCTTCAATTTCCTCTCTTTTGGAATAAGAATCATCTTCCAAGTCTTCTAAAATCTCAATGTTTTCATCGGTGAGGTCGAGTAATGAATTTTGTAACTGCTCACGTTCCCTGATAAGTTCAGATTGATTGTCATCGGTCTGAACTAATTTATCGTACAATTCGACGCTTTTTTTGTTCACACTGAGAGCAAGTAAGAGAGCAATTAAAATAATCCCTCCAAATGTATTGCACAAAGTATCGAGCAACATATCCAAGCTTCCACCCTCTTCTTCTTCGCGTGCCATTAGTTGAACATCAAATTAAAAATTGGTGAGTTCTGAAAGTTCATGGATTAGGAAAAAACTCAACAAATGGATCAGCAATCTTGTCAGTAAACAAGACAGCTGCCTCTTCATGGATTGGCTCGAATCCGTATTTGTACCCGAGCATACGGGTCAGGTTATTTTTAGGGTCACATAGTAAATCAAATAAATTCTTTTCAATCGTCCCATTTCTACCTGGTACATTGGTAATGGTTAACTGACATGCCGAAGGACGAAAGAAATAAACAAAGAAATTTTTATTCTTATCATAGGAAGTCAGGGCTCCACCAAGTTTTTGATAATAGTTGGCCGAGTTCACTGGTATCGTTCTTTGCCCCCCATTAAAAATTCCTATTGTAAATTCGGATGATCCTAGAATTACCAGGACCGGCTTTTCTCCCTGATTATTTTCTTTAGGAATTACCCGGACTTCATTTTCAACTTGTGATTCTAACTGCTCGACCTGTGAATTAAGGTTGGAATCAAGCTCCTGTAATTCAAGTTCGGAGAGGTTTTTTAAAGACCGTAATACCCGGGCATTAATTTTATCTTCCAGTCCCTTCTTCTCCTCATTTAGTTCATTTTTTTGAACCCTTGCCAGGTCCATAAGTAATTCTAAACTTTCAATCTTATCTTTTGTTTCTTTCGAATCATTTGAATCTTCAATCCCAAGCTTTTTTTTAAAAACTTGAAGTTCTAAATTAAGCTTTCTCAATTCCTCCGACAGTTGTTCAATTTCGCTATTCTTCTTCTCTCTTTTGACTAAAAATTCTTTTTTCTCTTCGCTTATTTCTTGGTGCAATGCTGCAATCTCTTCGATTACTTGAGTCGCATTAAACTCACTTGCCACCACAATTGTGGCGTTCCCTCCCCCCTCATTTGCTCCCACAATTAATTCAACAGGAGCAGTATTATTACCCGGACTATCGCCTTCATTTTCTCGCTTTGGGTTGACCTGAAGGGCAAGGATAAGAGCGATTAAAACTAGGATACCAATTACTGCAGTTATAATATCCTGAAAGGCAAAGAAACTAACCCTCTGCTCGCTATTTCGACTACTTCTCCCCATCTTGACTTACTGTAGGTGAAAGCTTGCTACGATCAAATTGATTTACGAACGAGTTCTTCCCGTTTTTTCAAGCTTAAGTTTTGCTAAAACATAAGTTTGGCAATACTCATTGCACTCGTCCAAAAGTAAAAATTCTTGCCGTTTTCGAAAGGTCATTACCATTTGCACAACAATCGAGCCTACCAATCCAAGTAGGGTAGTATCAAACGCAGTGGATAGACCCCCGGTCACATCAGTCAATGAATTCTTCAATTTGTCAACATCGTCAGCGAGCTGTATGGTCACTCCAAATTCTCCAATCGCAGACCCCAATCCAAGAACTGTACCAATAAAGCCGAGAACTGGAATCGCCCAATTAAATCCGTTGATTAAACTGTAACTGGCTGAGACTTGATCTTCATCAATTGAAGCCTGTGCATTGGTCAAACTTGCGACCTCACTAATTTCTCCGATGTTCTGCAAATTCGATAAGGCGACATCAATTCGGTTTAAAAGCAAAAAGTGCTTCGGGTCATCAACCTGACCACGAATTCGTAACAACGCATCTCGGGCAGTCGCATTATTAAGAAAAAAGTTGGGGTCCTGGGGGATCAGATTGAGAGCCAGAATTTTCTTTTGAAAACTCACTTTCCTACCCTTTACAAACAGAATCGCAAGAGCCCAGAAAAAAAGCATGGTGATTCCCGCACCCATTAAATACCCCCCGAGTCCTCGATTTATAAATTTATCAGATAATGCTATATGTAAGGGAATGTCCCTCACTTGTTCCTCTTGCGTACCATCTTCCAGTGTTACCATTTCCGAGTTCTGTTCTTTCCACTCGGCGGCAGTTCCAGAATCTCCAATCACAAACTCCAATACTAAAAAAAAGAGTGTTGATAATATGAGCCCCACTAAAAAAGTGAAAAATGCATTTGTATCGGTATATCTACCGCCACTAAATCCAATTTTGTTCTCAATATCTTGCGTCGACCAACTTAACTCAGGTTCATCAAATCCTACTCCTCCGTCCATTTATTTTTTTCCTTTCACACGATTAAATAAGGCATTTTGAAAATTAATTCTCTTCTCCTTCACTCTTTACGATCGTACCACAGGCTAAATCATGCAGACCCTGTCTGCGAGGAGTCAAAAATACAATAAAGGGTAAAATAATAGTCAGGGAGATCAAAATTTTAAGGACTGCTCGTAAGGAAGAAACACCAAATCCTGGAATTTCATCATCCGCCAATCGTACCACTTTAATTTTGCTTATTCTTTTTCCAATAAATCCGCCCGCTTGAGAAGATTCTCCCAGTCCATAATAAAGCCAACCTAATAAGAAGTAAGCACATACACCGGCAAGATACAGAGTATTATCGAAATCTGAAAATGCACCGGCAGTACCAATTAAAATAACCACTACCAATAGTAAAATAGCACTATCCACAATCCCCGCAATCGCCCGTGCTCCATGCGGGGCAATGTTTTCAATTTCCATGCTGGGCTTATCCGGAGTTACCTCATCTTCGCCCGCTTCCTTTTCTGCAGACTGATCGGAATCCATCAACACTGTGTTCGATTGCTTCGCGGAAGAAAGAGATGGACTGGATGGGACAGACTGTACGGGAGGAGGGAGAGCAGCAGGAGCAGCAGGCACTGGGGGCGGCTTAGGGGGAGGAGGTGCAGCAGAACCCAATGAACTTAGATCATCTGCAACTCCAGGTATTCTTGATAAAGGAACCCATTCTGAAACTCCTTCAAACCAAACTAAATCGCTGAATCTTAAATTACCCGCTTTTAAATAATCTTTTAATTCTTTTAATAAATATGGGCCAAATTGAGTCCCGGATCGATTAATGTGAATTTCAGTTGCTGGACCTGGTTTGGGCACTTCAATTACTTTTTCAACCGGTTCAGGTTTCGGTTCAGGTTCAGGTAATTCGACGGTCTCCTCTTCTTCTTTCTTCACTTCTTCCTCCTCAGGCTCATCTTCAAATACCTGATCTAAATTCTGTTCTGGAAGAAGTCCTTTTTCATATTGGTCAATAAAATCGGATACGGTGAGCCAATCCTTTCCTAATTTAACTTTATGAATAGTGCTGATCTCCTTCATGCGAAGAAGGTCAATAATTTCCAAAGCCGTGAAGGGACCCGAGATTTGTCCTCTTTTTGAAAGTGAATATTTTTCTTGATAAGACATACTCAATTTGAAAAATCTACTGGCAGGAAATCCTCCACTCCTCCAAATTTTCCATTCGTCACATTCGCTTTCGAATAATTTTGTGCCAGTATTGCTCCAATATTGGGGTTGGTTCCAACTAAGGGACTGTATGAAATAAAGGAGGCCCGTGCCCCCTTGGTTAATTCAAAAGAACCATTAACTTGAGAAATACCCCAATACAAAGCTGGCTTACTTCCGGTAAATCGGGCCTTCTTTTCAATATCAACATGTCCAATATAAGAAAAATTTACTTTTTGTAAGGATTGTAAAACCCCAAGTGTAAATTTTGCTTCGGGAAAATAATCTCGCTTACCCACTACACGGTAATACTGTGCCAAACTTTGGGAAAGGGATTCGTTCGCTTTCTTATCCATCCAATCTGTCGGTCGGATTTTTATTTTTACCTGACTTACAAGAGCATCATAGTCTTTCAATAGTTGATTGCTCAGAGCAACTCCCCAAGAGGCAGGCTTTTTTTTCATCAAATCAACTATCTCACGATGGAGATATGCCTTGAGCAGGGGGGAAATTGATTGTTCGGCAATCACAACCTCAAGCATTTCCATCAAAGGTCCGGCAACACTTTTTGTATTAGGGTCTAGTCTGCGTTCGATTTGTTGCTGCAAAAAAGTAGATTCAGGAGTCAATTCGCCCCCCTCAACTGCAAGCCCCTTCATTCCTCCGCCAAAAATGGTGGTTTGAAATTCTCGGCCCTCCACCTTTCCATTCCAATGAAATTCGCCTACTTGCACATTAGTTTTGATCGGGTTGGCAATAGGCTGTCCTTGTTCATCAAATTTTTGTGCCACTTCCTCCTCCTTCACCGGACCATAGGAGTACAGGGACATCATCTGCTTTTTTTGGGTTGAATAAACCCCGGATGCACCGGATTGGAATGGAGTACATTCCACTAATTGATAGCTCCAAATAGAGCGAAGATCGGGGCGGGAAAGAAGGGCCATAATATGATCGTATTCTGTTCGAGATTCATCGGGCTGGAGTGTAATCTTACCCGATTCCACTTTTTCCCATATCTCGGCAGGTCCCTCTATAAAGAGACGGCTTCTTAACTCACCGTTTTCATTTGAAAATTTCTTTCGATGAGAAAGTACAGTACGGACCAGGGAAGCTTTTGTTTTTTCAAATGCATCATTTTGCAAAAGTTTTTCCAAAGCAAAAAAATACTCGTCCAAGTTTTGGGCTTTCCCTAAATCTCCCTCCACTTCTCCTAATTGGCCCAACGCTCCGACTGATTCCTTTTGTGCCTTCACTAATTCTTTAAATTCTCTGCCCTGTGCGCTAGACATTCGCTCCTGATCGGTTGAACTGCCGTTCAATTCCGTAATCTTACTCAATGAGTCTGACATTTGCCTGAGGAAAGCAAGTTTCTCATCCCGAGATTGGGCTTTTTTACTTTTCCCCAGTAATTGATCGGCTTGATTGAGCAACTGATCGTAAGACGAACCGGACTTATTTTCCACTTCTTTAGAATAACCCTTCCAAGTTTGCTTAAGTTGTCGAATCGCATCCCTGACCTCACGATAATCATTGGGGTCAATCGCATCTGATCCGGAAAAACCACGGGTTTCTTCATCCAATTCCTCGAGGTATTTTTCCTGAGCAAGAATGCCATGATCCGCCTTTCCGGAATCCCGGAAGGCTTTCCATGCTTGTAGCACTTTTGCATCAAAGTTTAAAACCTCCTTCTTTAAATTATTAAACCGATCTCCTTTTCGATCATTTGTATCCTCGATCCGAGCCAAAAATGCGGCAATCTCCTGTAATTTGTCCAAGACTAATTTATTGTCCTGGAAACGATAATAATCGACCTCGTTTAAGGGTAAATCTTCTCCTTTATCATTCTTTCGAATTCGCGGTGCACTCTCAAATAATTCTAAAAATCTTTTGGCATCCCGAATCTGAAAATTTGGATCATTATCAAGATCTTCAAGGATTTTGCCACACATCGAGGCAACCACATTACCCCTTCTCCGTTCAATGTCCTCCTTTTTTAAAATAGGTAAAAGACTTTTATCCTGAGTATTGAGCAAAAATTCGTCCTGACTTTCTGAAACTAAATTTGCACCCGCATCTCGAAAAACTTCCTCCACTGCTTGATCCACAAACTTGCGAACCTTGACATCCTCTAGATAATCAGGGTAATTCCCTACAAAGGCAGATAACTTCTCCCACTGTTGTGAGGGATTGGGCACCTCCAAAACCGCTTCTGCAGCGGAGCGGGCGTCCCAAAAACCTTTCAACCACCAAAGTCCTGCCACTGCACCAATCGCAACTAAAACGAACGCAAAAACACCCGCCATCCAGATTCTCTTAGTCCGGCCACGAAGGCGAAGAATACGATTTTTCACATGGGACTCTGCTTTTTGCAGGTCCATCATAATCTCTGCAGAGAGCGATTTACCAAGGTCTTGAAATTCCTGACGAAATTTGCGCAATTCGTTTTGTTCCTCCAGGTAAACCTCCAACGTTTTTCCTCCCTGACTGTCCACCTGATGCATTTCAGCAAGGCGGTTCTTAAAACGAGAGATCATGCCCTCGAGTTCACGCTCTGATTTCGCGTCCTCCGCTAATTCTTCAGACCATTCCTTGTATTCGTTGTATACATTGATGTCATCCTCAGCTAATTCATTTTCCAGGTTATGCTCCTGGGCCAAATTAAAAAATTCTCCGATTAAAGCAAGGGATCCCTTCCAGTCATCCGCAGCTCTGTAGGAAGCAATCTCGACCAAAATTTGCTCCAATCGTACCTTTGCATTTCTTCGCTCCACTCCTTCTCGAACTGCAATTGCATTTTCCCATTCATCTCCTTTGGGTTGCACCACCCAATCGGTATCCTCAATATCAATCATCAGATCAAGAAACTCTGCTTCTCGACCCGCTGTGATTAACTGCGTTAATTCCTTAATTTTATCCTCTAGAATCTTTACACTTAATTGACCGAAATGTCTCTTGGCAGCACCATGATCTGGATTTGCTTTCAAGATCATCTTTAACACCTTAAAAGTTTTTTCCTGGTCCCGGCTTCGTGCCGCAGTACGATATTCACGAAAAAGTGGGCTGTCCTCTGTGATTTCCTTATCGTATAATCCATTGAGCAAATCCACATGCTCATCTGCCCATGTGGGTCCGACATAAAGTCCCTTCTCTTCACATTCTTTTTTCCATTTACCATCATTGGCAAAGGAAAGTTTTTCCATAAGTGTAAGTACATCTGGAGATTGTTCCGCAAGTTCACGGGCAGCAAAGTCTTTACCGGAACGAATCAGAGTTACGCAGTGCTCTAATCTTTCATCAATTTGAGTTCGAAATTTCGCATATTCCTTCGCCAATGCATGAAATACTGGATCGGTAGTTCCATCCTCACGAAGAGCTTTTTCGATGCGATCAATTAAACGGTCAATATTCACAGGTCTAAATTATTGTTTCGTGTTCGGTTTTAGTAAAGTTGATTCCCTATAAAAGTTAAAACTTGGACGGAGGAGCAAGCCGTAAAAAATCGGATTGCTTTACATATTGTCCATTTGAGGTCCTTTTATAGACTGCCAGTGTCCAGGGGATTTCTGATATAATTCTTTTAATTCGTTCCGCAGAGTCCAAGGGAAGCGAATTAATAATATCTTCCTGCTTGGCTAAAATCTCTTGATTAATCGAAGCAAAATTTTGAACCCAAAATTGATATTGCCTAATCTCCGATTCCTTTTCCTTGTAGATTATATTTTTGCCTAAGTCTGAAATTGTCGAAAGAGCCAGACCCAAAGTTTCAAAAGTAAGCTTCGTGGGAGGAATCAATTCTCTTTGCTGATTCTGATAATTTTTGTAGTACCGGTCAAAAGCTTCTTTTAACTGCGGACTCGATAACCCACGAATTTCTTTATTGATCGACCCGAGTGGATTCTCAACGGAGGGCGAGGCAAGTTTAGAACGGATACCCTGCAGGTTTTTCAATAATTCGCCCTCGTTTATTCCCAATGTTCTTTCTGTGCGAAGAATTAAGGTCAAAAAGTCAAAAAGCAATTTCATATCTTTCAATGCCTTGTCCGCTTTATAATTAAAGTCTTTTTGTATGCTGTCCGAGATGTATTGGTCCACCACTTCGCCTAATTGGGTCCAGTACAAAGAAAAAAGGGCAGGGTCAGAAAGTAATTCTGCATTATTATAAGCGAGGTCTAGTTCTCCTTTTAAATTGTTAAATCGAACCTCATCCCAGGAATAAAAACTTTGCTGAATCAATAAAAGGGGTAATTTGTAAGCAAAGGAGGAAAAGGGGGTACCAGGCTGAAAGGTAAGCAAATTAGGGTACTCACTTCCATAAGTTACTAAATTTTTATAAACTTCAGGGTTCGGAAATGCACTGCCCAACTGACTTAATTTCTCTTCACACCTCTGCCTTTCTGTAAGAAAATCTTCTGAAATCCCACGAAAGTAATCTAAGTCCAGTTCAACCTGTGCGTCCAAGGGACGGGATGGGTTTAATTGAACTAGTGCAGTCGGTAATCCCGCTAATTTCATCGTTGTAGAATCGATAAAATCACGCCAGACAGGTTCGTTAAAGAAAACCTTTGAGGCATGAGGGGAATTGGGCAGAACTGAATAAGTAAGGTGTAATTTATTCTCCCCCTCCGATAAAAATTGAAACATTCCATCGCGCAACAACTCGTCAGAAACGGATAACGCTTTTCGAGTCAGGTCATAATCCTGACCCACTTCTGAAAGGTCTGTCAGGTTGGCGTGTTGATGAGATAATAAAAATAAATCAATACATCCACCAGCGGAAGAAAGCAGGGGCAATCGAATAAGCTTTCCATTGTTTAATGAATTCCAAGCGTGATTAGAGCCATATGAAATTTCAATGCTTTTTCCTTCCGTTATTTCAAAATCAAAGGAATAACTCTGCCCGGACTTAAAAGATATGTTGGCAATTTTGACTGGGTCTAAAGGGTGCTGGCTCAATTTATATTCATAGCTGAATTCCTCGACAAGAGACTCTTTCTCAAACTGATTATTAGTAAATAATGAACCTTTCTGGTAGTCCGTCATCCAGGCAACTGGATTAGTCGATTTCTTCGCTAACTCGCGAAATAAAGAAAGCAAAATATCGGCCGTTTCGGAATCGTTATAAACGAATGACTTTTTAGAATTATCAATTCTCCATTTTCCATTATTTTCCACTCCCGGTATCCAAAAGAGGAATTTTTTTTCTGAGAGTAAAGAACTGGGAGATAAAATAAGTTCTTCAGCCGATGGACGAATTTTCTCTTCCGGAAACTCAAAATCAAGAAAAGTAATTTCCTCACCATCCTCGCTTAAGCGAATATTTAAATCGATTCCCTCTTCTCCTTTTTCAAGAAAGTCGAAGAGGTCTTTCATTTTTGCACTCTCGTCTTCTTTGAAGGTGTAGGCTTTTCGACTAGTACCATTTACTGGTAATTGAATCCTCATTTGTTCGGGTTCAAAATAAGCAGAGCCTTTTCCTTTTACTTGCTCAAGTACCATTGGCTTTCCCCTCTGCTTGGCAGTGTTGGCAAGATTTGAATCATCAATCTTTTTATCGTCCGGTAATTCAAAGGGTTCGATGTGAACGACCCGCGATCCCTCAAGCCTAAGAGTAAGGGGCGTTTTTTGCCCGGACTGTAAAAGTTTGTTTAACTTTCTGAGCCTGTTTGCTTCGTTGCCTTGGGCACGACGTAAGTCATAGGAAAAAGTTTCGTCTCCCACCACGAAGGAGACCTGATCCCCCTCTTCAGAAATGGCAATTGTTTCCTCCTCATTAAAAGATATTTGCTGGGCTCGACCACGATCCTCGGGTGCAGGAGCCATAGAAAGTTCATCAAAAACAATCTCTCCCTCCCTTTCTGTAAGCACTACTTTTAATTCATCCCCCTCCTGACTTTTCTCCAAAGTTTCTTCAAACCGATCAAATTGGTCGTCATTAATATTAATCTGGAAAGGTTCATCGGTTCCCACATCAACACTAACCCAGCGTAAATAGGGGTGCTTTTGGGCAATTTTTAAATATTCAATTTGATCCAATTGAGCAAATGCACCGGGAACGACAGAATTTACAGTTGAAAGATTATCCCCTTCATCTTGTTCTTGCACTACGCTATTTACTTGATTTACAGGGGGTTCCTCTTTTTTAAACCAATCTCCAAGGTTGTACGCCAATCCTACAATTAATGCACCCAGCAAGCACAATGCGGTCGAAATAACAGCTAATTGCAATAGCCAGGGTCTTTTCTTTTTTTCTTTTTTGGTGGAAGCCTCCTGAGCCTTAACGGTCGACCCACTCGGAGCGGTGCTCAAGTATCCTGAATTTGCACCCTTAATTTGCTCAACTTGTTTTTGACTGAGAGGAGAGCGGGTATTAGAAGAGGTTGCATTCTTCACTCTCTTAGTGGGGGCAACGTTAGGACCTTTTCGAGCCACATGGGCAAGACCGGGGTCCACCTCATCTGCAATTGAACTGGATGTCCAATTTTGTAAATCAATGTAGTTCCGCAAGCCTCCTTGTTTCAATCGTTCTCCCGCCGGCTGTCCTTCAATCCCGACCCAGGCAAAAGATTTTATATCATCATTCCCCTGTAAGAATGTGGTAAAGGAATAATCCCATGCATCCAAAGATAACTTCAACAAAGCAGAAGATTCAGCAAATAACTGTAATAAATGTTCACTTTTTGCGGGGCTATTTTCTAAGACAATGGGAGGGACCAATCCCGGAGAAACAAGGGTCGCCGCATTGCCAGGGTCATTGGTAAAACTTAACCAATTTTTACAGGGTATCAATCCGCTGGATTTATAATCAGTTAGAGTAATTTCCTCCCCCGGCGTTAGATAACGTGCATCCTCCTCCCACTTACTCTTCCATCCATTCCAATTAAGAAAAATCTCTGCGGGGGATGGACAGGTAGCAATTTCAAAGCCATCCAAAATTAAATGATGGGCCAAGTAGTTGGTTCGATTGGTATAATCAAGCCCCGCGTCACAAATTTTAGTGAGAACATAAAATTCCTCGGACCCTAATATAATCTTTCGAAAAATTGAGATTGCAACCCGGGTGCCTCCCGCTTGCTGTCCAAAATCATAGACACTCAACCTTTCGAGTTCCCGGACGAGCCGATGCCTTAAGTCCTTGTGCCGAGCAACGGTACAATAACCAGTACGTCCAGGTTCTAAACCCTGGGGCGTACTGGTAAAAATGAGTTGTTGAGCCATTAAAGGAAACCCAATCTAATTAGGTACCGGAGACTACGGGCAACAATTCTGGTTCGACATGATGAAGTACCCACAAGGTAGGAATTTCTACCATTACAGGGTCCAATTTGTCTGGATCTGGGGCAATGTATTTTTGTCCATTTAATTCAACCCGCTCAGGGCTGTGCCCAAATGGACTCACAGGGAAATAACGTACATTACGGGAGAGTGCTTCGGAATTGGCCACTATCGACGGATGCATATCCATCATGTATTCCCGTAAAATCTCGGAATTCTTCTCTACAATATCAAGGTCTAATTTCTTATCCTTAACAGGCCAAAGAATTCGCTCCCAGTCCAACTGGTCTCGCAAAATATCACACTTTCCAATCATCACCGCAAGGGGTACATCAATTTTATCTGCAATGCTGATATTTTGATTTTGTTTTACCCGGATTTCCAGTTCAGCCATGATCGTATCTTGCTGGTCCAATCTCTTCCCTCCTCCATCCATAGAAAATTGCGGGTCATCATGCCCCTTAAGTGCACGTCGAAATTCCGGACTGGCAACTGGGTCAAAAAGAAAAAAGATCCCCGAAGAACTCGCTACATGTAAAGTACCCGGGCTTTCTTCATTGGTAATCCCCGGTTCAAAGTGTTCCCCTGCATTATCATAGAAAATGAGCGAACAGTCATGTCCAGTACCCCGTGGGTCAGATAAACTGAATATAAATGGACGGGGTAATGCCACTACTCGATCGTGCCTCTGTAATCGTTCATACATTTCACCCTCAAGTTGAGTTTTGATCAACATTGCATCTGCTGAACTACTCCCCGCGAAGAGTCGATTTTTCATTGAGTTTAAAATCGCATTACAACTCGGGTCTGCATCACGGAAAGCAATTCCAAACTCTCTAAAAAGGGTTCGTTGTAACTGACGGACTAAAACACTGAGGTAATAAGATTTACCCGAACTTGGTGCCCCCACAATAGAAAAAATATGGTGAGATACATCCATAAAACCGGGGGGCAGTTTTCGGTGACAATGGGCACAGGCAACATCAGTGGTGGGTAACCCCATTGCATCCATCGCTTGTCCCTTTGAATTAAACTCAGTTGGTACGAAACGAAGCATTGCATCTTCTCCCAATTTACGGTCCCCTCTCAGGTCTTCATGAACCGCAATACTGAGCACATCGGCACGATCAAATTTTAGCCAACAAGTCGGACATGTAAATTCGCCACGATCCGGATCAACGACAATTTCCTCTTGGTATAATGCCTCTTCTTCCTCTTCCTCCTCCTCAGGTCTTTGCAAGAATTCCACCAAATGAACCACCCAGAACGGAACATCTAACCCAACTGGTTTGATCGCACATTCTGAAAGATCCGCACCAAATTCCTGTATCTTTTCTAAAATTTCATATCGACTACACTGTGCATAGTCTGTGCCCGTGCGTCCGTTTGCAAGGATCCATTGACCTTTTTGAATCTGATCCGCCCAAGACTTCGGATCCTTTCCAGCAAAGACAACTAATGGATATCCCATAAATTGAAGGGTACAAACTTCATCGTCTTCCACATTAAAAGGCTCTGCAAATGGACCCCCATTTACCAAAAGGCGCTCATCTCCTTTTTTATTCGGTACAATTCGAAAGGCACTGCCCGACTTCTTGACCATACAGGCTCCCTCCCACCCTTCTCCACCGGGTACTTGCCAGTCTGCATTTCCCATGCATCCCACAATAAAGGGGAATTTATCGAGCATACGAAATTGCCCTTCAATGCAATCGTAAATACCTATGGTGCTTTTCTTACCAAGCATAGTTAAAAAAATGTGTTATAGTCATTGAGAGATAAAAATAAATTATAAATCCGATGCTAGTGATTTTTCGTGCTTTATGGCAAAACAATTATACACGATATGGTTCCTAAAATTTCAACCTTCTTTTCGTTTGATTCCACCCGGATTTTCTTCCTTTAGTTCTTCGGGAAGAAATTCATCCGGAAACCCCTGATAGCAGACGGGTCTCGCGAATCGTAAAATGGCTCCAGTCCCCACCGAGGTTGACCGACTGTCTGTGGTAGCAGGATAAGGCCCCCCATGGACAATTGATTCGCACACCTCTACTCCTGTCGGAAATTGATTAAATAAAAGTCTGCCCGCTCTCGTTTCCATCAGGTCGAGTAAGTTTTCATGCTGGGGTAACATTTCTTTATGACCGAAAAAACTGGCCGTTAATTGGCCCTCCATTTCACGGGCTACTCTTAATAAATCTTCTTTATCTTCGTAAGAAACAAGAAGAGTAGTGGGACCAAAAACTTCAGTTGTTAATTGAGGATTTTTCAAAAAACACTCAATATTAGTGTTTAATACACAGCTACCTGCATCGCAACCGCCATTACCATCTTCCGATAAGTCGCTCAGAACGAGTACCTCAACTCCCTGTTGTTTTACCATTTCCTCAATTCCCTGGGCATAGGATTCGCGAATCCCCTGGTGCAACATCGCGACTGGAGTATAGTCCTTCATTTTTTCAACATAGGAATCCCGAAATTTTTTCCCGTCTCCATTATTGGGATAAAATACAATTCCTGGATTAGTACAAAATTGTCCCCCGCCCAGGGTGGCTGAAGCATATAATCCATCGGCAATATTCTCCATTTCATCCGATTTCAATTCAGGAAGTAAGAAAAGGGGGTTAATACTGCTCATCTCTGCAAAAACGGGAATTGGCTCTTTTCTCTGAGAGGCTAGATCAAAAAGAGCACGACCACCAGAACGAGAGCCTGTAAAACCAACTGCTTTGATTACTGAATGAGTCACAAGTGCTTGTCCCACTGTTCTACCCTCACCAAACAGAAGAGAAAATGCCCCCTCCGGCAATCCACTTTCTTTTAGAGATTGAACAATTAATTTCCCCACTAATAAAGCAATGCCTGGGTGGGCATGGTGCGCCTTGACTATCACGGGGCAACCCGCAGCCCAGGCAGAAGCCGTATCTCCTCCAGCCACTGAAAAGGCTAATGGAAAATTACTGGCACAAAATACTGCAACGGGGCCAATCGGTCGAAGCATGGCACGTAAATCGGGCTTGGGCAGAGGAAGGCGATCGGGAACCGCTCGATCAATCCGCGCATCAACCCAGGAACCCTCTACGAGTAAATCTGCAAACATTCGTAATTGACCACTGGTTCGGCCAGTCTCGCCACGAACCCGAGCTTCTGGCAGACCAGTCTCAACAGTCATAACCTCGACAATTGAATCCACCGCTCCATCCAATCGATCGGCCAATAATCTAAGAAATTCTGCTTTTTTCTGACCCGAAAGTGAAGCCATGGGCAGGGATGCCAATTGAGCAAGTTCACAGGACCGCTGGACATCACCTTCCGACGAATGCGAATATTCTGTGCCCAATTCACTTCCCGTTTTCGGGTCTACCGCACGAAAAGTTGAACTCGTCTGTTCTCCTCGAGAAAAACCAATTAATGAAGTTTCAGTCATAATTATATAATTGTTTAATTTAGTAAGCTATTCCACGGAATTTACTAGAGTACCGATAAGATCAATCGAAATCGAGACAACATCGCCCGATTGTAAAGTAAAGTTATTACTCGGTACGATACCAGTGCCAGTCATTAAAAAAACCCCTTGTGGAAACGAGGTCTCCCGAAAAAGAAAACCGATTAATTCATTTGGCGTTCTTTTCATTTCTGAAAGTGTCGTCTTGCCGGAAAAAACTTCCTTTTCTTCACGATGAATCAAAATGGATATAGTAGTGTCCAAAGAAAGAGGTTCTGGTGGAACATACAAGCAGGGACCCAAGCAGGCACATTTATCAAAAGTTTTAGCCTGTGGTAAATACAATGGATTCTCTCCCTCTATACTCCGGGAGGAAACATCATTCCCAATCGTGTAGGCCACAATCTTTCCCGATGTTGTTGCAAATAAGGTTAATTCTGGTTCTGGGACATCCCAATCGGAATCCTTGCGAATTCGAAAATTTTGCCCATGCCCCACTACCCTGCTTGGAGTGGCTTTTAAAAATATCTCCGGTCGGTCAGCTTGGTAAACCCGGCTGTAAAAATCTCCACCACCAGCATCCCGGGATTCCTCCATCCTTGCTAATCGACTCGAGCGGTAGGTCACTCCTGCTGCCCAAATTTCTTGTACCCCGACAGGAGGGAGCAAATTAATCAAAGCTTGTTGAGGGTCAGAAATAGAACTCCCCCTTTGCCATTCCTCCTCAAGACACTCCCACAAATTATCGTTATTAATCAGAGAGTTCCAATCATCAATATTGTTCACAAATCGATGATCTTCTTCTTTTTTAATAATAAATCCGTCACCAGTTTTATACAAATGCATCGTTCAACAAATAAGAATGAAAAAATGAATTTACTACTTTCTTACAGACTTTGTAGCAAGGGGTAATTCATGGCAAACTACCGATTTGTCATCTCTTGAGAACACTCGATTATTAGAATAGGCGGGATGGGCCCAAGTTTTACCGATAATTTGGTCACGCCAGTATTCGGTATAACCCTCTTTTCCTAAGTTGATAAAAACAAGTTCTCCATAGGCATTCAAAGCAAGTGCGTCTCCCGCTTCCTGCTCCGACCATACGATGCTTGCCTGGGGATTTCGTTCAGACGGAGTGAGTTGATGTTGATCACGCCAGAGAATCTTACCGCTTTTCAATTCAAATGCAGATAATCCACTGGATCGATCAAGAAGAAAACAAATGCCCTTCCGATATAAAGCCTGCGACATTAAACCTCTCAAATTAATCTCGTCTGACCAGAGGATTTTGGCATCACCGAGCTTTTCCCCCAATAGAATCGCACGAGTCCCATGCCAGTATCCACTTACCAAAATAATGTCTTCGTGATAAATTGGCTTAGTGATAGAGACTCCGTATTTCACCTCATATGGAACCTCCCAGTACGCCTGTCCTCCTCCAATCGGTAAACCCATAATTCGATTTGGCCCCCAACATATTAATTGCGGTCCCCCCTTCGATTCTATCAACAATGGAGGAGCGTATCCCGCACCCTCATCCCTTCCCACCTTCCACTTCGTTTCACCATTCGCCTGGGACAACGCCAAGACAGAACCAGTGGGTTGACAGCCAACATGGAAAAGAACTTCACTCGCATGAGGCTCGGGCGAACTCGAAAATCCCCAGATTGGAACAGTGGCATTTTCCTCTGCCACCAAATTACGCATCCATATTTTTTCTCCTGTTTGCGAATTAAAGGCGAAAGCATGTCCCCTGGCTCCTAAAGTAAAAACTCGCCCGTCTTCAACGGTAACGGAAGACCGTGGTCCTTTCCCGTACCCCATATCACCATAATCAACCGGGTAGGAAAAACTCCATACCTCCACTCCTGTACTCGCATTCAGACAAACTATTCGTTCCATCCCCTTCCCCTCCTCAGAATTCGGCCGATCCATTAGGTAAAGAAGTCCATCCTGTATGGTTATTCCGGAGTAACCCGGAAACACTTTAGTTTTCCAGACTCGCTTAAGACCGGCAGTCGGTAACACTCTGGAAATCTCAGGACCATTCCATGTTCCATCTCCCTGCGCTCCCCTCCATCGTGGCCAATCACCGTGCAGAAAAGATTGTAACGCAAGAGAAAGAAGGCAACAGATTGGAAGAAAGTGCCTATTCATTTTTCCCCGATGATAAATACAACTGTAATCGGTCTGCCAATTTGGCTCCGATCCCGTCTAGCTCCTGGATTTGAAGAGAGGTGGCTTTTCGCAATTTTTCAATCGAACCAAAATGGGTTAGTAGTGCCACTTTCCTAACTGCACCAAGTCCTTTAAAGTCATCTAAAATGGACTCTTTTATACGCTTGCTTCGAAGATCTGCATTGTACTGGTTTGCAAATCGATGTGCCTCATCTCGAACTTGTTGTAACATTCGTAATCCCAAGTCCCTCGGGTCTAATACCATTTCCTCACGTCCGTCCGGAAAAACAATGCTCTCCTCGCGCTTTGCCAAACCTATCATTGGAGGTGGGTCAATTTCCAACGAAGTAAATGCCTTTACTGCAGAGCTCACCTGCCCTGCCCCCCCGTCAATTACGACAAGGTCGGGAAACTCACGACCGGCTTTAGACAATCGGCCATACCGCCTGCCCACCACTTCCTCCATCGATCGAAAATCATCATTTCCTTCAAAACTTTTTATCTTGTAACGCCTGTAGGAACGGCGATCTGATTTCCCCGAGACAAATCGGACCATTGAGGCCACCACAAAGGTGCCAGACACATGAGAAATATCAAAGCATTCAATGACCGCAGGTGGACGATCCAGCTCCAAAACTTCACGCAAGCGTTCCAAACCATGCCAATTCCCATCCTCCTGCTTGGGCCATTGCTTGGTAAACCTTCGAGTTTTTTTAATCGTTTTGGAAAGTGCATCCGCTAAATCCCTAAACTCTGCCGCTCGTTCAAATTGCATCGCCTCGGCATGCTTTTGCATCTTTTCTCGCAGTTCTGCCAGCCAACTTTTTGCTTTTCCTTCCAAAAAAGAACAGGCCTCTTCCACGCGCTCGCGATATTTTTCCTGAGTGGTTTCATTATGTCCGGCAAAGATCTCCGCTCGTGCATCATCATACAATCGAAAGCGTCCGTCCTCTAATTTTACAGGATTGGCGTCCGAGAGAAGAATTCCAAATTTTTTTCGCATTTCGGAAAGAGTCGACCGTAAAAAACCAGCCTGTGCAAAGGGTCCGTAATAATGAGAACCGTCTTCTTTTTTATGTCGACATAGGCGAAAACGGGGAAGCTCATTCTGCAAATCAACCCGAACCAACAAGAATTGTTTGTCATCTGTAAAGTCAGTATTGTAACGAGGTTTATACTCCTTAATTAATTTTCCCTCCAGGAGGAGAGCCTCGGTTTCATTTTTGGTTTCATGAATCGAAATTTCACAAACCATTTCTACCATAGCGGCAATTTTAGGTTGTGCCCGCACAAACCTACGGGAACCCTGAAAATAACTGCTCACCCGTCTCTTCAGATTTTTGGCCTTCCCCACATAAATAACATGACCCAATCGGTCCTTCATTAAGTACACACCTGAGCCCTGGGGAAGGGTTCGGATAAAGCTATGAAGTTCGAGTTTCTGATTTTGCATTGGCAATCTATAAAATCTTGAGTATTTTAGAAGTTGGCAAGAATACAAATTATAACCTCTGATCCTAAATACAACTATCTATGAGTTCTAACATACGCGTCGAGACAATTACCCTCGGCGATGAACTTCTCCTTGGTATTCGTGAAAATACTCACCTTACTTATCTAGGCAACCAACTCGCCCACCACGGCCTGGAACCCGCCGCCAATTTAGTGATCCGGGATAATCCGGAAGATATTCGTCTTTTTTTCTCCGAAGCCTGGAAACGGTCTGATTTAGTGATCACCACAGGTGGCCTCGGTCCAACCACCGATGATATTACCCGGGAAAATATTGCCCAGGCACTGGGAGAGGAATTAGTTTTTGATCCAGTAATTGAAACTGCATTAAAGGATCGATTCAAACAACTTGCACGCCCCATGCCCGAAATAAACCTCAGGCAATGTTACCGACTGGGGAATTCAGAAATTTTAGAAAATCCTTACGGTACTGCTCCTGGAATTTGGCTTAAAAAAGATAACAAAATTCTCGTCATGCTTCCCGGGCCCGCTCGCGAAATGCATCCCATGTTTGAAGAACAAGTAATTCCCCGACTACAAAAAGAAGGCATTTTCCCGGAGATTGATTGTTACTTACAAATTCGTACTGCCGGTATCGGGGAATCCACTGTGGCGGAAAAAGTGGAGCATTTATTCGAAGGAAAAAAAGGTCTCATTATTGGCTACTGTGCACATGCGGGCATGGTTGACATTCGATTAAGTTCACTGGATTCAGATAGTATTAACGATCAAGACTTGCATAATCTAGCCGATGCCTGTCGTGATGCATTGGGCGAAGATTTTGTCTGCCTGGGCGATCGTACAATTGCCGAAGTTATTTTTCGCGAAGTTCGAAATTTAAATAAGACTATTGCCGTGGCAGAATCCTGTACCGGTGGATTACTTTCCTCCTCCTTTACTGAGATCCCCGGGATTTCGAAAGTCTTTCATGGCGGTGCAGTTTGTTATCACAATGATGCAAAAGTTCAAATGCTTGATGTTCCAGAAAGCATGATTGAACAGCATGGGGCAGTCAGCGAGGAAGTGGCGATTGCTATGGCCACTGGTGCCTGTGAAAAATACGGGGCAGATTATGGTCTCAGTGTAACCGGCTTTGCTGGACCAACAGGGGGCACACAAGTGCTGCCAGTCGGTTCAATTTACCTCGGTTATGCCTCTCCTGTTGGAGTATGGGCTAAAAAAATTCAACTTCGGGGAGATCGGGCATCCAACCGCAGGCGGGCTGCAACGGCCGCACTGGATTGGATGAGAAGAAAATTACGCAAGTATAAATTGGAAGAAGTTTTTGCCGCAGCGGAGTCAGGCGAATTTAATATCTAGTTCATCCGAGACTCTCCCTTTCACACTCACTCCTCGGCAAAATGGCAAACGGTGGATTTTTTGTAGTCTTAGGAGATGATGACTTTTTAGTTCGTCAGCGGGCAAAAGAAATTTTTGAAGAACACATCGATCAATTTCCCGATGATCTTTCCCGCGAACAAATTGATGGTCGGGCAGATCGGGTCGATGAAGTGGAAAGAATTTTAAATGAGGCCCGTACTGCCGGGCAAACCCTCTCCCTTTTTGGCGGAGGAAAACTGATCTGGATTAACGAAGCAAACTTTCTCAACCAGACCAAGGTGGGGGCGGCTCAGGGTTCGAAAAATGCCCTCGATTCAATGAAACCATTTCTCGGAAATCTAGGAGACACTGTCCTTATTTTATCTGCCTGCCCGGTTCACCGCGGGCACAGCTTTGTAAAATGGTTACAGAAAAATTCCACCTATGAAGATGTGGCCAAACAGGAAAAGGAAGATGTCGCATTTCGACGCCTCGTTCAGGAAACAGCGCAAGCCTGCGAGGTAACTTTTGCCAGTGGTGCGCTCGAATTCCTCGCCGGTAAGATTGGAGCTGACTCCCGCCTCGGAGTGGAAGAGACAAAAAAATTAGCATCCTACCTCGGAGAAGAGGGTGGTGACATTACCGAGGAACTAATCATGCAACTCGTTCCCGATTTTGGAGAGGGCGATTTTTTTGAAGCCACGGAGGCTTTCTTTTCCGGTAATTTGAAGTGGACACTCGAGGCAATTGACCGGCACTTTTTCCATGCCAAAGATGCCCGTCCACTCCTCAGCAACTTACAAAACCGCAATCGCTTACTCATTCAACTTCGCGTCCTAGTGGATGGCAAAGAAATTGATCCCAATGGCAGGCTGGGAAAAGACCAACTCGAAAGAATTGGTCAGAAACACGCTCATCACTTCTCCGGATCAGGAGATAAAACGACACTCAATCTCTTTTCACAAAACCC
>CAJQKB010000089.1 GCA_905478775.1 uncultured Opitutales bacterium | reverse complement strand
GCAATACCTTCTCGAAGCAGTTCGGAATTTTGAATGTGAGAAAAGTGGGTTGCATACCCGGTGAGTCCGCCTGAAAAAATCCATCCAATCGTAAAATAGAAAAGTACAGCCCGGCTTGGATTGAAGAAAAATAAATAAATAAATACTAGAAAACCAAACCAGAAAACGACAGCGCACAGAACACACCAAAAGGAAAAAGTATCACTGGCAAAATAGGAGTGTGCAAAATCATTAGGCAGGGGAGGAGTTTTAGCCATTTCATAGGCAAATTGAAGGTTTATGGATAATTCCTTGTTAGTCGGTTCTAACAGTAATGCTTTTCGAAAGTGTAAAATGGCATGCCCAAATTGTTCCTTCTTAAAATAAAGATTTGCTAAATTTCCATGCAGGTTCGAAGAGTGGGATAGTTTTGCTGCCTGTAAGTAAAAATGAACCGCCTGGTCTAAGTCTCCAGATGCTTCTGCCCGTACGCCATCGTAAAACAAACGATCTTCCTCGCTCCCCATTAAAAGTGAAGAGAGAAAGCTAATCACAGCTAAAAGAGTTAAGACAATCCGCGGTTTCATTGAATTTTCTTTAACAGGTTATTAATATGTTTGTAAAGATCCTCCAGTGACTGTGGATCTTTCAAGGTTCCTGCGAATTCATGGTCGTCGCTTATTTCAAGAATCTTTTCAATTTCTGAGATTGTATCCTCTTCATTTGAACTGCTTTGAAGAAGGGTTGTAAGCTCGTTGCTTGATAAAGACGATGGATTGGGGTGTTTGTAAAAAGTACCGATTTCAAGTCGTAATCTTTCTCTGGTTGCCCGAAAAAACAGGGATGCATCATTAAATGTTATACTTTCTTTCATTTGCTTCTTTAAAATAGACTGCCTTTGACGAAAGAGGTCACGACCCGATTGTTTTCGCTTCCATCCATAAAACCCTAGACCAATGGCACAAAAAAGTGGAATGGACTGTAGAGACCAAAAAACTTGGGAATTGATTGCTGTTTTATGTTTTACATTTTGAAACCATTCCCCCGGTTCATTTTCAGTTTGAAATAAGTCGGTGGTAGAAACTGCAAAGTCGGATGTTTCAGTTTGCTGTTGAACAGGAGTGGGATCAACCCATGTTTCGCCAGGGTCGACTCGGAGTGGATGATTATTCGTTTTTGAAGTGAAATATTCTTCTCGTGCCGGGTCGAAATAGGAAAATGTAATGACCGGAATACTAATTAAACCTGGTTTTAAGGGGGTTAAAATATATTCAAATAATTGTTTTCCTTCGTGCATCGTAATCTCGTTTCCTTCGAATGAAAATGCGGGTGGTCCAATTTTAAAATTACTATTTGAATTGAGAACAGGTGCTGGCATTGCGGAAAAATTACCAGTACCCGTAATTTCAACTACTAAACGGATCGGATCTCCTAGTGAGACTCGATCAGAATCGGGAATTGATCGGCAGGAAAATTTTCCTATCGCTCCTCGGAAGGAGTCCGGTCTCTCAATCATGGGGAGTTCTCTTACCTCAATATTGATTAGGTCGGATTTAACAGTGAGGGATTCTTCCCGTCCAAATCCAAAAAAGGGATCATTGAAAAAAGGACTCGTGAAAGGAGAATTTCCACGTGATTTTACTCGCACCCTTATGGAAGTGTTAAATTGGATCTGTTGTTGTCCTGCGATGGCTGCAGTCAATCCTGTTGGCCATGAAAAAACGGTGTAAGTCTTACCGTATTTAGTTTGATTTCTTTTCTCTTGGGGTTGTCGAAGTTCAGTCAGAGAGAATGCATCTCCCTCCTTTTGGGGCGGTCTTTCGATTCTGCTTACTGGTAATCGATCCCAAATGAAAAGGTTTAACAGTCCGGAGACCGTCTCTCCTTCAAAAAGAAATTTCCGAGGGTTTATGAATTCTATAAAACTAGCCTGGCTCAAGTCTTCCTTTTGCCTTTCTTCTGCTTGCTGTTTAATTTTATCTTCTTGGTTTGCTGCAACCACCTTGATGGAACTGCCTGGGACCTGCAAGGTAGTTGAACCAACTTTTATGGTCCATGGGGGGATTGTATGAGTGCCGATTTTTTTTGGTTTTATTTGAAAGCTCATTTCTAAACGAACCGAAGGCACTCCATTAATAAAACTTGCAGAACGAAAAGTTTGTGGTGAGTTAGAAATTGAAATTCCAGGTATTTGAGGTAATGAACCTTGTGGGTTTTCCTGACTGCCATGGATAATAATTTTATAAACAGAATTATTTGCAATTGTGATGGAGGGGGGCTGAAAACTTGATTCTACTCGCAATTGTTGTCCATGAATTTCCTCTATGCCAGGCAGTAGAAGCGAAACAAATAAAATAATCCAAAGCTTGGATTGGGAACGAATAGATAATGTTGAACCGTTTTTTACCATGTGCTCAATAGTCCCTGCCGGATGTGATTGATTGAACGGCTTGAACTTCTAGCTCTAAGGGTTCGCTTTTCGATTCCATTTCCTGAAGCAGCCTTTCATAAAGTGCATTCACTTCTTCTGGAGCTGGTTCATTTGAATTTTCGTTATCTTCTTCGCTTTCCGAGGGTGGAGGTGGAGTTGCAGGATTTTGTTGATCGGAGGAATTTTGATCTTCTTGGCTGTTATCTTGAATACCAAAATCTAAATTTTGTGAAACTGATTCAAAATCCACCCAAGTGAGGTAGGCTTTTCTTTCTTCAATTGGAAAGGTAATGTTTGCGTCTTGGTTTTCAGGTTGAATGCACAGGGAGTATTGTCCGGGAGGAACTGGGTGAATAAAAGTGCCATCTTGATTGGGTTCAAAAATAGTTTCGTTTTGATCCGGTTGAAAATTTCCGTTTTGGTCCAAAAATAACTTCGCGGAGGCAAAGCCTTTGTCTTCTGAATCTTTCTGCCCATTTCCATTTTCGTCTTTCCATATTTTTCCTTGTAGTGTGGGAGCTGCTCGATAGGGAAGGGCAATCAATTTTTCTCCTGGGTTTTCAAAATTAAGGAAATAGTTTTTTACTAATGCAGGGTTTTCCGGTGGTGGTGGAGGAGGGAGCATGGGTATCAAAAATGTACCTTTGGATTGGTTAGATTCTGAAAGTTGAGATCCTAATCGTAGTGAGGTCGGGTATCGATCAGAAATCCATTCGAACGAAAAAATCCCCAGGTCGTTACTTTCTACAGTGGGTTCAGTGGTTTGGTTGTGTTCACCATTTCCATCTTTATCCCAAAAGATAAATCCGCTTAGGTTCGGTTCATTCTTTTGTGGTTTTCCATCGCCATTCAAATCGCGCCAAATTTTTCCAGAAATTTTACAGATCAGCGCATTAATTCGCTCTGAAATTTGTTGGTTGAGGGTCGCCAAGTTTTGAACGGCTTTTTCATTTCCGTCAATTTGTGATGAGGAAACATAATGCTGTTTTGATTTCTCCCATGCTTTTCTTGCTTCCATTACATTCCGTTGGTCGAGGAATTGATTGGCCTTCTGATAAAATATATTTCCCAAGGTATTCAGTGCCATGGCTTGGAGTGATGGATTGTCCAGGTTTGCGTCGAGGGCTTTTTCCAATGAAAGTTCCGATTCCTGTAATAAGCCCGCATCTAAATAAGCTAAACCTGCATTAAGGAACAACCGAGGATCGATCTCTGATTCACGTGTAATACTCGCGTTTATTTCAGCTTCAAAGAATTCCGCAGCAACTTTTGGTTTTCCCTCCTCAAGCGCTTCTTCAGCTCGTTTTATGTTATCTTGTTGAAGGCAACCGGTAAAAAAGCAAATCAGTATAACAATACATTGATTAGCGGTAACGATGAGTTTTCTCGAGTTGTTGGAGGTTAGCATTTCTAAGCATAGCAGGCAAAGTCCGATCATAATGAACATTTGAAAGCGATCAATAGGTAACTCGGTGGAGAGATGTTCCCGTTTTTTTTGCTGACCAATGGATTGTAGAATACCTAATACTTTAGCCAATCCCTCTCCCGTTGGTCCTAGAGAAAAATAACTTCCTTCGGTTGCTTCTGCTATGGCCCGCAGGGATGTTGCGTCCATCTTGCTGATTACTGTCTTTCCTTGTGGGTCCCGAAGAAAGTTTCTTGGTGCCTGTCCGATTGGATCCATCGGAATACGGGCGCCTTCTTTTGCACCAATACCAATAGTGAAAATTCTCACTCCGTTTTGTGCCGCTTCTTTTGCTTGCTTTAACCCTTTTCCTTCAAGGTCTTCGCCGTCAGATAGTAAAATAAGAAAACGATCGGTATCATCTTTGGAAAATGAATGAATTGCTTCTTCAATTGGTCGGGATAAATCAGTCCCGTGTCTCTTGATTATGCCTACCTCTAAATCGTTTAATGTTTTTATAAATGCTTGATGGTCGAGAGTCAAAGGGCATTGGAGAAAGGCCGAACCTGAAAAGGCAATTAAGCCAAGTCGATCTCCTGTTACCCGGTCTAAAAGATTAGAAATACTAAGCTTTACTCGTTCTAATCGATTGGGCGTAACATCTCTTGCCAGCATGCTTTTCGATACATCCAATGCGATCAAGATATCAATGCCAGTAGGATTCGACTTTCTCTTTTCTACTCCCCATTGTGGTCTGGCAAGTCCGATAAAGAGAAAGGCAATGGCAAGTAAAAGTAAGCCAAATTTAAAAACTTGTTGCTTGGTTGACCACCCGGGGACTAACTTGGGAAGCAACTCAGAGGAGGTTAAAAGTTTGAGTCTTTTTTGTTTCGCTTTTTGAGAATACCGATACAGAACGCAAAGGAGGAGGAGAATGACAACTCCTAAATACACAATTTTTTCATCCGCGAATAAATTCATGGAATTCGGAGGAAAATGGTTCGTTTTAATAAAATTTCAAGTAATAAAAAGAAAATAGAGAGTGTGAGAGGCCATTGAAAAAGCTCCTCGTAGAGAGCATTAATATTTAATTCAACTTCAGTTTTTTCGAGTCGGTCAATTTCGTCGTAAATTGAAGATAGTTCGCTTTTATTTTTGGCTTCGTAAAACCGGGCATTCGTTTTAGCCGATATCTTTTGCAAGATTTCTTTATCGACCGGGTAATCGGCAACCTGGACTACAGGCTTTCCATTTGTATACCTCATTAGATCGCGCGAGCGTTGGTCAAAAAGATAAGTTCTCGTCCTGCTCGCACTACCAATTGCAATAGTGTAAATACTGATATCATCATTTCTTGCTCCCTCAGCATAAATGAGTGGGCTATGCGGAGGAGGAGGTTCATCTTTTCCATCGGTTAACAAAATTAGAATTTTTGATTTTGACTGAAGCGTACGCAGGCGATTGATACCTTCCGCCAATGCCGATCCAATATTGGTACCTGTTTGGTGAGTCAGACCCACCCTTAAACGATCGATGTTTTTCTGTAAATGCTCGCTGTCTAATGTAAGAGCACTGACAAGATATGGATTAACAGAAAAAGCAACTAATCCAATTCGGTCATTTTTTCTCTTATTTACAAAATCCTTAATCACTTCTTTTACTACATCTAATCGAGTAACTTCATTTTGTTCATTTTCGCTCATGTCTAAGGCTAACATGGAAGCGGAGAGATCAATCGCTAGGACAATATCCACTCCACTGGATACGAGGGAGCTGGTACTTCTATCAAACTGCGGTTTTGAAAGTGTGACGGCGAGGCAGGAGAGGGATCCAATTCTCAGAAATGGGATAATTATTCTTGAGTAGTCAGATTGGGGGAGATGGCTTGCATTGATTCGAGAGAGTGTAGCAAAAAGTAAGGATGAATTCTTTCGCTTCGTTTTAGTCTGTGCCCAAAAAATAAGAGGAATGAGTAATAGCAGCAGTAGCCAAAGCGGTTCGGCTAGTGAAATTTTATGCCATTCCTGAAAATATTCCATTAAATTTATGATTGAACGGGATGAGCAATTTTTTCTTTTTCTAGCATTTTGGCATGAGTGTCCTTAACAAAATGGAGTGCGGTATCAAGCAGGAGTGACATTTGGCCATCATCCGTTTTTTCTTTTGAATATTTGATTTGGTCACCTTGGTCGATAAACTCACGAAGGCTTTGATCATATCGATTCTTGAAAAAACTATGCGACGCAATTTCTTTCATGAATTCCTCCCCGGTTAACTCCATAGCAGGGACTTTAAATACTCTTTCTACATAAATCCTCAGGATTTCAGAAAGACGAAATACAAATGGCTTGGCACTTAATGGCGGACGTTGCGACTGCAGGGTTTCAATACATGAAAGTGCCTCCTCAAATGGGTCGATTGGTTCCGGTTCATTAAGGTCTGTTTTCATTTTTTTCTTCTTCTTTAAAACAATCAAAATTAAAGCAACAAGGAGCAAAAAAATAAAGACAACAGAGATCGGCAAAGCATTTTCTTCAAGTAATTGACCGAATGTTTTAAATATTGGAATGGGAGAATCCTGTTCTCGATTTTGCTCTAATAAATAGCCTTTATTCAATAACAAGGATAGGGAATTAATCATCATCTCTTTATTCTATTTCCTCGGGTGTTAAAAAACTCTTGGAGTGTCTTCGCATAGTCGGAGGAAGTGGAAAATTCAAAATTATCGATTCCTCTTCTTCGTAACTGGCGGGCAAATGATTCTTGGATGTCTTTTGTGTGGGTTTTGTACTGCGATTGGAATCTTTTGTCTGAGGTATTAATCAGTTTTGTTTCCCCTGTTTCAGAATCTTCAAAAATAACCCGGCCGACAGATGGTAACTCTTTTTCCATTGAATCGTGAACTTGGCAGCAGACCAGGTCATGTTTTCTACGAGTAGTTGCCAGTTCTTTGAGGAATAAATCTTCCCTTGTTTCTTCCTCGGAGTCATATTCTGGAATAATAAAATCGGACATAAGAAAAACCACAGCTCTTCTTCGCATTACCCGATTGAGGAAACGGAGGCCTTCATTTAAATCTGTACCACTTCCATGATTTTGGTGGAACAGTATTTCACGCAATACTCGAAGTACATGTTTTTGTCCTTTTGCAGGGGGCAGGAATTTTTCAACTTGATCGGAAAATAGTAGCAATCCAACTTTATCTCCATTTCGGTTTGCAGAAAAAGCTAAGAGAGCACCCAGTTCCGCTAATTTATCTCTCTTACTTCTATGAGTGGAACCCCATTGGGTACTCTTACTTATATCAATGGCAAGGAGGATAGTTAATTCTCGCTCTTCACGGTACTGCTTGACGAAGGGAAAACCCATTTTTGCAGTCACATTCCAATCAATAGATCGTACCTCGTCTCCAGGTTGATATTCTCTCACTTCTTCAAAGTCGATACCTTGGCCTTTAAACGCACTGTGGTAGGATCCCGCTAATGCCTCAGAAACCAGTCGATTAGAGCGAATTTCAATTTGCCTTACCTTACGAAGTATTTCCCGGGTAAACTCCTGATCGGGTTCCTCCATGATATTAATTTAAAATTGAGCAGAAAAATAAAAATAAAGATCAAGGAACAGGGACTGTTTCAAAAATCTTTTTAATGATGTCGTCACTGGACACATTTTCCGCCTCGGCTTCATAACTTATAATGACCCGATGTCGCAGTACATCTAACCCGATATCCTTAATATCTTGTGGGGTAACAAAACTGCGCCCCTGCATAAATGCTGCTGCTTTGGAAGCAAGAGCCAAACTTATCGTTGCCCGGGGCGATGCTCCAAAACGAATAAAAGCACTGAGTTCTGAAGCTCCATATTTTTCAGGATTCCGTGTGGCAAGTACAACATCTACCAAATACCCTTTTAACTTTTCATCCAAATATATACTGTCAATCAGGGTTCTTGAGCGAAAAATCGTCTCCGCATCTACCACTGGACTGACTTCATGCTCCACGCTTACATTCGCATTCGAGTCCAGAATTTTTAACTCTTCTTCTCTATCCGGATAATCAACCAATAATTTAAGCATGAATCGATCCATTTGAGCTTCCGGTAAGGGGTAGGTGCCTTCTTGATCGATCGGATTCTCAGTGGCAAGAACTAGAAATGGCTTGGGCAGCATAAATGTTTCATCCCCGATCGTTACTTGTCTTTCTTGCATTCCTTCGAGGAGAGCACTCTGGACTTTTGCAGGAGCCCGGTTAATTTCATCGGCTAACAGTAAGTTTGTAAATATAGGACCTTTTTTCGTAGTGAATTCCCCCTTGTTGGGGCTATATATAAGGGTTCCCACAACATCAGCGGGTAACAGATCAGGTGTAAATTGAATTCTTTTGAACTCCGCTTTCATACACTTGGCTAAAGTTTTAACTGCTAAAGTTTTCGCGAGACCAGGTACTCCCTCGAGCAGTACATGACCATTAGCAAGCAGACCAATAATAAGACGATCGACAAGGTATTTTTGGCCAACAATAACCTTTCCCATCTCTTGCCTCAGCAGTTCTACCCATGATGCTTCATTGCGGATGCGCTCTTGTTCTTCTGGAGCGGGAGGTTGCACGATATTTTCAGATTGATTGATTGTCATAATTGGAAATGATTCAAAATGTAAGCGTCAGTAATAGTTTTTTTTGTCCAAAATAAATAAACATAAACCAAAGTTGTAATGTTTTTCGTCTTGCTCAACTAGCCAAATCAAAATTCATTTTAACTGACTTATTGAACTAATCAACTAATAATACTTATCTATGTTTAAATTAAGCAAAGAATCAAAAATAACTTTCCTCGGGTTACTTATTATTCCAATTATTTGGATCATCGTGAACCACTTTGGTCTGATAGATAGTTGGAAGACCAAATCGATTGATTTAAGATTAAGCTCAGTCATACCAGGTTCTCGGGGAGAGATTTCTCACCAGAGTGCTGCACCAGAAGAAATTGAAATAGAGGGTAATCAAACAATTCCCAAAGTTCCTAAGATCGTTTATGTTAATTTTGATGCAGCGACATTAGCAATGGACGATGTGGGGGAAAGACCTTGGGATCGTGCTTTTTTTCGAGATATGTCAATGGCTTTAATGAAAAAAGGAGGTGCAAGAGTTTTGGCTTTTGATTTTGGTTTCACACCCAAGAGTATGTCTAAGATGGTTCCTATGGAAAATTCATATCGAAGTGACTCTGCTATGGGAGAATTAATAAAAGCTTATCCCGATCAGGTAGTACTAGGTTGTTTATATTCCGGCGTGCCCACTTCATTTGTAAAAATAACTGGGGCAAGTGCGTTTCCTCCATTATTCAAAGATGGTTATTCGCATGAATCTGCAATGAGGAGTAGTAAGTTTAACTACCCTGAATCACCGACATACCCACTCCAGAATTATCTTAATGGTCGTTACATGGGACGGACTGGTTCATTTACCGTTCCTCCTTATCGGTATGGTTTTCCTGGTGAGAACAAACCAGCAGTTGATAATATTCCCAGATGGGTGCCATTATGGTTTCCTGGAGGTGGGAAGGCACATGCATATAATTTGCTGGGGGGAAAGCAAAGCAAACTTCCTTTCGAAATGTTGGGAGAAAACAAAGAGGAGTATTCTGCACTGCAAACCGAATTAAAAATCTTATCAGTTCAAAAAAGCGAAGTTCTGAAACAATTAGATTCTTTCAAACCTAAAATCAGTCAACAAGTCGAAAAAATAAAATTGGCTAAGAAAAACTACAATTTATTGATCGCAGACCTGAGTATCTACCAAGAACTTTCAGACAGTGTGAAGAATTTTTCTTCAACATTGAAAGCAAACCCTGCATTGAGTGCTGTGATTCAACCGCAAATAGATTCTCGACAAGAAAAAATAAATGAATTTTTCCAAAGCCTATTAGCTCGAAGGAGTTCAGGTGAAATGAGTCAAAATGAAATTGTAGAAATAGAAGAGCAAATAAAGGAATTAGAAAGAGTAATACTAAACCTAGAAAGTACACTTTCTGCCAATCCCTCGATTTCTGGAATTATTCAACCGCAAATTGATTTGAAAAATAATGAAGTTCTGAGCCTTAGGCAAAGTTTGCCGACTCGGAGCTTTAATTTTAAAAAAGCAAGAGCAGAGCTTAAAAATCAAAATGACGTACTCACGAATTTAAAAACCGCGTTAGAAGCAAATCCGGTTCTATCAACTGTTTTGAAACCACAAATTGATGCGAAAGAAAATGAGATAAAAGCCATCAGTGAAGAAATATCAGCTGCAAATGAATCTTCGATTACTGTTATGTCCTCCAAAGAACAGAATCAAATGATTAATAGATTGAAAATTGAAGTGAAGGAAAAATCTAAGCACTTAGAATCCCTCGCAATTGACTTGAATGCAACATCCACTGAGATGAACAGCTTACAAGAAAAGTTTGATCATTTAAGTTCGATTGAATCAATAAAGCGAGTCAGGATTAATAGGATTGAGGGAAAAGCTTCTACAGAATTAATTGAGACCAATAGTACACTTCGCCTCGTATATACAAGAGCATTGGGAGATGAAGGGATAGGTGAGTTAGTTGATTCATTTCCCAATGAGTTACCTTTACTGAGAAATCGACCTGTTTATACACTGGGAGTAGAGTCCCTGCTCGCTTACTATGGTTTGGACCACCAGCATGTCAAAATATCGGAAGATAATCTACGGTTTACAATAATTGGTCGAGATGGCACGCCTATCATTGATGCCCCCCTTGAAGAAAAGCAGTTTTTAGAGGTTAATTGGTTTTCTGGTTGGTCCGAGAAATTACCTGAGAAAATTTTAGTTATGGAGGCCAAAAGGGCATATGGAGATGACGATTTTGATCAATATTTATCACTTGTGCCTAAAATCTTGAAAATTTTCTTGAGTAAATTAAAAGACATCGAACTGCCCGAGGACCCAAGTAACTACCCTGACCTGATGTCAACCATTGGAATTGAGGAAGTGGAAGTGCAGATTGCAAGAAAGCTTTTGGCAAAACAAATACCAGTTAATGAAATTCCTCCCTTTGATGATTTTATGTCGGTGATCGAGGCGATTTCATATTACTTCATTCCAACCTCACTTGAATCCCAATATAACCCAATGTGTGGAATGCGAGATGTAATTCAAAATAGTAGATTTTTAGAACAAGTTAAATCATCGATGCTGTCTATTGAAGAACAAATCGAAAAATTGGAAGGCCCAACTGTCCTAGGGGCAATTTCTAATGCTTTAAAGCAAAACCCTAAGAATCAAAAACTATTGAACCAAAAAAATCAGGTAGAAGAGGCCATTGTAACAAACAAAACGAATCTTGCGATCCAGCAGGAAGAACTTCTAAGGATTCAAGATTTCTTTTCACGTTTTAATAATGCGATCGTCTTAATTGGGCCAGAGGAAGCTACTTTTCAAGACTTAGCTCCCACGCCATTTGATAAATCTTCCGCACCAAAAGTGGGAGTTCATGGTAATTTGATCAAAACCCTCACATCTGGACTTTATATTAAAAGACTGGGCAAGGAGATTGACCATGCCGCTACTTTAGGCGTGTGTTTAATTATGGCATTTCTTGCTGTTTGTCAGGGAAGTCGTTCCAGCATCGTTGGCATTGTACTACTTCTTGGCTATATATTTTTTGGTTTTGTAACTTTTTCAAATTCACACGTTGTTTGGCCAATTACGGCTCCCGCCTGTGCTGGGATTAGCACCTCTTTTATCGGCTTGGCTATTATGGTAGTTATTGAACAAAAAGCAAAGGGCAGGCTCAAGGGTATGTTTGGGAGTTATGTTTCTTCTGAGTTAGTGGACCAAATGGTCGAATCTGGAGAGGAACCTTCCTTAGGGGGCCAAGAAACTGCAATAACTGCATTTTTTAGCGATGTTCAGGCTTTCTCTAGCTTTTCTGAACTTCTTAGTCCTACCGGCTTGGTTGATTTAATGAATGAATATCTAACTGCTATGACAAACATATTGCAGGAGGAACGGGGTACATTAGATAAATATATTGGTGATGCTATCGTGGCAATGTATGGAGCTCCGATTCCAATGAAAGATCATGCTTACCAATCAGTGAAAACTGCAATTTTGATGCAACAGGAACAAATTAAGTTACGTGAGAAATGGTCCTACGAAGAAGATAAATGGGGTAAATGCCATGGACTAGTTTCAAAAATGCAGACTCGCATAGGCTGCAATACGGGAACTGCAACTGTTGGTAATATGGGTGCGTTGGATCGATTTAACTATACTATGATGGGTGACATGGTTAACTTAGCTGCTCGTTGTGAAAGTGGTGCAAAAGCCTACGGTGCGTACATCATGATTACTGAAGAAACTAAACTTGCCTCTGAAAAAACACGGGATGATATTGCATTTCGTTATTTGGATAGAATAGTAGTTAAAGGTAGAAAACAACCGGTTGCGATGTTTGAACCTACTGGTTTCATGTCTGAGCTCACACAAGAAACCCAAGATTGCCTTGATTGCTTCAAGCAAGGAATTGATAAATACTTACTACAGGATTGGGATGGTGCATTGGGGATGTTTGAAAAGGCAAAGACTCTGGAGCCCAATAAACCTGGAGTTACTCCTGGAGTCGCCGATAATCCCTCTATTATTTTGATCGACCGTTGCAATATAATGAAAGAAAATCCTCCTGGTAGCGATTGGGATGGAGTCTATGTAATGACTTCGAAGTAGATCGTTATTTCTTCCACTTTATATTGCACCCGAGGCTCGGTATTTGATTTTCGGAGGGTTTTTCTCCTGCAATCATTCGATTTACTGCGTTTATCAAATCTTCCCCGCTTACCTCGATTTGCCCACCCGGTCTTGAACTGTCATACTGCCCCCGATAAACAAGTTTTTGGTGCTCGTTAAATAAAAAGAAGTCAGGAGTACAGGTAGCTTTAAAAGCTCGGGCCACATGTTGAGTTTCATCAAAGAGATAAGGGAAATCAAAGTTAAATTCTAAAGTTTCTTCAGACATTTTCTCTGGCGAATCAGCCGGGTATTCAATCGTGTCATTTGAAGAAATCGCATAGACCTTTATTCCTTGGTTTGACCAGTTATTAAAAACCCTAGGGAAGTGTTTTTTAAGATGAATTACGAACGGGCAGTGATTGCAAATGAACGCAAAGAGAAATCCTTTACCAGTAGTTGAAGGAGAGAAAGTAACGGTCCTTCTAGAGTTAGTATCAAATAATTTAAAAGAAGATGCTTTTGTACCCAATTTGAGCATTGAAGATTGCGTTGCGACCATGAGGATATGAATTGTTTGATTTTATTTTAAGCGGGCGAGGTTTTGTTTTTTTGTGAAATATGCTTGGAGAATATCTCTTGCAACTGGAGTTGCGGTGAGTCCACCTTGTATGTGGTCCTGCGGTATTATACCTTCAATTAATACAGCAATTGCGACTTCTGGGTTTTGAACGGGGGCAAACCCAATAAACCAAGCGAGGTTCAATTGCATGTTATGGTTGCGCCATTGTGCTGTTCCCGTTTTTCCTGCGATGTCTATGCCTTCAATTCTGCATCTTTTTGCCGTTCCTTTAACTGTAGCATCATGCATGCCTCCGATAATGGCTAACATGTTTTTTGGGGATAACCCAATCGGTTCAGCAGGAGGATCATCTGATTTTTCTCGGGGAGATTTTACAAGCTTTGGTTGGAAATTTTTATTTTGATTTGCAAGTGCCGCTGCAAAACATGCCATTTGCAAAGGGCTTTGCCTTAATCCACCTTGTCCAATGGCAACATTAAAAGTATCTTCTAGTGCCCACTTTTCCCCAACTCGTTTCCTTTTCCACTCTGGATCAGGGACATTGGGCGAATTTCGCAATCGTGGGAGTTTGATATTGGGCGATTGATTCATGCCAAAAGATCTAGCTTCTGAGATAAGAAGTTTTTCACCGAGTCGCTCGGCCAGTTGAAAGAAGTAAACATTACAACTTTGAGCTTCAGCACTCCGTAAATTCATTTCTCCATGTCGACCAGGATAACAATGACACTCCATTCCCTTGTAAATACCTTCGCATATTAATTTCTCTTCAGGTTCGACTACGTTTGCTCGTAGTGCTGCCACTGCAGTTACTAGTTTGAATGGGGATGCCGGGCTATACCCTGGGTGCCAAGCCCTAGGTAACCACGCTTCCTTGCGCTCAATTTGATCGTAGGTAGTTTGTGAGATGCTTGGAGATAGATCCTGTAAGTTATAATTTGGTTTGCTCGCTAAGGCTAAAATTTCTCCTGTTTTGACATCCAGTAACACTGCTGCACCAGGAGGGGGAGGAGGGGGGGAAATGATATATTTTTCGGGTACTTCTTTAGATCTATCCAGAACTCCTTTTGAGTATAATATTCGTAATAAATGATCGGCATCTTTTTCAGTGCCCTTGAAACCAGCTACTGTAGATGCTTCCTTACCGCCTAGAGGAAATGGGGCATCTTTAAATGCGGTGAGTAGTAATTCAGGGCTAATTTCATTTTCATTCTTGTTAAGTAATTCTTTTAATGTTCTTTTTTCAATTGTTTTTTTCCAAAACTTATCAGGTAGAATTCTATGTGCACTAACTCTTTGGGACATGTTTTCGAGTGATGATTCAGTAATTTTTTGAATATCTAGATCAATTGTTAATTGAATAGATTTACCTTTTTCAGATGCTTTATGTTCAATTTGGTCAAACCTTAGCCCCATTGGGTTGATTCTCCAAATATCTCCTCCATCCTTACCTCTAAGATGATTATCGTATGATTTTTCAATTCCTGACTTTCCTTTTTTTCCTTTCATTTGAAAAGTGGCCAAGCCCTCGCCGGAAAGTCCTTCCGAATTTGCTTCGTAACCACTTCCCACATACCCCAATACATGCGAAGCAAGTGAGCCCTGAGGATAATGTCTGACCGACTCAACTTGGACTTGTACTGCTGAACTTGGAGAGAAATCTTCTATAATAGAGGCATATTCAGATGAGCTTAAATTAGGAACAAGTGTCATTGGCAGTACCAGTCTCCGATTCCAATGATTCTTAAATTTAGTTAATGGAAGTTCTTCATTTCTTGTATAAAGAAGATTAATTTTATCAAGATAGCTAGTTACTACTGAGTAGCGAGCCTCCCAACTTAAAGCAATGCTGCTCGTTCTGAATTCGGGTAGAAGGTCGAGATTTGGATTCTTACTTTGAAATATTGTGTTGAATAAATTATAATTAGATTTCGGAGTCTTAATTTGTGTTGCAGGATAAGGGAGGTATTTTTTACCAAAATGAGAATAAAAGCAGGTTGAAAAGAGCCCAGCCACATTAATATTAATTTTATCACCTACATTTTCTGTTCTAAATGTTTTATCGAGTTCCTTGTTACAATATTCAACCTCACATGACCATTTTCCGTTTTTTTCTTCTTTGACCGTAAGTCTTTTATTCTGCCAATATATTCTACTGTTAGATAAGTTCCCATTGTTTTTTTCACCTGATAAAAGTATAAATCTTTTTTTGACATGGTTTTCTTGAAAGCAAAGATGAAGTAATTTATTAATATCTAATTCTTTAATATTGAGTAGTTCATTTCTTATTTTAAAAGCTGTTTTTTTCAGAAAAACTTTTTTTTCCCAAATTTCATTTTTTAATCTATCTAAATGTATGACAGCAGAAAATTGTGCCTTATTTCCAATTAGTAACCTGCCATCACGGTCAAATACATCTCCTCTTGCACCAGGATGTAGTATCCTTCTTTGTCCCTGCTTTCTTTCTTTATCCTCGAAATCCTCAGACTCAATGAATTGAAGTTTTGTTAAAAAGATAAATAAAGTTAAGAATAACATAGAATAAAAAATTCTAAACACATGATATCTTCTATTTTCGGAGTGATGTTTTTCTGCAATGTTCACAGTTCGTCTTCCTTAATTACATTCTTTCCTGAAACTTTTTCAATTACTATAATTGTAAATTCTAACAACCAAAAGCAGAGAGGGATTAGTAGGATAGAGGACAATACTAGATCAGTTATTAATCGAGTAAAGTTGAATTTATTAAAGGATAAATCCTGTATAAATAATACTGCTAATAAAAAAAATGCTGTCCCCATATTCGTTATTACTTGAAATAGAACAGATCTCCATGGTCTGTTATTACTCGTGTTTTTCAACCATCTTTTTCCTGCTAGGCATAATAGTGGAAGCGTGAAACCGAGAAAGCCAAATGGTGTATGATAAACAGAATCTAAGAATAATCCTATAATCGTACATCCTAATATGCCCTGCCACCAATTAAGTAAAATGCTGGAAGATAAAAAAAATAGTCCGGGTAAAAATATAGATATTCCCCATCGAGAAAGTTCTGAATTTACTAGAGAAATTAGACTTAATACAAAAATGTTTATTAGTAACAAAATAAAAAATGGGATGTTCCTATTTTTCATTGATATTAATTTTCTAGTTCGCTAAGGACGGCCACTTCAAGAACCTCAGTTATCTTTTTATTGATAATTACTTTTCCCATTTTAAATAATCCATTATTATCTCCTTCTAGTTCATATACTACCCCGATTGGAATGCCTTTGGGGAAATTCCCCCCCAGTGATGATGTGACTAGTTTTAGTGGGTTTTTTTTCGAGGTTTTTATATCATGGGGCACGTCCATTACTAAACCGTGTGCCTGACCACCCACATTGATACCATTACCCTGGTAGGTAACGGGTCTGTTATCCTTTTCAAAATGAGCAACAATTCTAAAATTCGGATTTGTGATCAATTCTATTTCCGACGATCTTGAATCTACATGAATGATTCTTCCCAATGCTCCTTCATCGAAAAGTACTCCATCTCCTAAACTGATACTTTCATTGAGCCCTTTGCGAATTGTCATTTGTTGCCACCACCCGTTCATTTTTCTAATTGTTACTCGGGCGTTCACAGATCTAAATCTTTTGCTTGGATCTAATTTTATTGTTTTGTTTAACTGAGATATTGTTTTTTCGAGTGATTGTAGCCTCTTTATTTCTGACATTAACTCACCTTCTCGAAATTGTTTAAACTTTATATCGGCTTCAAGCCTTGATAAATCTTTTCCTTTGCTAATTAAAGTTTTTTTGGAATCAGACAAATGTCCCCAATAATTTGTTAAATCATCGAGTCTTGAAGCCAAGTCCCATATGGGTGCTTGGAACTCTCTAAACGCCGTTTGAGTGAAAATCTTAACGCTTGCTGGAAGAAGCCACCAACAAATTACAAAAAAACCTAAGTATATAAATGGATGGGACTTTCGCCTTTCTGACTTCTTGGACAAGTTTGTAATTTACTGCGTTACTAATCTATCCACTTGGTCGCGTGTCAATGTCCCTAAGAGATCGAGGAATTTACCAGTCCCATTGGCAACACAGCAAAGCGGGTCTTCTGCTTGTATTACGGTTAATCCAGTCGCATCACTTATCACTTGATCAAGGCCACGAATTAATGCTCCTCCGCCTGCTAGAACTATTCCACGGTCAATAAGGTCAGCGGAGTGCTCAGGTTGGCATCTATCTAGTGCATTTTTGACCAAGTCTACGATCTGAGTAACTACTTCTTTTAATGCTTCTTCTCGAATTTCTTGGGATGTTATATGTTTTGTAACTGGTAGACCAGCTGTCGCATCTCGACCTCTTACATCCATGCTAATTTCTCCATTCACAATGGGAGCTGCGGAGCCTACATTAAATTTTATTTCTTCTGCAGTTCTTTCCCCAATTAAAAGTCCATATGCCTTTTTCATGTAAGCAATAATTGCTTCATCAAGTTCGTCTCCCCCCACTCTTATACTTCTTTGAAAAGAGACACCTGAAATTGAAATAATCGCTACCTCTGTAGTTCCTCCGCCAATATCAACAATCATATTGGCATATTCTTCGTGTATCGGTAATCCCGCACCAATTGAAGCTGCCATTGGTTCACCAAGTAATAGTACTTCTCTAGCGCCAGCTCTTATTGCGGAGTCTTTAACTGCTCGTTTCTCAACCGCTGTGATGCCCGAAGGAACCGCAATGACAACACGGGGGGGCACTAACTTTCTTTTATCTACCTTTTCAATGAAATATCGAAGCATTGCTTCTGAAATTTCGAAGTCTGCAATTACTCCATCTTTCATTGGGCGGAGTGCCTCAATTGTTCCGGGAGTACGCCCTAGCATTTTTTTTGCATCTGATCCAACAGCACAAACCTTTTTACTAGTTTTATATCTTGCAACCACACTTGGTTCTCTAAGTACGATACCTCTATCCTTTACGAACACCAATGTGTTAGCTGTGCCAAGATCAATTCCAATGTCATTGGATAAAAAGCCGAATAAATTACCTATCATGTATGGATAATACTTTACTACTTTTGATTAATTTATTGCAACAATCAAAGAGAGTCAGCAATTAATTTTGATATTGTGAAGTTTTTCTCTTGGCTAGGTAGATAAGAAAAATTCCACCTATTGCTAGAAAAATGGAATAAAATTGGCCCCTAGACATTCCTAAAATCAATGAGGCGTCTGGTTCTCTAAACAATTCATTGGTAATTCTTCCTACCGAATAAAGAAATAGAAATTCCCCCGTTAAATGGCCTGGGCACTTTTTGGTTATATCAGTTTTCCAAAATCGCCATTGAACATAAATAAATGGAATCAGACCCTCCAATAGTGCCGCATATATTTGAGACGGATGCCTTGCTACTCCAATTATAAAGTCAGGTGCTTTTGGAAATAGAACGCCAAAGGAAATCTCTGTGGTTTTACCCCATAGTTCTCCGTTAATGAAATTAGCTATTCTTCCAAAAAAAATACCCGGAGGCACGATACTTACAATTAAATCACCAATGGGAAAAGGAGATTGTTTTGAGTGCCTAGCGTACCACAGTGTAGCAATACATACCCCAACGAATCCTCCATGACTAGCCATTCCGCCTTCCCAAACTCTGAGTATTATAAGAGGGTCTTCTATTAGTTTTGATCCCTGATATAGAATCGCATAACCAACTCGACCACCAATTAGAACGCCGAGGATTTGAAAAGTCATCAGGTTCATGATTTGCTCTGGGTCATAGGGACTACGTCCACGTTTCCAGGCCAATCTTAAAATCATTCCTGCAGCAATAAAGCCACATAAATAGGCGATGCCATACCATCTAATTCCACCTGGGCCCCAATCATCATAAGGAGCCGGGAATTGAACGAGAAAAGGGCTTAAGTTATGGGTCCAATATTCTGTAAGGTTAAATTTCACACTCCTTTGTGGTTAATTTGATTTAGAAATGTTCTCTTCCGATATACGAACTTCATGTTTTCTTTTTGCAAGTTCTCTCATGTCTACTGCGAGGTCGTCATGTTCGAAAATCTCCTGACCTAAAATACTTTCGATTATGTCTTCCATGGCTAGAACTCCCACTATTGAGCCAAATTCATCCACCACCATGCTTAATTGACAATGTTCAGCAAGTAAAAGCCTTAAGGCTTTGTCTGCAGTAGCATTTTCAGGTACAAAAGTAGCTTCTTTTGCCAAAGTCGCTAACTTAGACAGCTCTTTTTTTTCTACGATTGCGTTGTGAAGGTCTCTTCTTCGAACTATTCCAGTAATGGTATCTATGTTATCTTTGTAGATTGGAATGCGTGCAAACGGAACATTTGGGTGAAGTTTAAAGACTTCCTTTACGGTTAGGTTTTCCTCTAAAGAAGTTACCACTGTTCTTGGTGTCATTATTGTTCGAACTTCTAATTTGTCTAATCTCAATGCATTTGTTACGAGAGCACTTTCTTCATTTGTCAGGGTGCCCGTTTTGGCTCCTTTTTTTGCTAAAAGAATAATCTCTTCTTCGTCGCTATCTTCTTCTTTTTCTTTATGGGGTACCACAGCTTGCACAGTAACCTTACAAATTTTGGAAAAAGGAATCATGATTACACGGACGAAATAAAGTGGGTATACAAAATGTCCTAACACTTCAGAGCGATAAGAAAAAGCAAGATTCTTGGGAAGTATTTCGGCAAAAAAGAGTATTCCAACGGTGAGCCCGCAAGCAAATATCAGAAGGCTGTTAGAACTTCCTCCCAACGCATTTTCTGCCAAACCACCGACCAGTGTTGCACCAAGTGTATTGGCAATCGTGTTTAAGCTTAGTATCGCCGAACTGGTTTCTTCGATTTCTTTATGAAATTTCTCGACAAGTTTCCCTTTATTTGGGGATTTTAATTTAAGGTTCTCAATTTCGGCTGAGGTTACACTTAAAATAAGTGCTTCGAGCGTTGAGCAAAGAGCAGAAATCCCAATGGTGAGAATAATCGCAATGATTAATTCGTTAATCACTCCTGAAAAAATAAGGCTAGAAATTTAATAGTATATACGCTTTAATTTGATCTTTAGCAAAAATATGCAAACATTCGCAATGTTTAAAGTTCGCATCCTGAAATCGCTAAAGAAGCGATTTTAATATTTCATGACTATCATCCAAAAATTACATTTACGAGATTTGCACATCCTTAATTCAGCTAAGCTAACTGAATTTGCAGGATGGGAAATGCCAGTTTCTTATGGAAGTGCAGTTGATGAACATTTACACACAAGGTCTCAATCCTCGCTTTTCGATGTAAGTCATATGGGAGAAATTAGAGTTCAGGGTAGAGATGCCGGTGAATTTCTAGAGTTTGTTTTAACAAATACTGTAAAAAATGTAAATTCAGGTCGTGCTATTTATTCTCCCTTTTGTTACGAAGATGGTGGAACAGTAGATGATTTGATTGTCTACAAAAGAAGTGAAGTAGATTATTTATTATGTGTAAATGCCTCGAATATTGAAAAGGATTATAATCATTTTATTCAATACAGCAGTACTTTTGATTGTGAGATTATAAACGAATCCAATTTATTTGGGCAATTAGCCTTGCAAGGACCTATTAGTGAAAAGATTTTAGCATCTGTCATTAATCAAGACCTTTCCTGCATTTCCAAAATGTGTTTTATAGAACAAGAATTTTCAATTGGGCATGCATTGATTTCTAGAACTGGTTACAGTGGAGAAGATGGATTTGAAATTTATTGTCCATTAAAAGATCTGGAGAATTGGGCAATTGCACTGAGTCAATACGAGGGCAAGGCAGATTGTCGATGGGCAGGTCTTGCAGCCCGTGACAGTCTAAGACTCGAGGCAGGATTTCCTTTGTACGGACATGAATTATCTTCCTCTATAACTCCAGTACAAGCTGGTTTGAGTTGGGCGATCAAGTGGGAGAAAAAAGACTTTGTAGGTCGTCAAAAATTACTCACTGAATCAAAGAGTGGTGCTTCCGGTCGAGTCAGGTTTTATGAAGTCGAGGATAGGCGTATTCCAAGAGACGGATCCAAGATTCTGTTAGATGGTAAAGAATATGGAGAAGTGTTGTCCGGTGGATACTCTCCTTCGATCAAAAAACCCATAGGGAGTGCTTGGATATCATCCAAGGGTTTGGAGCATATTAATAAGTTGGGATGGAAGGCAGAGGTTCGATCCACTAGTGTTGACTTATTTTTCGCTCCTCCTGTATTACGACGTAAATAGCTGAATTCAATCTGCTCCCTGAAAGCCTTTGATTATAATATCAAGTCCTTCAAAGTTTGTAAAACTTAGGTTTTCTATCATGACCGCTTCAATCCTATCACGAAGAACTTTTCGGGTATTCTTGATGTTGCAATCCTGTTTTATGCGAATCCTAATGTCTAATCGGAAGTTTTTCCCTTTTCTTTTTATAGAAGTCGAAGGTGAGAAAATACCCGGGATATCTTCGCATGATTTTTTGACTAACTCATGCAGTGCATGAGGTGTAATTTGTACATTTCCTTCTTCATCTGAAAAAACAGGGATCAATTCTTTGCGCAGTTTTCTAATCAAAAATAGTAAAGAGCAAAGGACTGCTAGAACTGCAAGTGCGTACCAATATGCCGAATTTCCAATGGCATCCGAAAACTCCCAATGAAGAAAAGTATGCCAATCAAAATTAAACATTAATAAGATTCAATTAACTTGTTGAGTCACTTGCCCATTGGTCATCAGTTTCATCTTTTTCGGGTGAGTCCATTTTAATATCGTCAATAATTACATCGATTGATCGTGCATGGTTACCAGTCATTGAAAGAATTTGGTCTCGAATTGTTTCCTGAATAGAAACCCCGGTTTTGGCAAGGTCTACTCCAAACTCGAGAACTACTCTCACTTCAATTTCGTATCCACCATCAGAAGTTTCTGTAACTTTCACACCGCGCTCAGATTCTTTCTTGGAGAAGAAATCAGTAAGCCCTTCAACCACTCCTGCAGTGCCAACATTAACTACGCCTTCAACAGATTGGGTAGCCAATCGTACAATTCCTGCAATTACGCTATGGTTGATTCTAATCGTACCAAGTTCGCTCGATTCTTCTGAGAGGGTAGGGATGGAGTTCTCCATCGATTCGTCTTTAGTTTTTTTTGTCATTTTCTGGATTCTTTGACTGGTTTATCAAGTAAATCTTTTGGAGCTCTCGCAAGAAACTCTTCGATGTAAGATGTGGTCGCTTCCCCTTGTCGGAATGCTGGGTCAAGAATTACAGCTTTGAGAAAATCGATATTGGTATCGATCCCTCGAATAATGTATTCGCTTAGTGCTCGGTACATTCTGTCTAGCGCAATTTTGCGGGTTCTTCCGTATGATATTAGTTTGCATATCATGCTGTCATAATGAGGAGAGACCATGTAACCGCCATACACATGAGAGTCTACACGAACGCCATGTCCGCCTGGAGCGTAATAAAGGTCGATGGTCCCCGGCGATGGTATAAACCCTTTCGAAGGATTCTCCGCACAAATTCTGCACTCAATCGCATGTTTGTCTAGGGATATATCTTTTTGAGAGAATGAAAGTCTTTTCCCAGAGGAAATTTGGATTTGTTCTTTAATTAAATCAATACCAGTAGCCTCTTCGGTTACTGCATGTTCGACTTGGATACGGGTATTCATTTCTATGAAATAGAAGTTGCCCTTTGCATCGACTAAAAATTCGATAGTACCAGCGTTCACATAATTTGCTGCTTGTGCTGCTTTTAAAGCTGCTTTACCCATTCTAGTTCTCAAGCTTTTATCTAGGAAAGGGGAGGGAGCTTCTTCGATCACTTTTTGGTGTCTCCTCTGTACAGAGCAATCTCTCTCGCCCAAGTGTACCATATTTCCGTGTTTGTCTGCAAGAATTTGAAATTCGATATGGCGCGGACTCTCCAAGTATTTTTCGACATAAAGCGAACCATCTCCAAATGCTTTCTCCGCTTCCATTCTTGCTGATAGAAACTCTTTTGCAAAAGATACGGCATTGTGTGCAATACGCATTCCTCTTCCTCCACCTCCAGAAACTGCTTTGATAATCACAGGGAACCCAATTTTTTGAGCTACTTTTGTCGCCACAATTTCATTTGCAAGAGGACCATCACTACCGGGTATTATAGGAACTCCCGCTTTCGCTACGGTTTCTCTAGCCATTGCCTTATCGCCCATTTTTTTGATGGTTTCAGATCGAGGGCCAATAAATTCGATGTTACATGATTCGCACTGCTCTGCAAACTCAGCGTTTTCAGATAAAAAACCGTATCCCGGGTGGATCGCATCAATATCACCAATTTCAGCCGCACTTAAAATTCTATCTGCACGAAGGTAACTTTCAGACCCGCTAGCCGGACCAATACAAATTGCTTCGTCCGCAAGTTGTACATGAAGAGATTGTTCATCTGCTTCTGAATAAACTGCAAGTGTATGAATACCAAGTTCTCTACACGCTCTAACAATGCGAAGTGCAATTTCCCCGCGATTTGCAATGAGAATCTTTTTAATCATAGCAAATTACTTTTTGCGGATTTTAAAAAGTGGTTGCCCGTATTCAACGCTAACACTGTCCTCAACAAGAATTTCAATAATTTCTCCACCTTGATCTGCTTGCACTTCGTTCATTACTTTCATGGCTTCGATAATGCAAAGAACATCCCCTTTGTTTATTTTATCTCCAGAAGATACAAATGTGGGATCATCTGGGGAGGGTTTCCTGTAAAATGTCCCTACCATAGGAGATTTGAAAATATATGTATCCTCATCCAGTTCCGTTTCATTTGTTGGAGAAGAGGCTACTGTTGTAGGTTCTTTGCGAATTTGTACAGGGATAGCATCAGTTTGATATGAAACCGGACCTTTTGAGTCACCGGGACGAGCTAATCGTAGCTTCAAGTCCTGGGTTTCTATTTCTAAATCTGTAAGATCAGATTTTTGCATTAGAGATATAATTCCTTTTAATTCGCTTAAGTCCAAAATGAGTTCCTCCTATTTATAAAATTGAATGATAGATTTATAAAAATCTATTTTGAAAATCATGCAACGACAGATTTCAATGAATTAGTTTATTCCTTGCTTTTACTTAGTCGGAGAAAGCAAAAACTCCCATTTGGGATCATTCCACGGTCCTGTTATCTTTATCTCAGCGAAAACAGCCAAGGGATCTGCAATTTGTGCAATCTTGCTGATGATTGGAACATTTCCAATAAGTTGTATTTTAGATTTAATATTTAATTCACCATTTTCTAAGTTAATGTTTCCATTACTTACAACCTTTGATAATAAACCAGAAAGTACAAGACTATCAAATGTAATTAGTCCATTTTCTAGTTCAAATAAACCTTCTAATGTATTAAACTTCAATGTGCCCGAAGGAAAAGGCAAAGGCAATTCATCTAAACCATTTGAAAGCAATCCAAGTAATCGAATTTTGCTTAATTCCTTGTCCTTAATTTTAATTTTACCAGTGCCGTTTAAACTCGTGAAATCAAAATCTGTACAGGTTGCATTAATACTAAAATCAACAATACCATTTTCTGATATCGAAGTTGAGTCTTTGTCAGATAATATAATTTTGTCAGTTTTTAATTGATAGGATATAATAGAATCATAAAGTTCATCTACTTTAAGATTACTTGTTTTAAGATTAATATTAGAATTCTTATTGGTTAAATTAGAATCGATAAGGAGTGAAATATTTCCATTACAAGTTTGAATTGTAGGGAAATCAAAAAGTAGGGAATTTGTTTCTTTTATTATTGTACCCTTAAAACTAGTAAAATTAATGCCGTTCCATGAACCATTTTTATCTGTGTCTGTAATTATATGAAAATTATTATCGCTTGTTTCTGGAAAATTATACTTGTTTGACCGGATATCTATGTCGCCATGTGTGTCTACCCTAATTGTTGTTAAATTAAAGTCATCTAAGAATCCCTCCACGAAATCTCCTAGAATATTCCTTCCATCATTTATTGGAAAGTCACCAATCATTTTGAAATTTAATAGTTCTGATTGGCGTGCTGCTAAACGTGGTATTGTAACATGACCACCAATAACACCCCTTGAATGTTCTAAATGGTTGAGGAATAAAGTAGTTTTTTTAGCATCTACATTAACATGAATATTTGAATTTATGACGTCCAATTGCTTGTATTTATAATGGGACGCATTTATCTTGCCATCAGTGCTATGGTTAGAGTCCCCCCCCCATGAACCTGAAATAATAAAATCTCCAAGAGGAACATCATCTAGATTAAATGCAAAGTCAGTCCAGATTTCAGTCCACCATTCTCCCATCCAATTATTGATATCGGTTGGATTGCACTGACCATTTAATACAAATTCATAATTCAATGGACTCCATTCTTGAGAGTATGTGCCTTGAACCTGACTGTTTCCCATTTTACCGTATGCATTGGTAAAAGTAAGGCTTAGGTTGTCATTCAATGTTCCGGAACCTGAATAGTTGCCATCTGGTGCATCAAGGACAGAAACATTGTTCCCAAGAATTGTAATGTAATTTTGGGGGTTAGGTTCATTAATAATGGAGAAACTATTTATACCTATTTCGATTAAATCCCCTGTAATAAAGTTAAAAGTTTTTTTGTTTTTGATAATTTTAAAATCTAGCAAATTAGGTATGAATTTATTATGCCCATCAATAGAAAATACTGAGTCTGCGGGGTTCCATTTTATGAAATTACTGCAATTTGAAGTATTATTATCAAGAATCAGTATGGTATTTATAAATTTATCATAAGAATTAAAATTAAGAAATAAATTAGAAGTTGACCCCTTTATCACTCCGTCAAAATTAATAGAATTACTGTTGCAGTTCACAAAGTAATTGATTGCGGAATTTTTTTGATTACCTTTCGTGTCAGATAGGAAAATATTAGATTTATTAAATTCAACGGTAGAATTGGAAAAGGGTAGTCGAAGTTTCTCTATTTGAGTTGATATTCGTTTCATTCTTCCTTTGGTTAAGTCGAATGTACCGATAGTCTTAAGTCCTGAGATAACGGGGTTTGTGTCATTAGAAGCTTTTTGGACGACATTGAATTTGATATTTTCGTCAATGTCGAACACACATACTAATTCGATACAATCGGTCGTGTTAATCTCGAGTAAATTTTTTTGTATTAGATTATTATATTTTTCAATATTAGTAAAAATAGAATCTAGACTACCCTCTTGCTTTTTAGTGTTATTTAAGGTTTTGGTTAAGTTAATCTTACCTTTCACCTTTACAACTATCTTTTCGGAATTTACTTCAAAAGACATATGTAAGTAATTTCTTTCCACATTCGCAGTTACATTTTTTAAACTAATAAACTTCTTTGACTTTAGAAAAGTACAATTAATTATCTTAGCTTTAAATTTTAAAAATGACTCGAATGAACTCGGAATATAATCCTTTAAAATAATTGTCGGATTTTCAAGTTGAACTATGTGATTTTTTTTTGAAATTAGTACTATCTCTTTGGCATTTATTATTTTTGGAAGTTTAAAATAAACCCCTTTGAAACTTAGTGCATTATCTTTAGGTAGAGTAATGAAACTATTCAGGAAGGAGTTTGGTATTATAATACCTTTAATTGAGACAAACAAAATAAGTACTTGCAAAAAAAATATTATCAGCAGGAAAAAATTTAATTTTTTTCGATATTTATAAAAAGTCTTGTATGCCTTTTTAGGATCCACAGTTTAATAACTTGATTTTGTCACTTTAGAAAGTTTTTGTATCAAATATGTTGGCAAATTAAATGTGTGATTGTCATTGCTTAAACTGCCTAACCACTGCTTTTCAGAAAGTTTTTCACTGAGAAAAAGTTTGGAGTTCGTTTTATCAGAATATTCAATATTGATAAGGTAGGTCCACGGAACCCAATCTCCCTTTAACCAAGTTCCATCTAATTGACTCTTATCATTTACAAAAGATTCAACTTCGAAATTTTTAAAATCACTCGTGAAATCGATAGTGACATTGTTTTCAAGGTTATAAATAGATTTATTAGAATCGAAACTGCTTATTTGAATATTTTTAATAGAATTATTTTCATTTAATATTCTCCTTTTTTTGAACTCGTACGTTTTAATGTTCAAAATTTTAGTCCAGTCTTCCTTTACTAAGCACAAGAGCGATTCCTCAACCATCAGAATTTTAGAAAGCGTGGCATCAAGTTGATTGTTTTGAATCAAAATTGTTTTAACTTCAGTATTTTTATTTGTAATTTGGATTTTGTAGACTGATTTATTTTCTAGATTAAATTCAATATCACTTTGCTCTGCCTTAAATGAGATGAATTCTTTTATTTCCATTCTGTTTAAGTATAATAAAAACTGATCTACCTTAAAGGGATCTGCTTCAAATCCGATGTCTTCATTCGATGTGATTTCCCAAATATTATCGAATGGTCGTTCAAGTGTAATGCCAATATCAGAATTAGAAACAACTATTTTTTGTATGCTTTCATTTTTTAATCTAAATATTTTACGCTCGCGCAATTTTGTACTCCAGTCTGATAAGTAAGACTTGAATGATTTGTCTAATTTTATAATATGATCAGTGTAACTTGTCTTGCAATAGTGGTAAGATGATTCATCGGATTTAATTTCTTCACTGAATTGAAATTCATGATTTAAATTATTCGAGGTTAATATAAGTTTGAATTTCCAATCATCAAATGCAGTCAGTGATGATTCATTTTTTTCCTCATTAACATTAAAGTCGATCACTTTAATGGTTAACAATCTATTTAAAAGTAATCGCACGTTTTCGTTGTTGGCTTTTGTTTTAAATGGTAATTCAAACTCCCATTCTCCAATATCATTTTTGACTAGTTTTGTAGTATTTAAATTGGAGTTATTCAATTTAATCGAAGCAGAAATACTTTGTACTTGGTGCAGATTCGTTCGTATTAAGTTATTAACAGCCCAATCCTGAAGGGGTATTTCTGTAATATCAAGCAGTTCGTTTGAAATCCTCCATATCTCTATATCGGGGTTTTCATCAATTTGTACTTCGCAAAAAACAAATTTTTTATCTCTGGTTGAATTCCCAATCCTAATTTTAATTGTATGATTCGATTTTACTAATTGGAGTATAATCGATTCTGAATTTATTCCGTAGTCACTTACTATTTCTCCACGATCAGTAATTTCTTTGTAATCAAATAGTTTATTAAAGTCGAGGTGTGAAAAAATTGTAATAAAGTTGGTGATTGAAAATTCATCAACTTCCCATTCGATTGGTTTTTTTATTTTCCAAGCAAACCCTTCTTTCATTAGTAAGAAGTTTTGATTCTGTTTTACTATCTCTATTTGCTCAAGTTCATCTAAATTGCTGATATTGGTTAATTTATCAATCATACCCGATTGATCTTGATCATTTAGATTAAAGTATATCCATGCCATAAGCACAGCGTTTAAGCCTATCAATACTATCTTTATATTCATAATTATAGTTCTTTGCGTAACCAACCTACAAAAAGTCCTATTAATGCTGTTGAGATCGGAATAACCGAAAGTGCGTAAAGCAAGTTTACATATTCTCTTTCGTTTAAGTTTATGTTGTAGGTACTTATTGATTTAGGTTCGATATCTAGCATCGCTCTTTCTTCTATCATCCAATTAATAATATTCTTCGTTAAGAATCTATTACCAGTATTTTCCTTCAATCTTTTATTTGTTAGGATTGAGGATGAACCCATTACAGCAACTTTACCTTTTCTCGAATTTAAATCATTTTTCTGGCCTTTATCAATTTCGGACAAAGCGATTACTGGCACCGGTCCTTTCAAGTCTAGCAAGTCGTTTAATATAGGCGGAATGGTTCTGTTAATCCAAGAGGAAAGAGCCCATGAACTTCTTCTCGAAAACAATATTTCAGAAGTGATCAAATCTTTAATTTCAGAAGTTATTTTCTCAACAGGTCTAAGTCTTGATGATTGAACCGAGTACGCACCATCTCTGAGTTTATTAACTACTCTGTGCGATTTTTCTCTCGAATATGTTTTGAGTGAATAATCTCCGGTAAAAACATCGAAATTATTTTTTATGGGATCATGAATGAGCATATCATGGCATCTTATACCCCATTGTTTCAGTAGTGTTCGAAATCCAAACGCAGGTTTGCCCATCGTCGAAATTTCTTCAGATGGATCAAAGGCAATTAGTAAGTTTCCATTTTCACGATTAATATAGTCACTAATGACGGAGATTTCCTTGTCTTGAAAGGTACCTCTCGGGTCAGTTATGAATAATAATTTTGCATTACTGGGCATTTGGCTAATGGTTGAAATGTCTATTGTTGATACTTTAATATTTTGGTTTTCCAGAATAGACCTTAATTCAGAGAATCCTTTTATCGGGTTAATATCTGATGGACTTCCTTCTCCATGTCCCCTCGAAAAATAGGCTACATGCTGTTGCTTGCTTGTTGCCGTTATCTCTAATATGGATCTCAGGATTACCTCTTCTCCTAAAAACTCGCTTGGTTCCATTATACCATTTGCACCTTCTGTCCATGTATCATAGAACCCTGATTCCCATATTTTTTCCCGGGCGAGAGAATCTTTAGATCTAAAGATGTTCTCTCTGTCTAGTATGTTAATTCCTTCAGGTTCCTTGTATTTGAAGATAAGCTTTTTCTTACCTGTTTCTGAATAAGCACAAATTTCGTTTCTTTCAACGAGATTGAATTTATTAATTAGATTCGATGATGTTAATGCTGAATCAATATTAATACGATGAATTCTAATTTTGTTTGATCTTGCTTTTTGATAAGATTCTAAAATTAAATTTAGATCAAAAAGTAGCTTTTGTATGACCTTTGGAAGATTATTGCTCTCCGGTATTGTTATTATTATGTCAATTGGTTCAGTAATCCTGTTAAGTCTACTTACTGTTTCTAAAGATAATGAATATTTTTGTTCTGTTGTTAAATCGATGCTATAATTAATCTTTGAAATTAAGAAATTAGTACATAATAATAATAGGACTAATAAAAGTATAGTAAATGATGTGTCCCACTTCCTATTTCGCTTTGCATGTTTAAAATCAGTCAATTATTAAGTCTTTCAATTTGAATAGTTGATAATATAAGGAAGAAAATTGTCAATGCTGCCTGGTTCAATATTGTAGATAGGTCAATTAAACCTACCGAAAATTGTCCGAATTTATCTAATCCATTGATATAGGTGCCGAAAAGTCCGTCTGTTAGTTTTTGGTAGTTTGTGAAGTATGCATCAGAAGTTTGATTACCAAAGGAAAATACCATGATAGAAAGATATGCTGTAAGTAAAGTGAAGGTAAGCATTCCGGCAACCATTTGGTTTTTTGTTATTGAACTTGAAAATACTCCAATCGCAGTAAATGTACCACCGAAAATTAATAAATATAATGTACTACCTGTCCAATTCTCAATTTCGTTGAATCCTAAATTCCCGCCTTGTTCCGGAAACATTAAAAGTAGAAGTAACGGAAAGCAAAGTGCGAGGGCAGATATAATTATAAAGAAGACAAAACATCCTGACCATTTTCCGATTACAAGTATCCAGTTACTAACCGGCGCAGAAAATAAGGTCTCAAGTGTCCCTAACCGCCTTTCTTCAGCAAAGCATCTCATTGTTATGAATGGTATTAGTGCAGGTGCCCCAAATAATAGTCCTACAATTAATGAGGATAGTGGCGGTAGTAACCAGTCCGTGTTCGAGAAAGTCTCAATAAAAAATCGAAACCCAAGTGCTAAAAGAGAGAGGAAATAGAATGCAGCAACATAAGTGGATGGCGAAATAAATAATGAAAAAAGTTCATACCTTAAAATTATATAATAAGATTTCATTCAAATTTTAGTACGATTTAAAAAATCGTGTTCTTCCCAGTTCTTTTTTGTAGCTCTTAAAAAAATTGTTTCAAGATCAGGTCTTCTAATTTGAAATTCTGAAATTCGGATGTCATTTTCTTCGAGTAATGTGCGAACAATCTTTTCGGCAATATGTTCTCCCTTATCAGTCGAGAAATTATATCTTCTCTTGCCGGATACTTCAACGGGGTCATCTTGCAGGAGTTCGCATGTTTGATCTAATAATCGAATTTTTTTTTGGATATCAATTTTATTGCTAGATGCGACAATTTGAAATGTGGTTTTGTTAACAAATCGTTTTTGTAAATCATGTAATGTTCCTTCCGCAACAATTTGTCCATGACTTAAAATTATCATTCGGTCACAGCACGCTTCCACTTCTGACAAAATATGGCTTGATAATAAAAATGATACCTCTCCTCTAAGTCTTTCCATCATTTTCCTAGTTACAGCCGATTGGTGAGGGTCTAGTCCAATGGTCGGTTCATCAAGAATTACAAGCCTTGGTTCCGCTAATAGCGAATCAGCTATTCCTACCCTCTGTCTGTATCCTTTTGATAAATTCCCAATTTTTCTTTCTGAGATTTTTCTTTCTAGGTCGCAAATATCAAGTACTACTTTAATTCTTTCTTTTAGGCGACTTCCTTCCAATCCTTTAAGAAGTGCCCTGAATCGAAGATATTCAATTACCCGTAAATCTTCCGGTAATGGATTATTTTCTGGCAGGTAGCCTATGTGGTTTCTTACCAGGCCCTCTTCTTGTGCAAGGTCGACACCGCATACTTTGGCCTCGCCAGAATCTGCAGGTATTAATCCGGATAAAATTCTTAGCGTTGTGCTTTTCCCTGCACCATTCGGACCAAGGAAACCTACAATCTCACCTTTCCCTATTGAGAAGCTAATTCCCTTAAGTGCCTGGATGCGTCCAAACCTTTTTTTGAGGTTTACCACTTCAATGATTGGTAAGGGTTTATTTTCTACACTCATGTGAAATTTTAAAGAATGTAGTTAAGCTGGTAGGCAATCGCTAAACCTTGGATCGTTAACTCTGGGCAATCAACAATATTTTTCATCATCATGTTTTTTCTGCCACCTCCTGTGATTACTATGTTTGGACGTTTTTGGTAATTTTTATCGATCTCTGAGGTGATCGAATTCAAGATACCTTCTACCATTGAAGGGTATCCCTTTGCGACTCCAATGAGCATTGCCTCTTGCGTTTCCCTTCCAATGGAATTGGTCGGCAGGCGAGAGCTAATCACCACTTTAGGTAAAAGGGAGGTGTTTTGATGTAAAAAGTCTAAGAATCCTTGAGGGCCAGGTGTGATAACTCCTCCCTCATAGCCGCCTGGTTTAGTAATAATATCAAAGGTTGTTGCGGTACCAACATCAATTACAATACATGGAAGGTCTTTTGTATAAAAAACAGCTATTGAATTCGCTATCCTGTCTTGCCCGATTTGTTCTGGGTTAGGGTAGCTTATTGGGAAATTGCCCGCGGAATTATTATTTAAATTGTATAAGTTAAAATCATAATCTTTCGCGTGTTTTATTAGGGATTTCGTTGCCTGTGGAACAACTGAGCAGTACGATATTACATTTTGATCCGGGGAGGTGTGTTTAATTAGATTTATTGGATATGTAATGAACTCTTTTGTTTTAATGTAGTGCTCGTTTATGAGCTCCCCATCTTTAAAGTTGCCGAGGTGACAAATAGTATTTCCAATATCAATGCAGGAAATATTAGCGTTTAATTCTACCATTTTTCTACGGTTAATTCTCCACTGTTTATATGGACGGTTTTTCCATTCCTTGATTTTACTTTAATGGCACCATTTTCATCTATACCTACTGCCTTACCTGAAATATTGTCTTTTCCAGTTTTAATACTTATTTTTTTGCCATGTAGAGCATCAACTGTTGTCCATTTTTCATGAAGCTTTTCATCAGAAATACCTTTAATACATTCTTTATAACTGAATATTATACACTTAATAATTTCAGCCGTTAATTCATGTATTCTCAATGTATGCCCGGTCACTTCATGCAATGAAGTCGAGTGCTTATTTATTGTTTTTGGAAACTTTGTGGCAAGTGAGTTTACATTCACTCCAATGCCAGAAACCATTGATCTCACATGTTCGCTATCTATCGAAGCTTCAGTTAGCATACCAGCAATTTTTTTCCCATTTAATACGATATCATTTGGCCATTTGATTGATATACTATTATTCCCTGTTTTTTTGCGGAGCAGTTCTACAATTGCAATCCCTTGCCATAAGGTGAAAATCTTAAGTTTAATTACCCTGATTTTTGGACGAAAAGCGATCGTCAGATTTATGTTTCCAGTCTTTGGACTGTACCAAGTACGTCCTAATCTGCCACGTCCAGCATGTTGTTCGTTTGAGACAACTGCAAACGGTGCTTTTGCTTGATTGGTTAAATGTCTTTCTGCCTCTGAATTCGTACTATCAATCCTTTGTGATACAAAGACCTTACACTTTATTTTAATTTCATGTAACCAAGCCTCCATGAGATGTTGATTAAATATATCTGGTTCCGCTGCTATTCGATAACCACGATTCTGAGATGCCTCTATTGTAAGTCCCGCTTTTCTTAGTTTCGCTATTCTTGCCCACACTCCCACTCTGGACATCTTTAGTTTTTCAGCAATGATACTGCCCGAGACATAATAGGGAGAGCCTTTTAACAGTATCCTCAAGAGTAAGCTACTAGGATTTTCTTTAGAGTTATTCCTTGTAGTAATTGGTACGTCGGTAGCTTTTCTTTTACCTGGGGGATATTTTGTCACATTTAAAATTTGTTATTTCCAATCTAAGCCAATATCCATCCAACGACTTCTATGTATTGGTGCTCCAGTTGAAACGAAATGAGGTTGTGCACGAGCGTATTTTTTTAATGACTGTAATGAAATTCCTCCACTGGCTTCAATCACCACCCTGTTTTTATTTAATAAAACTGCTCTTTTAACATCATCGGGACTAAAATTGTCCAATAAAATTGCATCCACTCCTGCATTTATTGAGATTTCTAGATACTCGATTGAATCTATTTCAACTTGTACAATATCGTTGGTTGATTTTTTCTTAATTTGAATCAAAAAATTATGTAATTGATTACCGGTTACAATGTTTGATGCTGCTAGGTGATTATCCTTAATTAATATACGGTCAAATAGACCCATCCTGTGATTGTAACTTCCGCCACATGCAGATGCAAATTTTTCGAGTGATCTGATTCCTGGAGTAGTTTTTCTTGTGTCTAAAAGGTGAACATCATCTTCTGATAGTATGGCAGCATACAAACTGCTGGATGTGGCAATACCTGAAAGGCGCTGTATAAAGTTTAATACCGTTCTTTCTATTTTTAAAATATCGGACTGTTTCCCTGATAATTTTGCAATAGTTGTACCGTTGGGGGTCAGTACTCCCTCATCTACCAAATTTTCAACCTCTAGTGAATTTACCTCAAAAACCTGAAATATAATTGGTATCAGACTTAAACCACATATGATCATTTCTTCTCTTGTCACTAGTTCTGCTACACCATTTCCACTTATTTGGCATCGATCGCTGGTTAAATCCCCTGTGTTTGAAAGATCTTCTTGTACGCACAGTTCCAAATGGGCCAAAAGATGTGACTTATCAATATCTTCCCATGATACTCTTTTTTTAAATTTACTTAATGCAGGGGGGGGGGAATTCACTTAACCTAATTAATTTTAATTAATTCCTTAGTAGGAGGTATGTCTGAAATAATTTGACCTGGATTTGGTCCAACACCCAGAAATCGAACTTTCGGTAATTCTATATGCTCAAATCCTTGAGGGTATGCAGATTCGATTATACTCGATATCATTCGCTTCACATAATTCTTTGCTTCCTCTGGAAATTCGTTGAAAGAGCGAATCTTGCTTAAATCTTCTGACCAACTGGGCAGGGACTCGTAAACCGGAGTTAATTGTTTACGCATGCCTTCTTGCCTAGGAACATCTTTTGTTACTTCACCGTTAGCTTTTTTGTACGCAACGCATATCTTAATTTCTGCCAATATTTCTTTGTCTATTGATAATGCATCCAACTTATTAATGACAAGTTCATCAAACCCACAATATCGAAGTGCATTTCCTTTTTCTACTGCGTCGAACCAGCCGACCATTCTTTGCCTTCCCGTTGAGGTGCCAAATTCCATTTTAGCTAACTTTTGACCTAAGGGATGTACTTCATGATCAATCTTGGACAGAAAATGATGGGTCCCCACCTTGGTGTCGTATGCTTTGCAACATCCAATCGTGGAAACTGCTTGAACAGGAAACCCTCCCGATACAAACAATTCTGAAGTCGTGGTGTGAGAGGCGGTTACATTCGGAGTAAATCCGTGTCTTTTGTCTAACCAATAGGCCTGACCAAACTCTGCGACAATTGATTTTGAAGCAGTTGTATTTTGCAAAAATTTATTCCTTACATCCCCAATACAACTCACCAGTCTTTGACCCGCGTTCCAATAAGTTTCTTCGATTAGGTCAAAGTTTAATGTAAAGGGATCTTTTCCCATAAAACGCTGGAAATCAAATTCATCTTGATTGAAAATGCCTTCTTCAATGGCTTGTTTGTTGGCACGACTTTCTGCAGTGGACAGAATTGAAAAGAATCCCAACCAATCCTCTTCGCTCACCTTGCAAACTGATCGTATCGTATCCATTGCCCTTTGAATTCTACCTTTGAGCGCTAATCTAAAATGAGTCCTTTCTTCTAAGAATTGTTGATAAAAAATTTGCCATTGACCGGTTTCATCACAGTAAGCAGGACTAATTCCACGACCCGTCGAACCGCGGCTTTCCATACCTAGTTGCTTTACCCTATAATTTTCCCAAGCCAAATCGAGCAATCGATGAGTCAAGTCACTCATCTGAACTTTTTCGTCAATAAGTAACCTCTTAAAAACAGAAATTCCACGGGATTCAAGGGGGTCTGCTTCCCATAAGAATTTACGTGGGTCGGCAACCACTCCACTTCCAATCATCAAGTTTTCTACATTTGGATTTCCCACCCCTGAAGGAAGAAGATTTAATTTTAAGCCGGCTGCGGTATGCCCTGCATTTGCTCCTCCATTAACCTTAATCACGCTGGTTGGGTGATTTCGGTCCTGAATTTTAATTTGGTCTAAAATTTCGTGTACAACTCTTCCTTTTCCTTCATCCCCCATACTAATTCCAATAACAGAAAAGAGGTTGGGGCATGATTTATTTAAAAAATTCATAAAAAATTTAAAATAGGTTTAGGATCGTGTGAAATCGCTTCTTTTCACTTCGATCACATCGTGAGTCCCAGATTCACGTTGTCCTGCAGGGCTTACTTGGATGTATCTCGCTCTTTCTTTCAGTTCATCCAAACATTCTGCCCCAAGATAACCGAGTCCCGCCCGAATTCCGCCGGTCAAGTTTTCAAGGGTTTCTTTAACGGAACCTGCTACTTCTTTAAGTGCTTCAACACCCTCGGGTGTACTTTTTGACGCGAGATCATCTTTTGTATGACCGTATCTGGAGGCAGAACCTTCTTTCATTGCTTCAAGACTGCCCATTCCCCGATATTGCTTATAATATTTGCCTTCAATTTCGATTATTCTTCCCGGTGCTTCACGGCAACCTGCTAGCAGACCGCCGCAAATTACTGCATTTGAAAGGGTTAATGCTTTTACGATATCGCCTGATTTTGAAATTCCTCCATCTGCAATAATTGAAACACCTTTCTTTTTTGCACCTTGTAGTGCGGTATATAGAGCAGTCATTTGGGGGATTCCTACTCCTGCTACGACTCGAGTAGTACAAATGGAACCTGGACCTTGTCCTACCTTAATTGCATTTGCTCCTGCATCCGCAAGGAATTCTACTCCTTCACCGGAGGTTACATTACCTGCAATAATAGTAAGGTCAGGGAATGCATTTCGGATAAAGCGAGTTGCTTCTCCAACGCTTTTGGTGTGTCCATGTGCTGTTGACACAGCAACCGTATCGAGTCCCTGATCGACCATTTCGGAAATATGTTCTTCCAGAGATTTTTTGTCTAGTTGACCATCAACTTTGCGCGGAGTGGATACAGCAGCACCGCACAGTAGGCGAAATTTTGAATCCCTTGCTGGTTTTAAATGATCTCTGTTTTCTTCCATTATTCTCTCGATATCACTCAATGTGTATAGCCCCCTTAAGCGATCATCTTTATCCACAACTAAAAGTTTATGAATACCCATATGTTTGCTGAAAAATTTGTCAGCCGTTGTTATCGGGTCTTTTCCCACTTCATTTTCCCGAATCGTGTAGACTTCATTACGGGCAAGCATTCCATCTGTAACTTTACTGTTCTTGTAGCGCTTTTTTACAACCCTGCCTGGTAAAAGACCAAGTAATTTTTCCTGATCGTCCACTATTGGAAATGTTCGAAACTGAAAGTTTTTTTCTTCAATAAGTTCCAATACATCTCCCACTAACTTATCTGCAGTGATAGTAATTGGGTCTTGAATTAATCCATGCACATGATACTTCACTCGAGCCACTTCTTTTACTTGATTGCGAGTGGACATATTATAATGAATTAGCCCAATTCCGCCACACAATGCCATCGCAATTGCCATATCAGATTCCGTAACTGTATCCATATCGGATGACAGAATTGGAATGCTCAATTTAATTGAGTCCGAGATGTTAGTTTCAATTCGTACATCTCGTGGGATAACTTCAGAATAGTGTGTTGCCAAAGACAAGTCATCAAAGGTGAGACCGCTAGGAATACTTTTGGTGAAAAAATCGTCAGCCTTTAAATAAAAATCTTCGTCCATAATTCGTTTATCCGACATTGCATATATAGATTGTTTATGATCGAAAGAGTCTATCGTCTCAAGAATAATTAATGAAACCTAATCGACAGTACCAAATTTACAGGCATAAATTTACAAGTCCTTTGCTCACTGCACATGGTAATTGGGGAGCCCGGGAAAGTATTGTCTTAAGAGAAGAATCCAATGAAGGACGGATTTCTTTTGGGGAACTCTGTCCAACGCCTGGTTTTATTACCAGTTCAATTAAAGAACTACTTCCTCTCGTAGAAGCTTGGAAAGCGGGGTTAGATTTTCAAATTAATCCTTTAATGCAAAGTGCAATATCATGTATGGCGAGCGAAATTTGGGATACATCTTTTAAGGTCGAGCCAAAATCTTCCGTTTACTCGGCTGAGCTTATTACATTTTCTAAAGGTGTAGGGAATATTTCTACTACTTATAAAAAAAAGATTGGAATCGAGGTAATCGAAATTGAAATTAAGGAGGTGAAGCAAATCTTAAATTCAATTCCAAAAGAATCAATGATTCGATTAGATGCGAATGAATCATTGAATATTGATGAACTTTTGAAATGGAATGAAGCATTTGCTCACGAAACTAGAATTCAATTTATTGAACAACCATTCCCCCGAGAAAAAATAGAAGAATTACTGGCGATCGAAAAAGAATTGAGTGTACCGCTCGCTCTAGACGAATCCTTGGTTTGGAAAAACGACTTTTCTTTTTTTGAAAAAAGGGGATGGCAGGGATTTTATGTTATCAAACCTTGCCTCTTTCCCCATTGGGGGAAAATGATTGCCTTTATCCGCTCCCAACCAATTAGATCAGTTATTTCCACTGTATTTGAGAGTCCATTTGGATATGAGGCAGTTGTTAGATGTGCCTTCTTATCGAATCAGGTCGCCGGTTTAGATAGATCTTTGTTCAAATTGAACGCAAAGGAGATTCCTCAGCACCATCAACGCCCGCTATTTTCAGAGAATTTACCGATTTCGGTACTTGATAAATTATGGGGGGAATTATGACAGGGAAGATCAATTTTGAAAATTACCGTAATTCTTGGGTTCATGAAAAGAATAGTTGTGGGAATAAACAACAACTACATGCAGAAGAAATTTTTACACTATTACAAAAGGGGCAATCTGTTTGGTTGGGCCCGAATTTGAGTATCTATCAATCGGAAGTTTTAGATGCTAAAAATGGTCCTCCTTCTCTTTTTTTTCGTTCAGGTGGTACATCTGGGAATGCAAAATGGATAAGGCACAGCGAAAAATCGGTTAGTTTTGCTGTATCTGGACTACTTGAAAGCCTAGGAGTAGAAGAAATTTCTTCTTGGTGTTGTTTACCGCTTAATCACGTGGGTGGAATGATGCAGATATTTCGGGCGATAGCTTCTGGGGGAAAGGTTTACTTTTCAAGTTACCGAAAGCTTTTTGATGAGATTCCCGGCGAACTTATGAAAAATCAGTGGATTTCGCTAGTTCCCACCCAATTAAACCGATTAATCACGAGTTCAATTGCCTGCAAAAATTTACGGCAATTTAAAGGTATTTTTATCGGTGGAGCTGCGCTTTCAGAAAAGTTGGCTCAGAGGGCAAGAAATGAAGGCATTCCTCTCTTTCCCTGCTATGGTATGTCTGAAACTGCAGGCATGATCACACTTTTAAATTCACATTCATTCGAAAAGGGAATAGGGGGCGTGGGAAAAGTTCTGCCTCATGCTTTCATGTCAGTGAACACTGTTACTAATCGTATCTCTGTAAAAGCGAAGAGTATTAGCTTGAACGCGCATCAAGAAGGGCAGGGAGGCGAGGAATGGTTAGATACCCCTGACTATGGATATCATGACCCCGAAGGGAATTGGTTCATTGAAGGACGCCTAGATCGTATGATTGTAACGGGGGGTGAGAAAGTGAATCCACATCTTATCGAAAAAGTGATCCAAGAGTTTAATTCTGTTGATGAATGTTTAGTCTGTGGAGTTGAGGACCAAGACTGGGGACAACGAATAGTTGCCTACTTAACTCCAACTAATATTGAACTCAAGGAACTCAAGGAATTCGTTCAGAAGCGCTTAGAGTCACACTCTATCCCGAAGGATTGGCAATTAGTGAACCAGCTACCTTTAACTGAGATGGGAAAACCAAAAAATTAAATTTTATCTACAATCTTGTCAGCTAAACCATACTCAATTGCTTCCTCTGCATTGAGATAAAAATCTCGATCGGTATCCTGTTGTATTTTATCAAGAGGTTGACCGGAAGTTTTAGCTAAGATTCCATTGAGTTCTTCTCGAAGTTTTTCCATTTCCTGCGCCTGTATATTAATGTCTACCGCTGCTGCGACCATTCTACCAGTGATGAGCGGTTGATGAATGAGGACTCGGGAATGGGGATATAAAAAACGCCTGCCCTTGGTGGCTCCACAAAGCAGAATTGATCCCATACTTGCTGCCATTCCTGTTACTATGACTGCAATGGGAGAACTGATTAATTGCATCGTGTCAAAAATTGCCATCCCTGCAGTAATAGAACCACCGGGTGAATTGATGTAGAAAGTAATTTCTTTTCCCGGTGCACTTGATTCAAGGAAAAGCAGCCTTTCAGTCAAGTCTCGTGCAGATTTATCACTGACTTCACCCCATAAGAAAATTTTTCTCTGTTCGAGAAATTTGCTTTGAATTGCCTCTGTGACTGAATCACGTTTCTTATCTTTTTCGTCGGTCATTTTTAAAAATTATTGTGTAAATTAAATAGACTAGTCGAGCATCTGTATTCTTCTGAGATGTCTTCCTCCTTCAAAATTGCTTTCAAGCCAAGTTCCAACAATAGTGAGTGCTAGTTCTTTTGATATTTGTCTTTGTCCAATGGAGATAACATTTGCGTCATTATGCTGTTTTGCTAAACGGGCTGTATCTTCAGACCAGCAAAGTGCACAGCGAACCCCTTTGACTTTGTTAGCTGCTATTGCTTCCCCGTTTCCACTACCACCCAGGACAATTCCGAAATCACACAAGCCCTCGGCAACGGCTTCGGCAGCAGGACGAATGAAATCAGGGTAATCAACAGACTCATCTGAAAATGTGCCAAAATCTTTAGTTTCATAGCCATCGCTTTGTAAGAATTCTTTGATTGCCTCCTTGTATTCAAAGCCGGCATGATCACAACCAAGTGCAATCTTGTATTTCTTCTCACTAGTAGTCATAAGATGGTCATTACCCTAGGATAGATAAATGATATTGTAAAACAAAAGGCTTCTAAATTAAGCCCAATTCCATTTTTCCTTCCTCAGACATCATATCCTGAGACCATGGGGGATCCCAGACAATCTCGACCTCGGCATCATCAATTCCCGGAAGTTCAAGCACCTTCCCCTTTACATCTTCCGCAATTACTGGTCCCATTCCACAACCAGGCGCAGTTAGAGTAAGATCTACAAATGCAATTCTTCCCCGTTCTTTCACTTCTTCAATTTCAACCTTATAGATTAACCCCAAATCTACCACATTGACTGGAATTTCAGGATCGAATACGGATTTTAAATTATTTCGAATCGATTCTTCGCTTGCTGGTTCAGTTCCTTCCGGGTGATTTTTCTCTGCAAAGTCATTCCCTTTCTCTCCTAACGCATCTGCATCTTTAGCTGCGATTCTATACATTCCATTCAATGTCATTACCGTGAAGTTGCCGCCTAACCGATGGGTAATAGTAACTTTATCGCCCTTGGACAGAAGGAATTCTTCACCATGAGGAATCAAGGTAGCGTTTACATCTCTTAATAAATCGATTTCTTGTTGTTGTTGGCTCATTAAAAAAAGTATTTGGATTAGGTATTGAAAAATTGGGAGACTTCGTCCCGCAGTGACTCAACCAGATCCACATTGGAAACCTGGCCAATGATATCTTCGAAAAATCCGAGGACAATCAATTTTTCAGCGATTGATTTGGAGATACCCCTGCTTTGTAGATAAAATAATTCTTGCTCGTCAATTTTACTGGTTGTTGCTCCGTGACTACATTTTACTTCGTTTGCAAGTATTTCAAGACCCGGTAATGAATCGGCTTCTGCTTTCTTGCTCAGCAACAAATTACGGTTTGTTTGAAAAGAATCTGTATGCTGGGCAGCGGGGTCTACTTTAATGAGACCGGAAAAAATCGCCTTTGAATTGTCTAATAATGCATTTTTAAAAAGTAAATTACTTTTCCCATGGGGTGCAATATGATGTTGGATAGTGCGTTGATCAAACAATTGATTGTTACGACCAAGGCTAAGCGAGTAATTATTAAACTCACCCGCATCACCTATAATATCTCCCCTCGATTCTACTCGAGTTTGTGCACTTCCAAGTTGTAGGGAAACATTAGTAAACTGGGCATTTCTTCCTAACTCAACTTTTTCGAGATGGTTAAATGTGGAGTGACTGTTTAAGCGTTGCACTACAACACGATTAAGTTTCGCTCCTTCTCCTAATTGAATGTGGCTTAAATTGGATAAAACCCCAGTTGAAGATTGGTCCTCTGAGTCAAAATACTCGATGAGAGTTACTTCAGCAAAAGGTTCGACAATGACAATATTCTGCTGGAAAAGAGAATGGTTCTGTTTGGGAGCAAAATGTTTACAAATAAAAGGCTCCTCTTCTTTGTAGTTCTTCTTTGCCTTAAATATAAATCCCGATTCTGAGAAAGAGGAACCGAGCAAAAAGGTAGCATCTGATCCTAGTTTTGGACCGGTTAACGACGGCAGTATTGAGAGAAGGTTGGGATGGTCTAAAATCGCTTGATCAAATGATTCAAAGATCACTTGTTCAGAGCTTTTGCCTTCCAGTGTCGTCGACTTGGGCGAATCAGTTAATTGATCGCAATTAGAATATCCAAAACGGGCCCTTGGGGAAAACCTCCATTTTTCGTCCTTTATCTTAGTCTGTGGAAGTGCAGCAAATCGATTCCATGAATCTTTTCTGAAATCTGCCATCCATCCAGGTTCCCATGACCGTTTGTCGGAGAACGCTTGGAAAAAATCAGGAGATCCAAAAGGTGTTTTCATATTTAGTTTAGAAGGTAATGATGGGTTCATATAATTAGCTTCTTACCCGACTGAGCCTTCCATTTCTAAGTCAATAAGTCTTTTCAATTCAACACTGTACTCCATCGGGAATTCTCTAATTAAATCATTTACAAAGCCATTGACGTAGAGACTCATTGCCTCCGCCTGATTAAGTCCACGTTGTTGCATGTAAAAGATTTGCTCGGCGCTCACTTTTGATACGCTTGCTTCGTGTTGAACAGAGTTTTCATTTCCTTGTATCGCGATGGCGGGATAAGTATCCGTCTGGCTATCACTGTTAATGAGAAGCGCGTCACACTCTGTGTTATTCTTACAATGTTCCAGGTGCCCTGGGATTTGAACTAATCCGCGATAGGAGGAACGGCCTTGGCCAATTGAAACTGATTTGGCAATGACGTTACTAGTTGTTTCGCTCGCTGCATGAACCATTTTGGCACCAGTATCTTGATGCTGACCATCATTTGCTAACGCAATCGAAAGAACTTCACCTCTGGCTTTTCTCCCTTTTAAGATTACCCCAGGGTATTTCATCGTAAGGCGAGAACCTATGTTGCAATCAATCCAACGCACCTCCGCCTCTTCCTCTGCCATCGCTCTTTTAGTAACGAGATTAAAGACATTGTTCGACCAGTTTTGAACCGTAATATATTGAATTTTAGCACCTTTAAGGGCAACCAATTCAACCACTGCACTATGCAAAGTTGAAGTTTCAAACTTGGGGGCGGTACAACCTTCCATGTAGGTTATTTCAGATCCTTCATCTGCAATAATAAGAGTTCTTTCAAATTGCCCAAAATTTTCGGCATTAATTCGGAAATATGCCTGGAGGGGTTGGGCAAGTTTTACACCGGGGGGAACATAGATGAAACTTCCGCCACTAAAGACAGCACTGTTTAAGGCTGAAAATTTGTTATCGGAGGTTGGTATTACTTTACCAAACCATTTTTTGAAAATCTCTGGATAGTCCCGAAGTCCCTCTGTTGAACCCACAAATATAACACCCTCTTTTTCCAAGTCTTCCTTCATTCTGGAATAGGCCGCCTCGCTGTCAAATTGTGCTTCAACACCGGCAAGGAATTTACGCTCCTGTTCGGGTATACCTAGACGTTCAAAAGTCTTTTTAATGTCATCGGGGACTTCATCCCATGTCCTGCTAGGCTGTTGGCCTTGTGCGAGGTAATATCGGATAACATCGAAATCAATGTTTTCCAAATCTCTTGACGCCCAATGAGTGGGCATGGGCTTTTTTTCGAAAATAGAATGTGCTTTGAGTCGAAAGTCCAGAATCCAATCTTGTTCATTCTTCACCCCCGAAATATACTTTACTACGTCTTCAGAAAGTCCAACACCTGCATCAAAAGCATATTTTGAAGTAGGGTAGTGGAAATTACCTTTTTCTCGGTCAATTTCAATGTTTGATGGTTTGATCATTTAATTTTTGGTAAGTTTATTAAGCGGCAGCAACTTCTTCTTTGATCCAATCATATCCCTTGTCTTCAAGTTCAAGAGCCAGTGTTTTATCACCACTTCGAACTATCCGACCTTCCCACATAACATGCACTTTATCGGGCACGATATAATCAAGAAGCCTTTGGTAATGAGTAATAACCAAAATCCCACGATCTGGGTTTTTCATTTGATTAATTCCTTCGGATACCACTCTGAGTGCGTCAATATCCAACCCACTATCTGTTTCATCAAGAATGCAATATTTAGGATTAAGCATAGACATTTGCAGAATTTCACACCTTTTCTTTTCACCCCCTGAAAAGCCTTCATTCATCGATCGTGATGTAAAAGATCGATCCATTCCGAGTCCGTCCATTTTTAAATAGAGTTCTTTGTAGAATTCAACCGCTTTTATATTTTCACCCTCCGGCAATCTGGACTTAATTGCAGCTCGGATAAAATTTGCGATACTGACTCCAGGGACCTCAACTGGGTATTGGAAGGCAAGAAAGAGGCCTAGCCTCGCAATTTCATCTGGGTTAAGACCCAGTAATTCGGTTCCATCCATAGATGCGTTACCCCCTGTTACCTGATAGTCAGGGTGGCCCGCCAGAACTTTGGAAAGAGTACTTTTCCCACTTCCATTCGGTCCCATAATGGCATGAACTTCTCCTTTTGGGAGAGTGAAGTTTAGATTGTTAAGAATTTGCTCTTTCCCTACAGAAGCGGAAAGATTATCGATTTGAAGAGTACTCATATAACAAGGTTTACTGGAAGTGTTTAATTTAGTTGGATAAATGTTTTACTGTCCCGGAGAAGGAGAGTTCGAAGTTTTGTGATTGAAAGCCTTTGGGTAGAATTGAATGTAAACTTTCCATAGTTTCCTCATCCATACTAAGATCAAAAATTTTCCCACTCTCACTACATTTAAAATGGGCATGAGGGGTAAGGTTTGGGCAGAATCGAGTGGATGAACGATCTAAGTTTACTTGCCGGACGAGCCCGCAGTCGACAAGTGTTTCAAGACAATTATAAACGGTTGCGAGAGAAATTGTGGGAAGGTTTTTTCGAACTCGGATTAGAATATCATCCGCAGTGGGATGATCTTTTTTAGATAAAATAACCTCGTAAACAGAGGCTCGTTGCTTGGTGGAGCGCAAACCTTTTTTTTGAAGAGCGGTATGTAGTTCTCTTCTATCTTGAGTCTTTAATGTGTATGACATAACCCCCAATAGTATAGGGGTAAGGGGCGGAATCGCAAGTATTAAATGGAATTATTCTAATTATAAATTAGGTTCTTTTTTCACTTTCCTGTGAAATTTTAGTACTTCTATTGATCAGTAGTCAGTAAATGTAAAAAGTCCCCACAAGAAAGTAGTTTTATTTCCACTAAAATCTCTTCGGTACCAAAGTTCTTCTGATTGCAAACGGATTGTGCCGGGTTCAATGGGGGCAAACGAATTGGGGGAGTGGGTCAATGCACCCGCAACGTTGATGTCAGACGATATATATTTTTTAAATCCTGGAAAGATTTTGCAACCAGAAGTAAAAAAACAGGATGTGAATAAAAGTACGAATGCGAGGACTTTTAAAAATGGTAAATTTTTTCTGGGCATAAACGGATTCAAATAATCTAGTGTAATCAAGTCAACTTACAATTAATAAAGAATGAATTTCTAATTCTTGGTTGTCGATTAATTGAAGAAAATGTAATGTAAAACTTCAAAATGGCGAAAGAAAATACTTTAATCGAGGAAATTGTATCTCTGTGCAAGCGCAGGGGGTTCGTATTCCAATCATCTGAAATTTATGGGGGAATCAATGGATTCTTTGATTATGGTCCCTTGGGCGTTGAATTGCGCAGAAATATAAAGGATGCATGGTGGGAGGATATGGTTCGACGAAGAGAGGATATGGTGGGACTAGATTCGAGTATTATTATGAACCCTCGTATTTGGAAAGCTTCGGGGCATATCGATGGATTTTCTGATCCAATGGTGGATTGTAAGGAATCCAAAATGCGATACAGAGCCGATCAACTTTTCGCAGCTGATATTCGGGTGGAGGGAGATTCACTGGGTTGGATCTGCCTTATCGAGTCAGTCGACATGCAGGATGAAGCTGATAAGAGAGGGGAATTAATAAAAAGAAAAGCAGCGAAGCAGGGAACACTTGAACCAGTAGAATTACGTCCCTACGATGAACTCTCGGCAGTGGAACAAAAATTAGTACCTTCTCCGGCGACTGGTAATATCGGTAGTCTCACGGAGCCCCGCGATTTTAATATGATGTTTCAGACCAATGTGGGAGCTCTGCGGGATGCTTCCTCAGAGGCCTATTTGAGGCCTGAAACGGCACAGGGTATATTTGCTAATTTCAAGAATATTGTTGATACGGGGCGGGTAAAAATTCCTTTTGGCATCGCCCAGATTGGAAAAGCATTTCGAAATGAAATTACTCCACGTAATTTTATTTTCAGATCTCGGGAATTTGAGCAAATGGAGATCGAGTATTTTATTCCCCCGGACGAGGACGCTTGGCCTCAGTACCACAGGGAATGGATCGATACGAGAATGTCCTGGTTTAGCAGTATTGGATTGACTGCAGATTTTCTTGGAGAGGAAGTTCATCCAAAGCATAAACTTGCCCATTACGCCAAGGCATGCACCGACATCACTTTTAAGTTTCCCTTTGGCGAGCATGAGCTGGAGGGCATTGCGGCGAGAGGAAACTTTGACCTGACTCAACATCAGGAGCATTCTGGCAAAAACTTGGAGTTTTTCGATGAGGCTCGAAAAGAAAAGTATTTACCCCATGTGATTGAACCAAGTTTAGGGGTCGATCGTACCTTCCTTGCGGTTATCTGTTCCGCCTATCAGATTGATGAAGTGGAGGGAGAGAAGAGAACTGTCTTACGGTTCCACCCTCGTGTTGCTCCAATTAAGGCAGGGATTTTTCCATTGGTTAAGAATAAACCAGTACTCGTGGAACGGGCTCGCAAACTTTATCATCGATTACAGAGGAAGTGGAATGTGATTTTCGATCAAAGCGGTGCTATTGGACGAAGATACCGAAGAATAGATGAAGTAGGGGTTCCCTTTGGCTTAACGGTTGATTTCGAAACGATTGAAGGAGATGGGTCGATCACTCTTCGAGATCGGGATACCACCGAACAGATACGGTTATCTGAAGAGGAGGCGATCTCGTATTTGGAAGAAAAGATTAATCCTTAGTCACTAATTCGCCAATCCTCTAAGACCATTTGAGGTGTTTTCCGCCCATTCCAGGAATTCCATCTCAACCGAAATGCAAGGTCTATGTCCGTGGTACTGGGAGGTATCCTATCACCCATATTCCAAGCAATGCCAGAAATAGTACGGTTACCGTTATGTACGGAGAATTGAAAATGCTCTCCGGTACCCACTTTCTTGGGCTCGTACGCTAAACGGATTTTTTGAAGCGATAAAATCGGCTCTGGGTTCTCTTGACCAAAAGGTGCTAAATTACTCAAATCTGAAAGCAGATTTTCCTGTAGTTCATCCTGTTGAATAACCGCGGCAATCTGAAGAGTGGGTTCAGGAAATGAACCCCCGGTGTCACTTTCAATTACTTCAACAAACTTTTTTTTGAAATCTTCTAGTTTCTCAATTGATAAACTTAATCCAACTGCGGCCGGATGTCCGCCCCAATGGTCAAGAAGTTCCTTACATTGATCTAATGCTTGTACCAGGTTGACTCCCTTCACACCCCGTCCCGATCCTTTACATTCGTCCCCTGTTTGAGCCAGTACGATACAGGGCTTCCCCAATGAGTTTGCTAGCTTGCCCGCTACAATTCCAACTACCCCGGGGTTCCAGTTGGGACCTTGGCCACATACGACCACCGCTGGTCGATCAGAAAAGAATTCATTTGCCTGAACAAGTGCGTCCTCAGAAAGTTTTGATTCAATCCGCTTTCGCTCTTCATTGTACTCATTCATTTGGAGGGCAAGAGATTTACAATTTTGTTTATCCGTTTCGAGTAGAAGTGAGGTTGCAACTTCCGCATCATCTAATCGACCGCATGCATTGATTCGGGGAGCTATCTTAAAAGCTACATCTTCACTGTTTGGGTTGGGTTCGGAGTGTAGGTTTGCCATCTCCAGAATTGCATTAAGCCCGTTGCACGGATTGCGCCCTAATTCTCGGAGTCCAAAGCTTGCAAGAATTCTATTTTCTCCACGAAGGGGCACAAGATCTGCAATCGTTCCTAACCCGGCTAGTGCGAGCGAGTCTCTTGGGTTTATTTCGTATGCTCTTTTGACCCCTTGTTCGCGTAATTTTTTTAGAATCCCATGAACGAGTTTAAAGGCAAGCCCTGCAGTACACAAAAATCTCCATGGTTCTCCTTTATCCTCGTGGAGGTGAGGATTAACCTGAATCGCTTGAATTGGAGATTCATCTTTGGATTGATGGTGGTCCACCACTATTAAATCAATCCCTTTCGATCGTAAACCTTCCGCTTCTTGTTTGGAATTGGTACCACAGTCAAGAGCGATAACTAAATTAATATCGGCAAGTTTTAATCCACGTTCAAGGATATCCTGAGTTAATCCGTAGCCTTCAGTTTTCCTTTTTGGAGTAACATGGTAGGGGGTTAAGCCAAGCTCGGTGAGGTTTCTTTTCACAATTACAGTGGATGTAATTCCGTCCACATCGTAGTCTCCAACGATCAGAACGTGTTCCTTATTATTGATCGCATGAATGATTCGATCCACTGCCTCGCTCATCCCCGCAATTTCGAACGGGTTTATTAGATGAGCCAGTCTTGGCTTAAGAAAAGCGGTGGCTAGTTCAGGGGTGGTAATTCCCCGAGCTAGCAGAAACTTAGATAAAGTGGGGGAGACTGATAAATTTTGACTGAGTGCGCTTACACTCTTTTCGTCATACTTATCCTCAATCCACTGCATTCAATAATTTCTAACCTGTAATTAGGGGTAAAACTTATTTATCGGATGATGTCTGCCAATCATATTTGGGCAAAATTTCACCCTCTTCTACATGCTTACGGTCCCCTTTGTGCCAAAGGAAGAAAATCGGGCTCGCAATAAAGATAGATGAAAATGTTCCAGTCAAAATTCCGATTACGAAAACAAATGCAAAGTCATTAATTACACCCGCACCAAAGATCCAAAGCGAAAGAGCGGCTAAAAGTGTTGTTACACTAGTGAGTATTGATCTGGAAAGAACCCGATTGATGGCAATCATGATCACTTTCTTTAAGTTCGTTACAGGGTTCATTTCAAGTTCTTCCCGAATACGGTCAAAGACAACAATAGTGTCGTTGATTGAGTACCCTACAATCATCAGAATAGAGGCAAGCATTGGCGCGGTAAACTGTCCGGAGCACAAGACCCCACCGGATACCGTACCAATCAAAACAAATAAACCAATTGTCATCAAAACATCATGAATTGTGGCGATAACTGCCCCGATCGCGTAGCCCATTTCAAATCGAATGGCCACGTACAAGAGAATTCCAAGTAAGGCGACGACCACAGATAAAATTGCATCGTCTTTAATTTGATTACTCACTGAGGCTCCGATATTGCTTAGTCCTTCTTCCATTAGTCCCGCACTTGGATTTGCTTGTGCAAGGGCGTCTAGAACATTTCTCGCCTTTCCAATCTCGGTCTGTAGCACTAAACGAGTGGACTCCTCTCCTGATCCAATTTCAGAACGGTAGACATGTTGCACTTCTCCCAGTTGTTCTCCCTTCTCCAACGATTGGTCGATCACTTCAGGATCAATCTGTTGATCAAAGGAGGCAATTAATTCTTCACCCCCCCTAAAATCGATCCCTAAAATTTTATCTTGATTCGTATAAACTGAAAATATGCCAACTGCCACAATTGCCCAGGATATAATAAAGGCAGGAACCCGATATTTATGGAAATCAATTTCTGCCCGAGGTGCCCGCTTTTCAACCTTTTGGAGGCTGATCAAATTTTGGACACCTAATTGAAGCAACACATTCATAAGAAGCCTGCTGATGAACAATGCACAAAAAACCGAGGTTACTATTCCGATTGCAAGAGTAATACCGAAACCTTTGACCGGACCGGTACCAAGCCAAATCAAAATAGATGCGGTAATCAAAGTGGTTAAATTTGCATCAATGATCGTAGAAAATGCCTTTGCATATCCTCCTTCGAGTGCATTTTCAGAATTTTTACCAGACCTTAATTCTTCCCGTATTCGTTCGAAAATTAAAATATTTGCATCCACTGCCATTCCAATAGTGAGGACTAGAGCAGCCATCCCTGGTAACGTAAAGGTGGCTTGAAATAATCCCGCCAAAACAGCAATCACTAATAAAATATTCGTTCCTACTGAAAGTACCGCAACTATTCCCCCAGCCTTATACCAGGTTATCATAAAAGCTATAATTAGAACCGCACCCAGTAAACAAGCATTCAAACTGCTCGAAAGCGCACCCGCTGCAAGGGTAGGGGAGACTTCATACTTCTCTCCAATGGTGAGTGATACCTTAAGAGGGTTGTTGAGAATGTCAGAAAGCATTTTTGCTTCGCGAAAACTAAAGTTACCGTTGATTACCGCACTGCCACCATCAATTCTTTGTTTAACGGTGGGAGCACTTTCTAATTGTCCGTCCAATACGATCGCAAGTCGACCAAGTGCTCCGCTGGTTGGATCATTCGCATTTGCAATTTCTCCTGTAAGATCGCCAAAAATCTTGCCGCCGTCGGAGGTAAAGTCCAAGCCCACTTCCCAGCCGCCCATTTGGTCTTGCTTGGCATAAGCTTCCTCAATGATATCTCCATCCGCAGACCATAAACGTTTCACCCAGATTGGTCTTTCGTTGGCCACCGCATCGCTCCTTAGCATGGCAACATAGGGAATACCTTCATCGTCTGTCCACTCTTCACCTTCCTGAAGAGGAATGGGAGCATCTGAATTAACATTCACTACGCGAAATTCGAGTTTGGCGGGTTTTTGAAGTTCTTCAATAATTCCAGGATCCTGCTTTGTGGTACGATCGGGAATTTGGATTTCAATTGCATTATCCCCTTTTTTACGAACTAAGGTTTCTGCCACGCCGAATGCATTCAATCGTTCGCTCATAATTTCGATTACTTTATCCATCGGGGTTGCACCAGACGGGGAGGCGGATGAATCGCTCTCATTGGCATCGGTAATCTCCATGGTGAATGCAATCCCACCTCGTAGATCCAAACCTCGTTTGATTGCAGCTTGTGAATTCTTAAGGAGGGTACGAAGAACTAGATCGTTTCTCTTATCGCGGTCCTTTACATGGTTGGAACGAATTCCAGGTTTTACCCAAACTGGAAAAATCCTTGAACCCACTGTTCCAAGAACGCCTTCCGGGGGACTAAAAAAAGCGGCGTAGTCCAGACGATTCCGTTTTCCGTATGATCGTAAGGCGCCGTAATCAATTGGTTGGTCCTCGGGGAGTTGATTACGTAAGTTATCGATAACCTCAGCAAAGTTTTCATGTCCAGTGTGATTCGATGAATTTGCTTCCGAACTAACCTGACTGAGTGCGTAACCTCCTAGTTCCTGATCTTCAAATGGTTGGATAAGGGTAAAACTAATTACAATAATGAGGGCGGTGAAAATTAGCTTCCAGGTGGTGGACTTGTTCATGATTGGATTCGGTTGAAGAAAGGGGTCCGATAAAGTCGGAGAAAAGAATTAATCGATTTTCGCAGAAACAGCCTCTTTGGATATTTCAACTTTTACATTTTCTGCGATACGAAGAACAAAACAATCGTCTTTAACCCCGGTAATAGTGCCAAACATACCACCGACTGTTTTTACCCGAACTCCTTTTTCCAGTGACTTAATCATCTTGTCGTGTTGTTTTTGCTTTTTTCTTTGCGGTGCAATGAGCAAAAAGTAGAAGGCCACAAAAATGAGAATCATTGGAAGGAAGCTCATTAAGCCAGATTCGCCGGATTGACCGCTTGGAGGTGCCATGGCGAGTATCTCGCCAAGTAAAGGTAATTCTGTGTAAGACATAAATATAAACAAAAGGTCAATAAAAACGAGAATTAGTCGGTTTGGCAAGCCCGGATGCTTAAATTAAGGGGAGTCGTTATTCGTGTCTTCTTGGATTGCTGAAATAATTTTGGGAGAAAGTCCAGAAACATGAATGTCTCTTTGCGGAAAAGGAATATCAATTCCTTCTTTCTGAAAACGGTCCCAAACTGCCAGAAGCACTTCGCTTCTTACATTCCCCACACCGTTCGAAGGATCATCAATCCAAAATCGAAGTTCTAAATCAATTGAATTATCTCCAAAACCAATCACTAAGCACTTGGGTTCAGGACTTTGCAGGGTCCTGCTAGTGGAGTGAGCAGCCTCCAAACAAAGCGCAATCGCTTTTCGTGGGTCCGCATTATAAGAAATACCGATTGGTACTCGTACTCGTACATTACGATCACTAAAAGACCAATTGATTACCCGATTGGTAATTAAATCTTCATTCGGAATTAGGTGTTCTTTCCCATCCCGTGTGATTACAGATGCGTATCGGGCCCGCAATGAATTAATCCAACCATAAGTCCCTTCGATTTCAATTACATCTCCAGGTTTAATGGAACGATCTAAGAGCAGAATTAAACCACTGACCAAATTAGAAACTACTTTCTGCAATCCAAAACCAATTCCCACACCAATGGCACCACCGAGGATGGCAAAGGATGATAGATCGAGTCCAATAGTGGAAAGTGCAATCGCGAAACTTACAAAAACAAGAATGACCCGTAGGATTTTTGCCAGTAGAACCTGTAAGGAGGGAGGTAAGTGCGGCAGTTTTTTGATTTTCTTCTCACCTGAACTACCAAGCAGAGAACTAATCCATAGTAATACAAGTAAAATTAAACCACCATTGAGGATATCGAGTATTGAGATTCGCCGGTCACCCACATTAAAAGCAAGTAAGTTGAGCAAATCGATTGTTGTTTCTAGTAGTCCAAAGCTATGCAGTGCCGCCAAAGTAAATGCCAGTACTGCAATTAAACGTAGCCAAGCCCGGCTTTTTATAAAACCCGATATCATTCGGTAAGTTGCCCATGCCCCTGCAGCACTGGTAAAGGGACGAATTAACTCCTGGGAAGAAATTGAAAACCTCTCGACCAAAGCAACTGCCAATAGACAGGAAACCAATAAATAAAGGGGAGCGACCATTCTGGTAACATTGCTCCAGAGTAATGTCTTAAACTCATTATTACCTTCCGCATTTGAGAGTGACTCGCAAAGAGGCTTAGTAATCCTGGTTAGGATAAAGACGAGAGCGATTAGCCCGGCAAGAACTGCAAATTGTAAACGAATAGATGGATCCAACCAAAACTCTCTCCAGTTTTCCCAATCCAAGTTTGCCAGTACGGTGTTCATCTTATTCTAATTTAAAGAATGAATTAAAGAGATATAATGCAACAAGCAATAATTCTATCCGAGTCCACTTAGGTGGCGATTAAGGTTAACCCTACCTGTACGCAGCCAATCAAAAATCCTAGCACTGCCCCGATCATTTCGATAAAACGGAATTCTTTTCGCATGATTGAAAATAGAATTTCTTCCAGCTTATCAGAGGAGAATGCTTCCACTTTTTCACGAACTAATTCTTTTATATCTAAACTTTCCTCTAGTTTATTGCCAATATCTTGTGCCGATTCACCAAGGAAATCTTGCAGTTCGGCCTTGAATAAATTGGTTACTTTTTCAACCATATCATCGGTCAGAAACATAGCGAGCATCGGAAAACTTTTTACGAGTTTCTCTCTAATCGTCTTTTCGATCCTCTTTCCTACAAGGTCCATGGATTCTTCGCTTGTGGCCAGTTCCTTTAATTTAAGAGTTACCTCTTGGATCGAAAAAAGTTCTTCTGCTACTAATGTTCCCAATTTTTCTGCCAATTGTTTTTGTCTCTTGGGAAACACGCCCTGAATAGAAACCCCCAAAAAACGGAATGGGATGCGGGGATGAAATAACATTTTAACTGCTAGATAATTGGTAAACCATCCGATGAGAGATGCAATTACAGGAAGTAATAAAAGAATTGGAGGCATTGATATGTTTTTCTTGGCTGGTTACTATTTAAATTAAATGGGGAGAGATGCGCTACTAAGATAAATTGATAGTTGCGGAGCGTTCGGATTTACTATGGTTAATAACTATGGGCAAGTTTCTTTTCATAACCATTACTATCCTCTATGCACTCTTTTTTTCTGGATGCACACGAGTGGTGACTCTACCTGTCCGAACAGTCGTAGATTGGACAGAAGAAAAAGAAATCTCCTCGGAATCCGTTCACGATTTGTCCATCGGATCTTCTAAATAAGTTTTTTTTCCGGGAGCACTGGACACAAAAAAACCGCCGAAGCGGTTTAGCGGGAAGATAAATGTAAAATTATGTGTTATTGAGTGGCTTCAACCAAATGAAGAGAGGCAGAATTGATGCAGTATCTCTGACCAGTTGGTTGAGGACCATCAGGGAAGCGGTGCCCTAGGTGCGAACCACAATTTCCACAAAGAGCTTCTTCCCGAACCATGCCATGACTGCGATCTTCCAATATTGTAACAGAATCAGGAGAGACAGCTTCATAGAAACTGGGCCAACCCGAACCCGAGTCAAATTTTGTACCGGATAAGAAAAGCGGCGAGTTGCAGACCACGCAGTCGTAAGTTCCTACTTTCTTACAGTCCCAATATTTTCCAGAAAATGCTCGTTCGGTACCCCCCCCGCAGCAAATATTATTTTGTTCTGGGTCTAAATGATCGGTACTGAAATTTTTATTAACCCTACTGTTTTCTTCATGCATAGAAAACAATACTATCTGCGTTTCCTCGAACCAAAAGAAACTTGCTTTCCAAAACTCCGATTCCTCTTCTTTGAAACCACTGCCCCAGTCGGAACTAAACTCTCCGGTGCTTCCCGATACGCAAAATCATCGACAAACTTTCTCGGCAATGGATTTCCAAGCAATTTTTCGACTGATTCAACTAACGGTAATTCTTCCGGTTTACAAAGTGTGAAAGCCTCACCCTCAGTACGGGCACGTCCAGTTCGTCCAATCCTGTGAATGTAGTCCTCCGCATGTTGGGGGACATCGTAGTTAATGACATGAGTAACATTTGAAATATCCAAACCTCGGGATGCCACATCGGTCGCGGAAAGAATTTTAACTTTTCCGTCTTTAAAATCCTGTAACGCGGACATCCGGTCCCTCTGCTTTAAGTCAGAATGTAATACCCGAACATCCTGTCCATGCTCAGTAAGCCAATGGCTTATTTTATCCGTTCCTCTGCGCGTTTGAAAAAAGATGATTAAACTATCAAATTTAATGTTATTCAAAAGGGATACCAATAAATCAAACTTCTGAATTGCCGGCACTGGGTAAAGGGCATGAGAAACCGTCTCTGCCGCCGATATTTTGATATCGATCTTAGCTTCGGCAGGGTTATCTAATGCCCACTTTGATAAACGGACAACCGCATCTGGAATCGTTGCAGAAAAAAGCAGAGTTTGCCTGGATCGAGGTGTCTTATTTATGATTTTAGTTACATCCTCAACGAATCCCATGTCGAGCATACGATCCACCTCATCGAGGATCAGAATTTCAATTTTACCCAATGAAAGATTACCCTGCTGGATGTGGTCGAGCAACCGTCCCGGAGTGGCGACAATAATATCAGGATTATTTCCCAATTCCTCCAATTGTTTTCCGTATTTTACCCCACCATAAAGGAGAGCCATTTTTAAACCCAGATATTTTCCATATTTTCGAAAGTTTTCCTCGATTTGAATGGCGAGTTCCCGGGTAGGGGCTAAGGCGAGAGCACGACACCCGCCTGGCTTCGCTAATCGATGAAGTGCGGGAAGTGCGAATGCGGCTGTTTTTCCAGTACCAGTTTGTGCTGAGCCGACCATATCCCTCCCTTTTAAAATTGCTGGAATCGCTTTTATTTGAATAGGAGTTGCATCCTCATATCCTAGATCTTCAATTGCCTGAAGGATTTCTGGACATAAGCCCAATTCTTTAAAATTCATCGTAACATAGTGGGAGAAGGGAATTCTTCTCCTTGCGTAAAAGTATAGCTAAAGCCTAAATTCATCAAATGAGCGAGGACAAACAACAAAAAACCTACAGGGGAAGAATTGCACCCACTCCTTCCGGTTATTTGCATGAAGGACACGCCAGTACATTCAAG
>CAJQKB010000088.1 GCA_905478775.1 uncultured Opitutales bacterium | reverse complement strand
GGTGAAAGAAAGCTAAGAGGATATTTGCCTAATTGCCTCATAGGTTGCGATTCCCACTGAAACTGCCAAGTTAAGTGAGCGTAATCCGTCCTGGTATTTTGGAATTGTTACTCGATTATTTCCTGCCCACTGGTGGATTTCCTCGGGTGCACCCTTCCCTTCATTCCCAAATAAGAGACCATCATTTTCCTGAAACTTGGTTTCCCACAGCGTTTTAGTTGCGTGGGTACTAAACAAGTGCAGCCTGGAAGGTCTTTGCTTTGATTTAAGAAAATGTTCCCAGTTTTCGTACTCAAATACTTGAAGCGTTTCCCAGTAGTCCATACCAGCGCGCTTTAAGTTTTTATCATTGATCTGAAACCCCAAAGGGTGAATGAGGTGGAGCCGGCAACCTGCAAAAGCACAAATTCGACCAATACTGCCTGTGTTTTGTGGGATCTCCGGGCAATGTAAAATTATATCAATCACCGTTTAATTGCATTCTTGAGTGCTTGATCTGCCTCTCGTTGTGCAACCTGTTTTTTGAGGTCTTGCCTTTTATCCCGTAGGTTTTTTCCGGAACCCACTGCAATTTGGCATTTAATGAGGGCATCCTTAAAATAAAGTTTTAACGGAACAATTGTCTTTCCCGCTGCTTCTACCTCGACGCGCAATCTTTCTAGTTCTTTCCTTTTCAGTAAGAGCTTTCTTGCCTGCTGGGTTGGATGGTTATCTTCGCCACCAAATTCATATTCTGCAATGTGTGCATTAAAAAGAAATAATTCATCTTTAACAAACCTGGCATATGATTCTGTGATTTGTGCCGCTCCCGCTCTTATTGATTTAACCTCTGTTCCGCATAAAACGATGCCCGCTTCGTACTTGTCTTCTAAAATAAATTTATGACGTGCCTTTGTGTTTGATAAAACAGGCAATTCATTCGAGCTTTTCTTTTTTTTCGACACGGCACAGTTAGATGATCCCCTATTCAGTAAGGGACTGAATTTGAAAGAGCAAACGAATGATTAAGACTCGCTGCTATCCTCTACCCATTCCTGGTAGGAAATCTTTCCTTCGATAATTTCCCGAAGTGCAATATCTTCCGGTTCCAATTTCTCTAATGATTCAACTAATGGTTTGTTACCAAATTTAAGTTGCTTGGATCTGCGAGACACCACATTGATAAGTGCGTTAGGATCGGTGATGATCTTTTGGGCTTCTTTTAAGTATTCGTCTCTCACGGTATTTGTCTATTGGGTCAAAGGTTTTGGAAAAGTGGTATAATGAAATTAATAACAATAATTGCAATGAATTTTTATATTTATGGAAACTAATGTAGGAATCGGTCTTACGACATGCCCAAATATGCGAAATGCAAAAATGATCGTAAGAAGTTTATTGGAAAGCAAAATAGTGAGTTGCGGACAAGTAGATGGACCGATTTTATCACTCTATACTTGGCAGAATGATCTAGTAGAGAGTGAAGAATGGAGAGTTGTCTTGAAATTCAAGATTGAAAATCACCATGATATACTAAAACAAATCAAAATACTACATGAGTACGATGTCCCCCAATGGGTGTACTGGGAATCTTCAAGCTCGAAAGAATATGCACAATGGATCCACGATCCATCGGCATGTTGATCACTCCTCGGGTTTAGTCTTTACTAAGGAGACTACACGGTCTCCCTCTTTCCACTGGCCGCGCTTTCTCAAAAGTTCAACTCGTTCGAACCGCTTTAAGACGTTACGTTTAACTGCTATTCCTCCAGGAGGCTTAAAACTTGGATGTCTGCTCATAAGTTTTGGTAATGTAACAATTAATAGTTATGTAGCAAGAAAAAAGCTTGGGAAAATAGCGTACTAAGCAGGGATTCCGACTGGTTCTGGACCATGACCAAGCTCATCATCTTTTGACTTGGCGTCCGACTTCTCGTCTTCCTTGTTCTTATTCTCCGCATCTTTTCCCTGTTGACTCAGGGGAGCTGATTTTATGATCGGAGAAATGATTTCACCCTTGTCCAAAATTTCGTGAATATGTTTGCCTTCAATTGTTTCATGCTCGAGCAGTGCTGCAGCAGATTTGTGCAAAGCATCTAAGTTCTCGTTCAAAATCTTCATGGCACGAGTGTATTGAATATCAATTATCTCTTTGATGGCATAATCGATCTTTTGTGCCGTTTCTTCACTGTAATTCTGGGCACGGGAGAGTTCTTTTCCTAAAAATACTTGGTCTTGTTTATCACCATAAGAAATCATACCAAGTTCGCTCATTCCCCAATCACAGACCATACTCCGGGCAATATTGGTTGCCATTCTAATATCACCTGCCGCACCACTCGTTACATCACCAATCTCAATCTCCTCAGCGGCACGACCACCCATCGCACAGCAAACTTGATTCAGTACTCTGCGTTTACTGTGGTTAAGTATGTCTTTTTTAGGAGTAAACATCGTACTTCCTAAAGATTGTCCTCTTGGGATAATGGTAACTTTATGAATGGGAAGTAACCCATCGTCTACAACGGCCTGAATTATTGCATGTCCAGCTTCATGATAGGCAATAATTTTTCGATCCTCGTCATCCATTGCCCGCCTTCTCTCAGTACCAAAAGAAATCTTCTCCCTAGCGTCGTCCAAATCAATTCGTTCCACCATTTTCTTGCGCCTGCGGGCTGCAATTAATGCACCCTCATTGAGTAAGTTTGCCAAATCTGCCCCCGAAAAACTTGCAGTTGCACGGGCGAGTGAGTTCAAATCTACATCATCCGAGAGTTTGATTTTTTTGGCATGAACTTTCAGAATGGCTTCCCGTCCCTCTAAGTCAGGTAGATCAATAACTACCTGCCTATCAAATCTACCAGGTCTGAGTAATGCGTTGTCAAGCACATCGGGTCGATTTGTTGCTGCAATTATAATCACACCTTCGTGTCCGTCAAAACCATCCATTTCCACTAAGAGTGAATTGAGAGTTTGCTCACGTTCATCATTTCCTCCTCCTAATCCTGCTCCCCTTTGTCGGCCAACCGCATCGATTTCGTCAATAAAAATTAGACAAGGTGCACTTTTACGGCCTTGCTCGAACATATCCCTTACTCGTGCCGCACCAACCCCTACGAACATCTCCACGAAATCGGATCCACTTATACTAAAAAAGGGAACATCCGCCTCGCCAGCAACTGCCTTGGCGAGTAAAGTCTTACCAGTACCGGGAGGACCAACCATGAGTACACCCTTGGGAATCTTGCCCCCAATTTTACGAAATCGCTTGGGGTCCTTTAAAAAGTCAACAATTTCAGACACCTCCTCCTTGGCCTCATCACAACCGGCCACATTATCAAACACGATCTTCTCGTTCTCTTTTGTAAGTAGCTTGGCCTTGCTTTTCCCGAAGTTCAGTGCTCCCTTTCCTGCCATCCTTAACTGCCTGACAAATAGGAAATACAATAAACCAATGATGAGGAGAAATGGGAGTAGGCTGAAAAGCAAATCAGTCCAAATTGTAGTCGATGGATTTTCGCGAAGTTTGCCACCTAAAAGATTTCTCAATTCCTTGTATTCAGACTCCGTGACTCTGCCCTTAACGTAAAATGGGAGAAGTTGGTATTCATCTTCGTTACTAGTCGCCAAATAAGCTGGGTTTTTGAAGTTACCCTGAATGGCATACCATTCTTCGCCACCTTTGGGGTCACTTTCAATTACCGCCTTATCTATGTTGCCATCCCGTGCTTCAAGCATTAAGTCATTGATAGAAGTAATGTTGCTATGAGAAGGGGTGACACCCGGGGACTGAGCCATAGCGAGTCCAATTACCGCAGCTAAAATGGCAAGCCAGATTAGTAATACCTTGGGGTGAAAGTTCTTTGGTTTATCCTCTCCGTCCTTATTTGATTTGTTTTCCACAAGGAATCATAATGATGCAGATTCCCTGTAAGTCAAACGGATTACCTGAGTCACAGTGCCATTAATAGCGTAATTCTTTGCTGGCGGAGAGCCTGGTATCCAAACAATTTGATCCGTCCGATCTACCACTATTGGAGTGCGGTTCTTTTGCTCCTCAGGCCAATTGCGATCGATCATCCAATCCTTGACCTTCTTGCTCCCTGGAGCACCTAATGGGGTGAATCGATCGCCAATACATCGATTCCTTAGAAACAATTCAATGGGAGTGACTTCACTGCAAATATATGCATTTTTTAATTGATCCACCTCTCCTGATAGAATCGATTTGCGAGTCTCCGAATCTAAATTAATTACTTCCGCACAGAGAAAGTAATGGCCCGGCAAGAAAATTTTCAAATTGAAAGGAATATTGATGGTTCCCCATTCAACGCTTTTACTCAAAACCGGTTGCTTCATGATTACATTGCCCTTTTTGACAAGAGTGAAGGAACTGGAGATGGTTATTTTGAAATCTTCCTTGCTCTTGAGGGAGTCAAGGATTTCGTCTAGATGATATTGATGAACCGCGGGGAGTTTCATACTCTCTGTGAACCAAAGCGTAATTACCTTTCTGAGTAACCCGCGAGGATATTGTTCCAACTTTGTGCAGATTAAATGATCAGAATCCAGTGATTGATGGAGGGCATCCTGTGCTAATTCTTCTAATGCATCTGCCTGCTCCTCCAGTAGGTCTCGCGTTCGCCCTACTCCCTTAAGCAAATCTCGGTCCGAGTCATTTTTCCATTGAGCCAATGTATTTTTACGAATTCGATTTCTTAGGTAATAATCATCCGCATTAGTTGAATCTTCCCTCCAATGAATTTTTGACTTTTGAAGAGATTGACGAATGAAGTCACGTGAAATTGAAAGTAAAGGCCTTACCAAATAAAATCCCCCTAATTCCTGGACCGGTTTGGGTGCAGAAATTCCATCCACCCCTACTCCACGGGCAATTCTCCATAAGAATGTCTCTGCAATATCATCCAGGTTATGCCCCTGAATTAAAAGTGTGGCAGATTTTTCTTTCATTGCATCCCGATAAAACGCTCTCCTTTGTTCGCGTAGTGTACCTTCGTCAATCTTGTCGATTTTTTCTGCCAGTCCAATTACGACCTCAATATTTAACACTCTCGCTACTTCCTTCACAAAGAGAGCGTCATCCTTAGACTCTTTTCCCCGTAAATTGTGATTAAAATGAGCAACCACTAGTTTATTTTGTCTCCCGAGGAAGGATGCATACACCAAGAGAAGTGCCATTAAGGAATCAGCCCCTCCAGAGCATGCAATCACCCAGGTTTTATCGGTGTTGGCAGAGAGTAAATCGATTGCCTGTGGATGCCAGTCAGAATCTGGGATTATCTCAAGTACCTCCCTTGCTATTTGAGATAGGTTGGCGGGCACCTGAAGCAAACCACTCATGTGATTAAGGAGTACCGATATATTGCGCGGGGAACCAGCGCTGAAGACATTCGGGTACCTTTACTTGACCATTTGCCTGTAAGTTATTCTCCAGAATTGCGGCAAGAACTCGAGGGATTGCAAGGGCTGATCCATTCAATGTATGCACAGGGCTTGGCTTTACTCCCTCCTCTCGATAGCGAATATTTGCCCGCCGTGCCTGGAAATCAGTAAAATTACTACAACTTGATACCTCTAACCACCTTTTTTGACCAGCGGACCAAACATCAAGATCGAATTGCTTGGCATGAGGGAAACCAATATCACCTGAACAAATAAGTAATACGCGGTATGGAAGACCCAGCTTTTGTAGCAGGCCCTCGGCGTCCAATCGCAACGAGTCTAATTCGGCAAAGCTATCATCCGGATGTACCCATTTTACCAGTTCAACCTTGTCGAATTGATGCAAGCGGTTTAATCCACGAACATCCTTCCCCCAACTCCCCGCCTCTCTTCGAAAGCATGGAGTGTAAGCACATCTCTTAATGGGCAAGTTCTCACTTGGTATAATTTCGTCACGGAAAAAATTGGTTACCGGAACCTCGGCCGTTGGGATGAGGTAAAGTTCTTCATTTTGATCGAAGTACATCTGCCCTTCCTTGTCGGGTAATTGCCCAGTCGCGGTGGCACTTTGTGAATTCACCACGATTGGAGAATGAATCTCTTCGTATCCATTACTTGAAGCTTCATCTAAAAAGAAATTAATGAGAGCACGCACCAACTTCGACATGTCACCTAAATAAAAGGGAAAACCCGCACCTGCAACCTTTACCCCGCGTGGAAAATCTATCATTTGATCAAACCATGGAATATCAAAGTGCGGCAGAGCGTTGGGGTACTCACCCTCCGTATCTCCCCAGGTGGAAACTACCTTGTTCTCCGCCTCTCCCTTCCCGTCCGGAACAGATGAATGCGGGATATTGGGGATTGTCATGAAGACTTCCTGGAATTTGGCATCTGCTTCTTTCGCCAGTCCCTCTAAAACTTTTACCTGAGAGGCCAAT
>CAJQKB010000087.1 GCA_905478775.1 uncultured Opitutales bacterium | reverse complement strand
GATTGAAGACGATACCTTACTTTTAAAATTTTAATTAAAAAACGAGTCGATAAGAAAATTTCGAAAAAGGGGGCCAGTTTTGACTGGAAAAAACCTCCACCGTAAATTGTTCCTACTTTCCCTTTTTGTAAGGAAACAATGATTTGTTGGGCTGCCACATAAGGTAGAGGAGACTCATTCAATTGCTTTTCTATTTGCTTCCAGGCACGCTTCATGGAATCGCTCTGGGATTCTTCGGCTTGTTTTGGTGCAGAATTATTAAAGCTTGTTCTAATATCTCCAAGTCGAAAATCGATCCATTTGAGAGTTTTGTACTCGAGCATCATTGATTGTGTGAAGGAAGACAGGGCAGATTTACAGGCATTGTAAAGTGGCATGTAGGGCAAAGGATAAAGGGTAGCAAGGGAGGTAATATTTATAATGGTACGTTTTTTTTCACTTTCCATGAATGGGGCAAAGGATTTACAAAGTAGTACGGGAGCGGTAAATAAAACGGAAATTTGTTTTTCAATTTCTTCTCGTGGGAACTCCTTCCATTCATAAAAGGCACCATACCCTGCATTATTTATTACTAAGTCGGGGGTTCCATATTGTTCAATAAATTTGTCTCCGAACCGAGAAACCGAGTCTAAGTCTGATAAATCGAGCGATAATAAATGAAAGTTTGTACGAGATTTAATTTTGTTAGGATTTCGTGAAACAGAATAAACTTCATAGTCCACAGCTAATAACTTTTCACATAATGCCAGTCCGATCCCGGAGGTACCACCTGTGACTAATGCTTTTTTTAATTTCATTTACTACTACACAACTTAAGAAATTTGGTATTTGCAGATAAGCTGATCCATAAGAGAATAAACAACTCAATCAGATGGACAATAAAAAGATTATTCTTCTCACTCATGAATACCCCCCAAAGCGGGGAGGAGCAGGGGTGTATTGCGAAGAATTAGTCTTTGCAGCAAGGAAAATAAAAATTTCTATCGAAGCGTGGGTTCCCCATTACGCAGAGAAAGAAGTACGAATTCACAACCTCAAGGGTTCCCAGGGTTGGATATGTAGTTATCGTTTGTTTAGAAAAATCTTGAAAAGTTCCCCTTCTTTCACTTCTTCGACTCTGCTTCATTTTGCTGAACCGGGTAGCTTACGGGCAATGATAAGGTTTGGGTGGCTATTCAAAAAAATTCCATCTTTTATAGTTACGATTCATGGAACCGAACTTATCAGGTTTTGTAAAAACCCGATCGAAAAAATACTTTTTCGAAAACTGTTAAAACGAGCAAAAAAAATTCATGTTTTATCCCGTTATAATCAAATAGAACTTCAAAAAATCTGTCCTAAAATAAAAGACAGAATATTACTCTGTCCAGGTGCGCCGGCTCGGAATTTAGCCGGTAATGATGCAAAAACAGAAGACTCCCATGATCAGGTGACCAAACTGCTTTGCGTGGCTCGAATTCACCCTAGAAAGGGCCAGGATCAAGTTTTAAAGGCAATTGAAAATCTCCCTGGCAATCTAAAAAATAACCTCGAGTGTTTATTTGTTGGTCCTGTGGTGAAAAAGAACTTTTATGAAAAACTTCGTACACGAGCGATGCAGATTGGTTGCACTGTTACATTTTTAGGTGACCTAGAAGACCGAGAATTAAAATCCGTTTACCAATCCTCCGATATTTTCATTCTTCCTTCTATGCCACGTGCAAATAGCGTGGAAGGGTTTGGCTTTGTGTATTTGGAAGCATCTTCTCATGGTTTGCCCATTCTTGCCCACCGAATTGGGGGAGTGGAGGATGCAATTAAAGATGGGGAAACTGGAATTTTAACTAATCCAGAAAAACCCGAAGAGTTAGAAAAAGCTTTAAAAACTTTGCTCGTGGATGAGACTCTCAGGGCGCAATTAGGAGATGCGGGCAAAGAGTGGGCTGATATACATTCATGGGAATTAGTGGCAAAAAACCTCTACCAAGAATGATTACAGAACATCCGCAAAGGCTGGCCTTAATCGATTAAAAAACCAGGAACCACCCAGCAAAACAACAATCCCAAAACACCAAGCGTATCCAATTGCTCCCCAATCAGGATGACTACCCCAAATGGTCACTTTTCGTAAGGAATCAATAATTTGTAAAAGTGGATTCCATTGTAAAAATTTCCATATTTCAGGTGCAGCTACTTTTGCCTTTTCGGCAGAATAAAAAACTCCGCTTGCATACAGTAATGCTAAACCAAGAAATGAGGCTAAATGGTTAACATCACGTATGAAAACACCTAAGGCAGAAAAAAACCATGAAAAGCCAAGAGCAATTAAAAATACTGGTCCGATAATAATTGGAATGAGTAAAAAGTTTTGAGAAATTCCTGAACCTAAAAAACAAATACCGGTCAAACAGAGTCCTAAACCTATAAGTAAATCATAACTTAAAGCTCCAATCATTGCTGTTGGAAGAATCTCTAATGGAAAAACTACTTTTTTTACAAAATTTGGCTGTCCAACAATAATTCCTGGAGAAACTCCAATGGTTCCAGAAACCAATCCAAGTACACTTAATCCCAAAAACACCCCCAAAGCATAATCGAGGGTGGACTCATCAGGGGAATCCGTAAAGCGACCACCAAAAACTATCCCGAATGCAAAAACATAAAGTCCCAGCATCAGCAAAGGATTGGCAATTAACCAAAAAGCACCTAAGACCGAACCACGATGTCTTTGTTTGACATTACGAAGTAAAAACTGCCACAAAAGTTCCCGCTTTTTAAAAATGCTTAGAATTGGATCCATTTATAAAAGCTTATAAAAAATTTCATCAAAAGTGCGAGTTACATTTCAATGTGATCGATTATAATCCACCCATGCAGCGAGCTCATAATCATAATATTGAAGTAGATCCGGGGTAGATTTAGAAATATTTACATAAATCCATTTCTCTAAACCGGTGGAGTACAAATAAGGATAAA
>CAJQKB010000086.1 GCA_905478775.1 uncultured Opitutales bacterium | reverse complement strand
CTTCTGCCCACCTGCGATATACGCATTCGAAGATGTTCCCATCATTCCCAGGTGCAAATCTCTGGAGCTCCATGAGGGCTTTTACCCACTGCAGCAGCAGATACGAATTAGCATCACCGGTGGAACCTCATCGGAGGATCAGCTCAAAGCCAATGCTGAGCGCTTTGCGGTGTTCCTGCGTAAAGGCGCAGGGCTGAAGGTAACCGTAGTCGGTAAAGGAAAAGCAGGGGAATCTGAGATCAAGCTCCGCGTGGCCCCCAACATTTTTGAGGGCAAGGTGGTTGGCGCCTATCGTCTCAGTGTCGACCAGAAAGGTATTCACATCACCGGGGCGGATGCGCAGGGCGTGTTCTATGGCTTGCAGTCTTTAAAGCAGATGCTGCCTGCCGCCATCTTTCATCAGGACGATGCAGCCCATCGCGAGGCCTTCTCTGATCTGCGTATCGGTTTCGTCGAGATCGAAGATGCACCCCGCTTCAAATGGCGCGGGTTCATGCTGGATAGCTGTCGGCACATACAGACGATCGACAAGATCAAACAATACATCGACCTCATGGCGCTCTACAAAATGAACGTCTTCCACTGGCACCTGACCGAAGACGAGGCATGGCGCGCCGAGATCAAGAAGTATCCCAAACTCACCAGTATCGGTGGCTACCCCGGTGACCGTTCGAAAGAAGAAGAACTCAATGGCTACTACACGCAGGTGCAGATGCGGGAAATCGTGGCATATGCACACGAACGCTACATCAAGGTCGTTCCGGAGTTCGACATCCCCGGGCATGTCAACGCGCTGTTGATGGCCTACCCTGAATATGGCTGCAATGACGGCGCCCCGCTCAAAATGGGCGAGCCCGGAATGCGTTCCTTTTCAAGTGCCGCGGGCAGAAGGGCGATCTGCGCGGGCAAGCACGAGACCACCATCCCCTTTATCATGGAGGTGTTTGACGAACTGCAAACGATCTTCACTGATGGGCTGTTTCATGTCGGGGGCGACGAACGCCCGCATGGCAACTGGGAGAAATGCACCCATTGTGTCGCACTAAGGGACAAACTGAAGCTCGAAGATGAGCACCACTTGCAGAACTGGTTTTTGAATGAAGTCAGCGAACGACTTCGCAAACGCGGCATCCGCTCGATCGCATGGGCAGAACATATTCAAGGGGGCGTTCCTGAAGGACAAATCGTTCAGGCTTGGAACAAACCGTCAGAAGTGTTGCAAGGAGTTCGTGCAGGCAGAGAGGTCATCAACTCCTATAATCGGAAGATCTACCTCGATTATCCCGCCAACAATGCCAACGCAGAAGAATTGAACAAGCATAACAGAAGGTATCGAAGCCGCCTGGTGTCCGCAAAGTCGATCTATGCATTCGAACCTGTTCCTGGCAGTCTAACTCCGGAAGAACGGGCCCGCGTTATTGGTGTGGAAGCTCCCGTATGGACGGAGGACATTCGAATGGATCGCCTAGATAGTAAGATTTTTCCTCGCCTGATCTCGGTTGCCGAAGTTGCCTGGACAGATGAGAAAAGAAAAAACTGGGAATCCTTTCAGCGTCGCCTTGAGAAGCACGCCCAAATCCTCGAGGCACTCAACATCGCCTATGACCGCAGTGACTTTATCATTGAAGCCAAATAGCCGGCAATTTGATGCAAGTAATAAGCTTGATTTAAAAGCCGTCTCTCCTTACCCCCTCAGAACACTGCCCCATGTTGGCTTCATTTGAACTAACTAATGCTAAATAGCTTCAGGTGCACCATCCTGAAAAACCGGTAAGCTACATCCGCCCATACTTAAACCATGAATAAAAAGAAGAATCTATGAGAAACCTAATCTTTCTGTGGGTGATGGTGTTATCCACCGCCGTATATGGCTCAAAAGTAAAAGAAATTAAGTACCAAAGCTCGGCAGATCATTCCGAGCAACCCGCGATGTTTTATGCTCCCGTATCCAAAGAGCCCGTACCTTTGATCGTGGCTCTTCATACCTGGTCCGGAAACTACAAACAGAAATACCACAAAGCCATTGAACAATGGTGCATCAAACATGGGTGGGCGTATATTCATCCAGACTTCCGAGGCCCCAACAATCGACCTGAAGCCACCGGTTCAGAATTGGTTGTTGCAGATATTGTAAGTGCCGTCGAGTACGCCAAGGGAGCGACCCAAATCGATAGCTCCGCCATCTATCTTATTGGCACTTCCGGAGGGGGTTACACTGCTTTAGTAATGGCTGGCCACCATCCTGACTTATGGGCTGGGGTTTCAGCTTGGGTGCCCATCTCGGACTTGGCAGCATGGCATGCACAGGGAAAGCATGTCGAAGCATTGGAACAGTCATGCGGGGGAGCTCCAGGTGACAGTCCGGCGGTTGATTCAGAGTATGCAAAGCGCTCCCCCATTACATTCCTGAGCAATGCGAAGGGAACGACACTGCATCTCCACGCAGGGATTAAAGAGAAGATCGTCCCCATCAGCCATTCACTGCTTGCCTTTAATGAACTGGCGGAAGCTAAAGACCGGATATCGGATAAGGATATTGCCTACTTCGTGAAGAAGAGAAAAGTACCTCCGAATCTGCAAGCCGCCCTTCCAGATCCAAGCTACGGCGAGAAGCAACCCCTCTTTACCAGAAAGTCAGGTAATGCAACGGTCACCATTTTTGATGGTGGCCATCAGCTTGTGGCAACAGCAGCGATCGCATGGATACAAAAGGTTCACAATGAAAAGACGAAAAAGAAAAAATGAACCTTTTGAAAAAAACACCTATTCTCGCCGGCATAGCCTTATGGGGCTTACTCGTAGTAGGAACAGTCTTTGCAAACGAATCCAAAGGATCCATTCTCATTCGGGTTGCCGCTTACAATGTTGAGTTCGGGAAAAGTACCACCCCTGAACAGGTTGGTAAGATGTTCAAACCCTACAAGCTCGATATGATTGGGTTCAATGAAGTTCCAGATGGAGACTGGACGGCACGGGTGGGTAAGGTTCTGGGCATGAGCTATAGTTATGTTGGCAAGATTTCTTCGGCAAACCACAAGGATAAGTATAAATCGATTTTAAGTCGGACTCCACTGCAGGATACGGTCGAACATGAACTGAGTGTTGAGCGTAGGCGTTCCTGGAATCCTGCTTCGGTTGTGAGTGCTACCACCAAGATTGATGGTGTCCCGGTCGCATTGTATTCCCTACATATTTGCCGTTCGAAAGACAGTCATAATGCGGGACATGCCTATCGGTTGGCCAATGAGGTCTTGCCAAAAGATAAAACCGACCGGGTGATCGTGCTTGGGGATTTCAATAATAATATGGGCGATACTGCCATGAAGATGCTTGAGGCATCAGGGTATAAACCTACCTGGAAAGATCTGAAGGTCGATGTCTCTAAGGAATTTACCTATAATGCATTGAAGCCTGAACAACCGAACGCAGGAGTGATTGATCATATTTTCTACAATAACCTTCCCCGCACCAAGGTAATCGATGGAGGCATCATTGAATTGAAAAAACCTTTGTCTGACCACAAGCCTGTTTGGGCAGAACTCGCTTTTCCACGAGTTCTAAAATGATTTCGAAGTGATTGGGTTGATTTTCAAATCTTGCAAAAAGCCTCTGATAACTTTTTCGTAGTCTGCATGCCCAAAAGAAAGAATATCCTAAAAACGGAATGAGTGATCCTGCACCGGGTTTTCCCAAGCATGGCTTTGATTCTCCGCATAAAATTACGGATTCCATTGAAATCATTCCATCCCCGGATCCCGACACGCATATCATCTGCTACGGTCCACAGGATGTAAGCACGAGAATAATTGCGGCCATAATATACTCTATATTTGCAGGTGTTTTTAGTGGAGTTCCATTGTATTTCGGGATAAATGGTTGGTCGAAACTTTTTGAACGACCGTTCGAAGAAGCAGCCATGGTGGTCGCGGGAGCATTATTGATTGGAATTGGTTTGCTTATCTATTTTGGTCACGAAATACTATGGGCTTTGTTCGGTTCGACTTTCTTCACCGCGTCCAAAGGGGGGCTTGAGATCAAAAAGCAATTTTTATGTTTTTCCTCCAAAAAGTTTATCGGCTCTCAAGAAATCAAAAGTTTCAAGATGCATGTAAAAAAAGTGAGTAGTAAGGGTGGCGGAGGCAGTTCCAATTGGTACACTCTTTGGGTTGTTGGTAAAAAGAAGCATAAACTTGATTCTAAGACACCCAGTCGTGAATCCATAGAATGGTTGAGCAGGACCCTGTCGGATTGGTTTGGCGTTCCTATCGAAACAAGTCGTTAAGCAGAGTTTAAAATGCCAATCATTCTCCCACCGATCGCCCGTCGTGATTTTATTAAAGGTTCATTCGTACTGAGCGGTGCAACCATTACAGCATCTTCTTTTGTTGCAGCGGATAGTAAATCCGTTCGATTTGACCCTAATCGTATTGCTTTGCTTGCGGATACCCATATCAGTGATGATCCCAATCGTTCCTACCCCGGCACAAAATGGCCGGGCTCTCCTGTCAAAGAAGAGGAACACGAGTGGGTAAACATGGCGGATAGCCTTGCCCAGTCAGCAAGGGAGATAATAGAACTCAATCCGAGACCGTCTAACCTGATCATCAATGGCGACTGTGCCATGAGCAGAGGAACGGAAGCCGAGTACAAAGAGCTCTTGAGGCTTCTTGAACCCATCCGTGCTGCGGGGATTTCCGTTCATATAACCATTGGTAATCATGATAACCGTGATAAACTTTGGAAATTGCTCCCGTTTTTAAAGAAAGAACAGATGGGGATTCATGCGGATGTGATTGAACGGCCCCACGCTAATTTTTTCCTATTGGATTCCGGAAGAAAGGGAATCCTGGGGGAGAAACAGTTGAACTGGCTTGCCCAAGAACTCGACCAGAGGACAGATAAGCCCGCCCTTGTTTTTGGTCACTTCAATCCGTATCCCAATCTTGGGGTGCGTCCGATCAAGGGCATGCGAGATGGTTCTTCTCTTTTGAGACTACTTGCCGCACACAAGCATGCAAGGGCCTATTTCTATGGCCACACCCATGAATGGCAGCAGGATCAACGGGGTCATCTTCATCTTATCAACCAACCGGCAGTTAGTTACTATTTTGGAAAAGGCCATGCCCATGGTTGGGTTGACATGAAGCTTACTGCCAAATCTGCTGACTTGGAATTTCATTGTATTGATCCAAAACACAGGCAACATGGCAATCAAAGGCAGATCCCGTTAACTGGGTAAAGATTTGAATGTCATGAATACAAGAAACTCAATCCTCCTTGCTGCATTGTTTTTATCGAATGGCATATTCTGCAGTGCATTTGGAGAAAAGCCATCAACAGTGATTCCCGTACCATCCACATTAAAAAAATTCATGCCGAAGTTGCATCAAGAGAAACTCAGGGAGGCAAAAAACGGCAAGATCGATTTTGTGATGATCGGAGACTCGATTACTCATTCATGGAGTAAATATCCGGGTGTGTTTGAGGGGAGTAATCTGCTCAACCTTGGATTTCCCGGGGATCGTACACAGAATGTTCTCTGGCGAATTGAGAATGGTGCCCTTGATGGAATTTCCCCCAAGTTAGTAACTTTGATGATCGGAACCAATAATATGCATGATACCAAAAAAGCGTATCCTGCAGATAAACCGCAGGACATATTTACAGGAATCAAAGCCATTGTGGCTGAAGTTCGAACTCGTCTACCGAAATCGAAACTCGTGATCTTCTCCGTCTTTCCTAGAAAGGAGGGCTCTGAAAATGACAGAGCGAAAAAAGTCAATGCCATGTTACCACAACTTGCAGATGGCAAATATGTATCTCATATTGATTTGAATCCCTTTTTCACAACTGAAAAAGGTCAGCAGAATAAAGACCTGTATAATCGCGATTTACTACACTTCAACAATCAGGGATATCAGACATGGGGTAGGGCAATAAAGCCTTTGCTAAAAAAGCATGGCTTGAGGATGAACATCAACCAATGGGGGGAAGAATGACTTACAGATTGGTTGAGGGAAGCATTTTTGATTGGACAGTATAATAAGCATTTAGCTGCAAGGTTTTGGTATTCTATGTTTACAGGATAATATAAGTCTCTATAGTCAGACACCTTGGAAATGAATAGTACCTCAAAAACAGTAAAATGCCATACACATGGTTGGTTGGATTCACTGGCGATCAGTATGTCGGTAATCTGTGCTGTGCACTGTTTGCTTACACCGGTTCTACTTGCCT
>CAJQKB010000085.1 GCA_905478775.1 uncultured Opitutales bacterium | reverse complement strand
GCTAATTTCCCCAACACTCTTCCGGGTATGAAGCTCTGGCTTGATGCAAGTTCGTTATCAAGTGCGGGTTCGACTTGGACAGATAAAAGCCCTGCCGATAATGATGCCACCAAAGTGGGTTCGCCAAGCGTGGCCACGAATGCTCAAAATGGGTTATCCGTTATGAGCTACAGTGGTGCCACCAGTGAAAGTCATGCCTTCACCACAATCACGGATATTAGAACTGTCTTTTGGGTGGTATCCGAGGACTCCAGTGTCTCAGGTTCTGGACTCAGGTATTTACTCGGAGATACTGTGGAGCCAGATTGGCATACTCAGGGAGATGGAAATATTTGGGGACATACGTGGGGCGAAGCCAAAGTCTACAACGGATATACCCGATTAAATGGTGTACCAATCGATGGAAGAGTAACTGCAAAGCCAACATCGCTTTCTATCTTGACGATCAGAACAACAAGCAATGCAAGAGCAACAAGCTTTAGTAACGACAGGAATTCTGCCAACCGTTCATGGAAGGGAAAACTGGGCGAACTATTAATATTCAATTCCCCACTTGATGATGACCAAATGCAAAGAATGGAAGGTTACCTGGCTCAAAAATGGGGATTAACTTCGAGCTTACCAAGTAATCATCCATACTTAACGGTTAGCCCGGCTGCATTTCGATACAGCTCGAGTGACCCGGAAATCATTGATATTAATGGAAGCACGGCCATCATTAAAAGTGGTGGATCGGTCGTAATCACAGCACATGCTCCAGCAAACACTTCTGCACACTCCGCAATTCCGGTAAGCCAGTCTGTTTCTATTGCAAAAGCTCCTCTTACCATAACTGGGGACGATCTTACCATTACCCAGGGTACATCAATACCAGATCTCAATTACACGATTTCAGGATGGAAACACAATGATAGTTCACTCGCTATCCCAGCGAACCCTGCCGGTCTGAATAATCTTGCACTCTGGCTCGATGCCAGCGATGAGAACTCAATCACACATGCCACCAATGCGATTAGTCAATGGAACGATAAAAGTGGGAACAACAAACATGCCACCCAGTCGACTGCAGATAACAAACCAACCCTAACTTCTTCAGTACTCAACGGAAAATCTATCATTAGTTTCGACGGTAGTAATGATTACCTCACAGCTTCAAGCCTTAACATCAGCCAACCCTATTCGATCTTTGCAGTTGCCAAGACAATCGGAGGGGCAGGTAGGGACTATGTTTTTGACGGTGTTACTGATAACAACAAGAGAAGCCTGGTCGCACTTAAAGGTAATAATAGCGGTAAAGTGGAGTCTTGGGCAGGAAGCTGGGGCAATTCAAATATAAACACCCCCAGCAATTACTTCACACTCTCTTCAGTATTTAATTCTTCGAGTGGGTTAATTGGTATCGATGGGACTGTGGTTTCAAACCTTAACACGAGCACCCGCAACCTATCTGGAGGCATTCGCATCGGTGCTAATTACTTAGCTAATGGCGATTTCTTGGCGGGGGATATTGCTGAATTCCTAATCGTAGATGCTGCAGTCAGTACCTCTGATCGTCAAGCCATCGAAGGCTACCTCGCTCATAAGTGGGGCTTACAGGGGAACTTGCCAAGCAATCATTCCCATAAAATAGTTGCCCTCACACGCGGGCCAATCGTTACCACAGATGCTAATAATTCGAGTGCAGCAGGTACTTATTATGTGCGCCCAAGCGATGCCGCCTCGCAGAAATATGCAATTTCTTATGTGGATGGACAATTGATCAAGAGTAACAAGACGGAACAAACCATTGCCTGGGGGCAGGACTTTTCCTCCTATGGCGTAAATCAGTATATTGACCTTAATGCAAGTGTTGCATCCGGTTTACCGGTCACCTACTCGCTTAGCGATCCAACCGTTGCCGAGCTTGCAGTTACCATGCAAAGCAGCTTGCAGGGTTGGTGGAAAATGGATGAACTCAGTGGTTCAACCATGAACGACTCATCGGGTAATAGTCGAACCGGAGTTATTCCGACTTCTTCCTCTGCACTTGGAAGCTCGGGTAAATTCGGTAATGCATTCGCTCTAAACGGAAGTAATGTTTACGCATATACTTCAGGATTTAAAGGAATAACCGGTGGCGATCGCCGCACCATTGCATTATGGTTTAAAACATCTACTGCCAATAAACCAATACTCCAATATGGAGCTGCTGGAACAGCCACTCTGTTCAAACTATCTCTTAATTCTTCCGGGGCTGCGGTTCTTGATTTGGGCGGAACCACAATAACAACTTCCACAACGGGTTTGGCAAATGGAGCTTGGCATCACCTCGCTGCTACCATTCCAGCTAGCGGAAACACGGGCGGTACAAAACTCTATGTTAATGGTTCTGCGACAAATGGATCAGGTTCCACTGCAATCAATACGAGCAATGCTAATGACCTAAAGATCGGAACGGATGGTTCTGCATACTTTAACGGACTCTTGGACGATGTTCGTTTCTATGGAGCAGAATTAAACTCGACTTTAATTACTCAACTGTATGGTTCAGGAAACGGTGATTTTAACCGGATCTATGTAAAAGCAGCGGGTAATGTGACCATCACTGCCAACCAGCAGGGAAATAATAGCTATGCTCCTGCACCTGCTGTAACAATCGCCGCATCTTTTGATAAATCGGATCAGACGATTTCATTCTCGCCGATTGCAGATAAATCTGTGGGTGATTTCGACTTCTCCCCCACTGCTGTTGCCAGTTCTGGTTTACCGGTAAGCTTCGCAAGCTCTAACAGTCTAATCGCAGAAATTCAAGGCACTGCACCAAATCAGACCATTAAGATTCGTGCTGCGGGAACCGCAACCATTACTGCCAGCCAGATTGGAGACAGTGGATATAATGCGGCAACCAATGTAACACAGACTGTAACTGTGGGCTATTATAACCTCCAGAGTGACTCCTTCCCTGGCCTTCGCCTCTGGGTGGATGGAAATAATTTGGACGGCGATACCACAGAAGATATCGTAGCAAATGGATCAAATGTTACTCAATGGATTGACCGTTCAGGGAACAATAATCACCCCGGTCAGGGAACCAATGCAAATAAACCTACCTATGCTGAGAATGCCCTCAATGGAATGGGTGTGGTTCGTTTCACTGCGGCTCAGAGTTTTAATATTAGCACAAGCAATGATTTCGTAACTGTAGTCGCAGTGTTAAAACAAGCATCCAATCAGACTGCCGAAACGAAACCGTTGGGGAGTAATATATTTGCTACTACGGCGGCGGGTAAGTTTGGTCTCAAACGTCAGGGAAGTGCATGGATGGACTCGGGGGTATCTTCTCAAACTTCCGCACTCTTGACCATGCAGTTGTCAGCTGGCAACTACGCACTCTTTGTTAATGGTGTAAACAAAGGAACCGGAACAGATCCTATCGCACCCGACTCCGCAACCAAACTGGGTAACGATTTCGCCGGTGATATTGCGGAACTCGTGGCATATAGCAGTGTTCTTAATTCTGGAGTTCGTCAAAAAGTGGAGGGTTACCTCGCTCACAAATGGGGATTGGATTCCGACCTACCCTCTTCCCATACTTATAAAGTCGGAAAACCTGCCTTTGGTGGTGCACAGGTTCTCACTTTTCAACCCGTGCCGGATAAGCAAGTTGGGCAAACTGTTACCCTTGATGTCAGTTCCGATTCTGGTCTTAGCGTATTCACTTATGATAGCAACGACAGCAGTGTTGTATCCTTCTCAGGAAATGTTGCGACTCCATTAAAAGTTGGCAAAGTTACGATTACTGCCACTCAGGGTGGTCAGGCACCATGGTTATCCGCAACCGCGACTCAGCCCTTCATTGTAACGGCCACTCCACGGGTAGATCAAACGATTACATTTACCGATATCCCTGACAAAACCGTTCAGTCTGCCAATTTTGAATTGAATGCAACGGCATCTTCCGGATTGCCAGTTAGCTTTACTGTAGTCTCGGGTACAAGTGCGACCGTAGAATCTAATGGAACGGTAACTATTGCCGGAGCCGGTGTGACAACAATTCGTGCTTCTCAGGACGGAAATGGGAGCTACAACCCTGCCCTGACTGTGGAGAAAACATTGACTGTAAATAAAGTCACACAGACCATAACCTTTAACAGCTTGAGCAGTGCAAGCCTGAGTGCAGGTACCTACGAACTCAACGCCACTGCTTCTTCCGGTCTATCAGTTAGCTTTACCAGCGACGATACAACCGTGGCTGAGGTGAGCGGTAATACTCTTACACTGAAAAAAGGTGGAACCATAACAATTACTGCAATACAGGGAGGAAACGGCACCTATCTCGCAGCAAGTGATGCCACTCGTTCATTGACCGTATTGGATGACACACAACAGGCACAGACCATCACTTGGAGTCAGAACCTCTCAGGGCTTACTGTTGATTCAAGTGATACCAATATGACTGCCAGTGCGTCGTCGAACCTGACCGTTTCTTACTTAAGTTCAAATACCAATGTGGCAACTGTAGTTAACAACACTTACCTACACGTCGTCGGAGCAGGAAGTGCCACCATTAGTGCAATTCAGGCTGGTAATGGACAATGGCAGGCAGCACCTACTGTGGAGAAAACGATCACGCTATCCAAAGCCGGACAACGAATCGTAACTGATAGTAACCAGACATCCCTACCAAACCTGACCATTGACAACGGGGACTTTGAATTTGCTCCTGCCCTCAAGTCAGCAAAGACAAGCAGTTTTGCATCCACCGGACTTGCTCTTACCTTCTCCAGTTCTCATGCAAATATTGTTGAAATAACCGGAGGTGGAACCCGCCTAAAACCAAAAGGAGACGGAACCGCAACGATTACAGCTTCCCAACCTGGGAGTGCGATTTACAATCCTGCATCTTCAAAGACCTTCACAGTAACCGTAACCGAAAAGAGCCCCTATTCGGACTCACTCCCCGGTATGATCTTATGGTTGGATGCCAACGATATCAACGCGGATGGCTTGGCTGAATCGAATACTGACTTCATTTCCAACGGACAAAAGAGTCAGGCCAGTGCCTGGGCTGACCGTTCAGGAAGTTCAAACACCTTGAGCCAGGGAACCACCAACCTACAACCCGTCCGGGT
>CAJQKB010000084.1 GCA_905478775.1 uncultured Opitutales bacterium | reverse complement strand
GTCTGTATTACTCTCAGGATTGAGATTCTCGAATAATATGTTCCGCAGTTAAGCGGCCTGATTTCATGGCCGAATCAATGGAAGGCAGTCCAAAATAATCCCCGCACCGGTAAACTTCGGTGAAGGCTGGTTTTGGGCGTGGCGGAGTGCGAGAGGAAGGAACGGCTTGATGAATTCGATATCCTTTTAAATATTTCCAACCCTCCACTTTTTTTCCGAACCATTCTGTCAATTGATTCTTTGCCTGTTTGGCAATTTCTTCCATATCCAACTCTTTTTTACCAATCACACTTACAGATGCGAGTGCCTGACCCACTGGCGCACAATCAGATAAGGTACTTACGAATGTGAGATTATTGATCGGTCCATTACCTGTACCATCAAGATAAAGAATGGGTTCATCACTGGGCAAATCATCAATCGAAAGAGAGAAGTACAGGCAATCAACTGAGTTCCACTCCGCCTGCTCCTTTCCTAAACCGAGTAATTGATTGGCATGAAAATCTTCGGTGGCTAAGACCACCGCCGTTCCCTCCCATTTTGTACCATCTGATGATTCGACTGAATTCGGTCGCACTTTGGAAATTTCAGTTTCCAGCAGAATATGATCATTGGGAATTTGTCTGGCTAATTGATGGGGGATCTCACCAATTCCATTTTGGGGTAGAACTGTGTCTCCTTTCGAAAAAAAACGAAAGGTTTCCTCAAATTTTCGAATGGTGGTACTCAATTCATTTTCCAAAAAAACTCCCCGCATAAAGGGCTTCCAGAACCGGTCGATCATCGAATGCCCAAATCCCATTTTCCCCAGGGCATTAATGGTGGAGCAGTTATCAGGCATTGATCTGAAGGAAAGCAGTCCCATGCGCATCATCCCCACTCTCAATTTATCCGTAAATGAACCAATGGGAGTAAATATCGATCTGAACCCGTCCATCGGATGCCGAAATGGATCTGCAACCCGATAAAAACGATTTTCATACCAGACCTGGGAGCCCGGATAACAACGCTGAAGATCAAGTTTTTTATAATCTAAAAACCGTTGGGCTTCTGGATACGCAGTCAACAGAACCTGAAATCCACGATCCAATCGGTAGCCGTCCACTTCATCCGTACGGACACGCCCGCCCACTTCATTTCCGCGATCAAATATAAGAAAAGGAATATTCGCACGATGTAGTGTGACCGCACAGGTCAAACCGGCCATGCCCGCACCGATAATAAGCACGGGGGAGCTTGCACCCGAAGACTTCATTAAAGGGGTACCATTTTACTAAATCCAAATTTCAAACTAGGAATTTCTCGCCTTTTTTAATCCTCTAAGGATTAATTCCTTGGTCATTCGCGAACCTACAAGGGGATCAATACCGTGGCCTTCAAATTCAATACTGATCACGCCTGAAAAATCGGATGCATGAACAATCTTGAGCATTCTAAAGTAATCGGTGTGGGTTTCATTTCCTTCGTCATCAAATTTTAGAGCCTTGGCGCATATAGCTGGTGCGTAGGGTAATGTTTTCCGAACTGCGCTGTAACGGTCATAGGATCCAAAATTATTAAAGTCGGGTAGAATTCCCGCGTGCGAATGATCGAGTTCTTTCATCACCGCGAGTAACCAGTCCGGATTCTGGGAATTTCTTCCGTGCGGTTCAATAACGACTTTGACCGGGGTATCTTTCGCATATTCGCATAACCGCCCCACACCGTCGACTGCCCGTTTCAGGTTCTCCTTGGGATCTCCTCCCTTGCGGCAATTCACGCGGATGGCGGAGCATCCAAGCTGTGCGGCACAGTCAATCCATCCCTTGTGCAAGTCGAGCGATAAATCCCGTTCTGATTTCTTTTCATCATCCAATTCATGTTTTTCGTCCACAAGGATGAGGACATTACTGATCCCTTCCCCTGAAGTTCGCTTCTTCAACTCACCCACAAATTTTTTATCGGTATGCTTGCCATCAAAAGGCCGGCTCCAATATTCAACATGTTCAATCCCCAGTTCTTTTTTAACCATGGTTGGATAATCGAGGTGTTTAAGTTTCCCGCTTCGGAGCAATCGATTGAAGGTATATTCCTGAATTCCTATCTGAAAGCGGTTCGGATCATTTTTTTCCTTAGCCAAAAGATCAAATCCAAAAGGAATTCCGATAGAACCAATTGCGAGACTGTGTAGAAAAAGACGCCTGTTTTGAATTTTCATATCTTTCATATTGTGACTTACCCAAAAAAAAGAAAGCTCGAATCTTAAAAAAATATTTTGCCCATAATGATTAGATTATTAATAATGAATATCTACTTTTAAGTTATATGAACTTTCCTCCCATACTTCTACTACTCCCCTTTTTCTCGCCTCTCTTTCTGAGTGCAAAGATTGACTTCGCTCATCAGGTCATGCCCATTCTGAAAAAGAATTGTGCGGAATGCCATACCGATGGAAAAAAGAAGGGTGGATTGTCCATGAATACACGGGCCGAATTTCTTGCAGGAGGAGAAAATGGTGAGATGGCCGTTCCTGGTAATATAGAAGATAGCTGGTTCCTTGAACTCGTTGCATCCGATGACTTGGATGAAAGAATGCCTCCCAAGGGCCCCGGTGTTTCTCCTGAACAATTCAAAATTCTTCACCAATGGGTGAAGGAAGGAATGGTCTGGGAAGATGGAATTTCACTCGGTTCATCTGGATGGGAACCCAAATTAAAACCACGGGTGGTCACTCTTCCCAAAGGACGCAATGAAAGGAACCATCCAATTGACCGTATTCTTGATCAATATCATCAAAACAAGAAAATTTCTTCTCCCTCCCCTACTTCAGACCGAATTTTTGCCAGAAGGGCATTTCTTGATACGGTCGGAATTCTACCCACACCTGAAGAATTAAATGAATTTTTAAACGATCGGGCTGAGAATAAAAAACAAAAACTGATTGATCATTTATTGTCCCGGGATATTGCCTACGCGGATCATTGGCTTACTTTTTGGAATGA
>CAJQKB010000083.1 GCA_905478775.1 uncultured Opitutales bacterium | reverse complement strand
AGGTGACTTCCGTATTCGCCGTGCATCGTAAACTCAGTAACATGACCTTTTTTAGGTCCAGGTGGGTACCCTCGTGCCGCCCTTAGTCTTCCGATTTACGGCTTGACTGCAGACGACTGTCGATAGATTCCCGATTTTGTAGGAGTAAGGAAAAGAACCAAGAAAACTTCTCGCACGAAACAGAAGTCAGTTTCAATCTATATCATTTACCTTCGAGGTCAAGTTGGAGTTAACAGGTAGAGTTATCTCACCTTAATCTTTTAAGGTGTTGCGAATGATCGTTGTCGAGCGAGAATATATAAAATCATACAGTTCACCTGGTTTCTTTTGTTGCCCTTCGATGGATTCCCTTAGCTTTTCATCCTGAATTGAAACTTGGCGAACAAGTAAATAACGGGATGAGTAATCTTCCAGTACACCCGCTTCATTCACAAATCCCTCTGGAGTTTTTCGTTCTATTAAAATTCTACGCCCGCGATATTTCTCTAAGATTGGTTCCCATGCATTGGGAACAAGTTCTGTTAATCCGCTTCCGATTTCGTTCATTCGCTTATCTGAATTCTTTACCTTTCCGACAGTGGAATCTTTACTCATTGCACCCATAATTGTTTGGGCAGCCTGGCCAAAAGCATCCCGTAACATATTATAAAAATTAAGTATCGTTCGATAGACTCTTTGCTTGAAGGAAGGATTTCGGATACGTTCCAATTCCTCCGCCCATTTCACACCCGCACGGGTATCCACATCGGGTGCAGGACGAATAAAAAAGGGAATTTTATCTACCTCATTGGGGTGAATCACTAATGATTGAATGTCTCCAAAAGATTTTGCTTTTGGACTTGGAAAAATTAATTCAATCCCTTGGGCAAATATTTTCACCTCTCCATGCTGCCATTTTCCATTCAGGTCTGGTAAAATCACCCGTGTACCATCTAATCTTTTTAAACAATGATCTCGTGCTCGCCTTTTCATAGCAGTACCCAGTAATGCTGAAACAAATAAAAAAAGTAATGGTAACCAAAATGCAAGAGAGTCCATATATCATTTGACTGTGTAAAACTGGAGAGGAAAGACGAGAGAAATTTTACTAATGTCTTGCATGAATTGCATTCTATTGTTTGCATAAACATTCCCTAATTGTTTTAGTCTTGAAAAATTTGCCCTTACTCACCTGTTGCCTTGCTCTTGTTGTCTTTCTTATTGGTTGTTCTGAAGATACCCCGGAACCGAAAAAAGACAGTCCAAAACCTCTTGTTACTAAGCAGGAAAAAGCGGATGTTTCGATACAGAGCGATTTTGAATACCCTGATGTTTATGTGGAGGAACTCGATCAAACTCAAGAATTCTACAAGGAACAACATGAAACAAGCTTTAGCTTTGTTACTAAGAAAAATTGGTTTAGTTATACAGCATCTAAGGATGGTATTCTGACAAAAGTTCTGTTTTTTGGAAAACCCAACTTCCAACCATCCGATCACTATGGCAATTCAATGCATGGTTTCATTCGTGAAGGAAATCCAGACACAGGTGCAAAATTTGGAGAATGGGACCTTTCTCGAGATGATATTGTCAACCAACTTTCAGCACAGGGAATAAATGATCGGGAAGCGGGTTGGATTACCATCCGGATGAAAGGTAAGATTCCACAAATTGCGGGAAAAACCTATTTCTTTGTATGTGACAAAATCACAGGTGGTAAACCTTGGTTTGGTGCCTTTGCATTTGGAGAAGGAAACCCCTACAAGGAAGGAAAGTTTTGGTTACACCCAGATCATGATCTCGTCTTTCGTACTTATGTAGGCAAAACCCCCGAACAGGTAACGAAAGAACAGAAAAATAATGAGATCACCAAAGCGTTGGGAGTGGAAGAAAATGAGGTACCAATCAATCCAAATGACCTCCCCACCCCCTTTCCCATTTCTCAAACAACCAATAATGTTGTCATTCAGCAAGTCGATCCAGTACAAGAAGCTTTACCTGCAATCGAACCAACTAACGAACCGAAGAATATTCCAGTTGATGAACAGGTTGCGACACCGGCTATACAAACAGAACAATTAAACCTTATACAAATTCCTTCCGCTGATGATAATGATCAAAACAAATCGGAAGAGAAAAGGAGTCTGTTTAACCGACTTTTTAAGAAAAAATAGTATCGTTGGAAGTATAATCTACCTTTGATCCAAGGTACTACTTGCTTAGGGTTAAAATAAAGGGAAATGTAAGCAGAATGGTACCAAAGGGCGGACTTGAACCGCCGACCTCCGCGTTATGAGTGCGGCGCTCTAACCTGCTGAGCTACTCTGGCAAATGGTGATATTTAATTTATCCAAATTTAAGAAATCGTCAATAATAAGCTTTGGCAAAAAGAAAAACATATCTTTAACCTTTACCATTTTCAACATTAAGCAATGATCTAGCTCTTTTAACTCTTTTTTTATTACTCGTGATTTCAAAACAAGCTTCCATTCTTATCATAGATGATGACGCTGAGATAAGGTATTCTTTAGACCGTGTTCTTAGCACAATGGGTCACCGGATAATTTCCGCTGATTCCGGAGAACAGGGCATTAAAACAGCCCGAGAAGAAAAGGCAGATCTTATCTTTCTCGATAACCGAATGGAAGGAATATCGGGAATCGAGACCTTACAACATCTTCGTAGTGCTGCACCCGATTCCATGGTCATTTTAATGACCGCCTATGGCACGACACAGACTGCAATTGAAGCCATGAAGCACGGCGCATTTGATTATGTGCTTAAACCTTTTGATTTAAAAAAGCTTAAAGAATTAGTGGACCGTGCACTCAAGGCAGGAAGAGACTCGGTAAGCCCTGAAGATGCTTACGAACACCTTTTAAACTCTTCTGATTATGCAGAGGGAATTGTGGGTAGTGGAGAAAAAATGCAACAAGTACTCAAAAAAGTCGGCCAAGTTGCGGCTTCTGAAGCAACTATTATGGTGACAGGAGAGAGCGGTACAGGAAAAGAATTAATTGCTCGATGTATTCATCGACATAGCTATCGCTCAGACTCTACATTTCATGCTGTCAATTGTGCGGCAATTCCAGAAAACTTGATCGAAAGTGAATTATTTGGGCATGAAAAAGGATCATTTACTGGAGCAACCGATGCCAAAGCCGGTCAATTTGAACTTTGCCATAAAGGCACTCTTTTTTTAGACGAAATTGGGGATATGGGCTTGCCCACTCAGACTAAGATCCTACGAGCAATTCAAGAAGGTGAAATTCAAAGAGTGGGTGCGACCAAAACGAAAAAGGTCGATGTTCGATTGATTGCAGCTACTCACAAGAACCTGGAAGAAATGGTAAAAACAAAGGAATTTCGAGAAGACCTTTACTATCGGCTCAATGTGGTTCGTATCGAGACTCCACCGTTACGGGAAAGAATGGAAGATTTGCCCGAGTTAATTGATTTCATGCTTCAACGTTTAAATAAAAATCAATCAACTGGAACTACTGAGATATCGAAGGAAGCAATGCTCTTTTTGACGAAATATAATTGGCCCGGTAATGTACGGGAATTGGAAAATGTTCTTCATTCAGCTTCCGTAATCTCGAAAGGCAAGCGTATCCTTACCAAGGACTTACCAAATACAGTAATCGAAAAAGTGGAAAGTGAATCCCCCCCCCCGCTATCCGGGCCAAGCGATGCCAATGAAGTAAAGATATTAGCTGAATTACCTATTTCGGAAAACAACATCTCTAAAGACACTGCGTCTAATTCGATGCCTTCGTTTGGAGATAATTCCAAAAATTCGCTTCCTGCCTCCCCGCCGAGTTCAATTTCTGCAAATGAAGCTTATGACATTGCATATGCTAGTGCACGAGCGACAACGGACACTAATTTATTGGAAGTGGTAGAAAAAGAAATTATCCAAAGGTCCCTGAAAGAAAGCGGTGGAAATCAAGTTAAAGCATCCGCAATGCTGGGGATTACTCGTGCGACTTTGCGAAAGCGTATTGATGCACATAGTATAAGGTATTGATTTAATTTTATTCTTTGCCAATCTAAGAAGTTCTACAATTTATTTTCATCATCGGCTAACAATCATTCCTACATGCTACAAGAAAGAATCGTAATTACAGGTATCGGTCTAACCAGCCCACTCGGAAACGACCTCGCAAGTTTTCGGGAAAAACTCCTGGCGGGAGAAAGTGGCGTAAGTACTTTTCCAGTCCGGAATATGGGAGATCAACCCGCTGGAGTTTGTGATTTTGAACAGACTAAGTACCAAAAAAGAAAAGAAGTCCGCATTGGTACCCGGGCGGGCGGAATTGGTATTTACTGTGCTCACGAGGCACTGGCAAACGCAGGACTATCTTTATCAGAAATTGATCCTTCCAAAGTGGGAGTTTATCTTGGAATAACTGAGCATGGGAATGTGGAAACTGAAACTGAGGTTTGCCAACTTTTTGATCACTACAGCGAGGAAGTTAAATATTGGAGCCACCATCATAATCCCCGTACTGTTGCCAACAACCCTGCCGGTGAGATTACCATCAATCTCGGATTAACGGGACCACACTATACTGTTGGTGCCGCCTGTGCCGCCGGTAATGCAGGGATAATTCAGGGGGTTCAAATGTTAAGCTTGGGAGAGTGTGACTGGGCACTGGCAGGCGGAGTAAGCGAGAGTATACGAGCCTATGGAATTTTTGCCGGTTTTAAGAGTCAGGGTGCATTGGCAGCCCACGAGGATCCTACAAAAGCAAGTCGACCATTCGATCGGGGTCGGAATGGAATTGTTGTCAGTGAGGGTGGATGTATCTATGTGCTTGAACGCTTAAAAGATGCCCTCAAAAGAGGAGCAAATATCATTGCGGAAATTATGGGGTACCGCATTAATTCGGATGGTACAGACTATGTTTTACCAAATCCTGAAAGGCAGGAACAATGTATCAGACAAGCCTTAGATCGAGCTGAAATTGAAGCGTCGATGGTAGATTTAGTCAGTTCTCATGCGACTTCTACGCCACAGGGTGACGAGCAGGAATGCAAGGCCCTAAGGAATGTATTTAGTGAAGGAACAGGTACTTTAATTAATAATACCAAGAGTTTTATTGGTCATTCCATGGGTGCAGCAGGTGCTCTGGAATTAGCGGGAAACATTCCTTCTTTCATAGACGGAACTGCTCATGGAACTATTAATTTGGATGACTTGGATCCTTCCTGTGCTCTCCCAGGGCTAGTTATGAACGAAGCCAAAGAAAAAAAAGGAGGAATTAATGTCATTCTTAATAATTCTTTTGGAATGCTTGGAATCAATTCAGTTCTTATCTTGAAAAAATTTGTAGGGTAGTATAAGAAGGATAATTAATTTACTCATGAATAAGGATAAAGTTAAACAAATCGTACTCGACATAATTGCAGAAATCGCTCCCGATGAGGACTTGAGCGATGTGAAGCCAGAAATTCGGTTGCGTGATCAACTCGACTTAGACTCCATGGACTTTCTTGATATTGTTATGGAACTTCGCAAGCAACATAGCATTGATGTTCCGGAAGCGGAGTACAGACAGCTTGAATCCTTAGAAAGTTGTGGAAACTATCTTTTGCCCAAGTTCGAAGCTACGGCCGCATAATTACTAGTCCATGATTGGACTAAAAGTAAGATCCTAATATTCAGACGAAAGAAAATCACTTCGAAGTTGCCATAATTGGTGCTGGTCTATCTGGACTTTCTGCGGCCGTAAGGTTGGCAATGTTCGGGAAAAAAGTGATTATTGTAGAGAAACATTTTGTTGTGGGTGGTCTAAATAGTTTCTTCGCAAGAAAGGGAAGAAAATTTGATGTCGGCCTTCATGCCGTCACCAATTTTCCATCACCATCTTCCGGGAAAGCCTCTCCCCTTCTGCGTGCCTGTAGGCAACTTCGTATTCCCTTCGATAGTTTAAACTTATATCCACAAAGCACATCGAGAATAAGCTTTGGCAATCGAGACATTCGATTTAACAACGATTTCGATTTTTTTCTGTCCGAGATTGAAACAATTTTCCCAAAGGAAATAAACAACTTTCAAGCTTTGCTCGAAAAAATGGATGCCTTTGACGCTTATTCTGTTGATGTTCCCGACCTGTCTACCCGGGCAATCCTGAATGACATTTTTTCCGATCCACTCCTCGGGGAAATGCTTCTTTGTCCAACCTGCTATTATGGCTCTGCTCAAGAAAATGATATTGATTTCGCAACTTTTGTGATGCTCTTCGATGCTATTTTTAAACAAGGCCTTGCCCGCCCCAATTTGGGAATACGGGCATTGTTAGATCCCTTAGTAAAGAAAATTGATGAACTTGGAGTCACGAGATTGATGAATTCAGGAGTTCAAAAAATTAATTCCAACCATGAATTAGCAACTGAAATTGTGATGGAAAGTGGAGAGATTTTTACTGCTGATCAAATAATTTCAACTTGCGGGGTGGTCGAAACAGAAGAACTATTCAATTCTAAGGAATTAAATTCGACTCAAACTGAGGAAGGGAAATTCTCAGTGATTGAAACTATTTCTGTATTTAATGGAAAGCCCAGCGATTTCGGATGGGATGAAACCATTGTTTTTTTCAATGATAGTGAAAAGTTTCGATATGAACAGCCCGAAGGAAGTATTGATCTTTCCTCCGGAGTTATATGCCTACCTGAAAATTACCAAGACCCTCAAAATGTGGATATTGAAGAAGCAAGATTGAGAATAACCAATCCAGCTAATTTTTCAAAATGGACCTCGTTTAAGGACGAGGAATATGAGCAAGAAAAAGAAAAATGCGAATCTCAAATGAGAGACAAAGCATTAAGCTATCTCCCCAATGGTAATATTCAAAAAAACGATTTCCTTAGTGCAACGCTGATGACTGACACATTCACACCCAGGACAATAAAAAAGTACACTCACCATGCCAACGGTGCATTGTATGGATCTCCCACAAAGAGTCGAACTGGTTCAACTTCTCTCAAAAATCTGTATTTAGCTGGGACAGATCAGGGCTATATCGGGATAGTTGGGGCTATGCTCGGAGGTATTGCAGTGGCAAACAACCGAATACTTCGCCCAACTTAAACAATTTCCTCGATTAGTCTTTCCTGAATTTCCGCCATGAGCAGGTAGGAGAAATAACCGATTCTTACTTCAGGCTTACTCGATGTGAGGGAAGGCATTCCAGACTCCAGTTCTTCATCGGTCACACTCTTTAAGGAAGTTTTTCGAATCGTAAAGCGAATCTCCGTCAGTCCACGCAATAAATCGTCCACATCGTCCTCTTCCACCTCTACCCTACCGTAAGGAAGTCGTGGACTCTTCAGCAAGCGTGCCAAGGCATTTCGATCTCCCTTCGCTTCCTCTTTAAGACCATCGTTCCAAGATTCTTTAAGTTCCGGATCATCAAGGTCAGGAAAGAGGTCGGGAAATTCTTCGACTTTCGCGGATAATGCAAAAAGTTTTCCCATCTCCGGTAGGATCGCCTGAATAATATGACACTCAACCTGTAGGCTAAACTCAATCATCTTTTTCCAAAATTGTTTGCAAGCGCCAGCGTTGTAATTGGTACGCATAGTTCTCTGCCTGCTCTCTTTCTCCGACCCACAGAACTGATTTTCCCAATTCATGTACCTCCATCATATGTTTTGTCGCCTTGGTATCGTTATACCCAAATACTTTCCGAAATACCATGACCACATAATTCATTAAGTTGACTGGATCATTGAGCACAATGACCTTCCAAGGGGTGGCAAGTCGTTCATCTAAATCAGTTGATTCCTCCAGTATTGGAGTCGCTAATGTAGAGTAAAGTATATCTGGAGACATGAAGAAGATACAAATAAAGAAAGTTTTAATAAATTCCGAATGTAAAAATACACATTATTCTCCCGGAATGAGTTTCCGTGCTTGCATCAATGCATTTAAAACAATTTTTTAATACTATGATAAAAATTCCCGCATTCATTATTGGTGGATTGTTAATCTTAACAGGAATCGCAGGATACCTGTTCCAAGAACCTGGACTTTCCATAAAGATAACAGGGCCGTTGGCGGAGGATGCACAACTGACTCTGTCAGATGGCAATCAGAGCCATGAGCTCGATCTAGGCTTTGCATCCAGTGATGCAGCCGGGGAACATGCCTATTGGATGATATATAATTTAAATCTAAACCACGCCAAAGATGCATCACAGGGGAATTATGCCATTGAAAATGGTGCAACCGATCGAGGTTATATCAAAAAATCTTTTTGGTATGCCTCTTCAAAGGGAGAAACCATGAAGGCACTGACACAGGAATCAGATAATTTCCAAGGGGCTGGAGATGGCGATTCCGTTGAAATTGACTGGGCTAATGTGGACCAGAATTCTTCCAAGGTACGCTTTATATATAAAGAAGCTGCTAATTCGCCCGGTCCAATCACTCTCCAATCTAACAATTGGAAAAATATTGATATCACTCCCAAACCAAAACCAAACGAGAAAATCGAATTTGGGACAAGTTGGACAGCATTCATACCAGGAATCTTAGGAATTATATTAATATTACTCACTTTAGGTGCAGACAAATTCCCCAAAGCACATAAGCATTTCATGCATGCTGCTGTTTTGGTGGCCTTAATTTGCTTTTTTGTAGTCACAAAAATGCTCCTAGGTGCATACTCGGAAATGACTTGGCTAAAAGAAGAGCCTTTCATGATCATTCAAATATCGAGTCTCAAACCAACGGTCATGCTTCTTTCTTCTGGTTTACTCTTGATCTTCGTGATTCTTTGCGTTGTCTCTTTCATCGAAGCTCGGAAAAACCGCGTGGCGGAGGAGGCAAAAAAGGCAAAATTAAAACCGGCAAAGAAAGAACATAAGGAAAAGGTAATCCCCAAGACCGACTCCGATGACACGAAGAGCAAAGAGTCAATTGATAGTAAAAAGGAAGATAGAAAAGATTCCAAAAAGCCATCGGGTGAATCGAAAACAAGTTCCTCTTCCTCGAGTGAAGGAAAAAGCCCTAATTCTGCTGCGCCTAAAGATTCAACTGATAAATCTACCCGTGCGAACGAAAAGAAAGATACTCAGATCAAATCGGATATTTCAAAAGACGGTAAAAGTGAGCCAAGTTCTGAAAAAGAAAAATCGGAATCCAAGAGCGCTGCTTCAAATGTAAAGCGAAGTACTAAGGAAAGTACCCAAGTGGGTACCCCTCCTTCACAGAACGAAGACGAACCGAAGAAAAAACCATCCAATGAAAGACCTTCAGGATCCGATTCGAATGAAAAACCGGAAAAAAAGAACCCGTCCGAAAATGAGAAGAAAAGCAAGTAATCACTTGTTGGAAATTTAAACTTCTTTTATTATTGCTCATGTCTTCTAAAA